>NZ_FRAU01000006.1 GCF_900142415.1 Rhodothermus profundi
TAGGTGCGATTAAAAGTCTTTCCGTTCTTCATCAAATCTTCAAAGAACAAATACATTTCAATACCAAATAGGTGCGATTAAAAGCACCAAACACGCCAGAACGTACTTCTCAGTACGTTATTTCAATACCAAATAGGTGCGATTAAAAGAACAAATAGGTGGAGCTATGGAACGGCTTACTATCAATTTCAATACCAAATAGGTGCGATTAAAAGCCTGCAAAAGCCATGAAGACGTTGACGCACGACTACATTTCAATACCAAATAGGTGCGATTAAAAGTCTCAAACCTATTGACTTTTTCAATTCCATTATCGAATTTCAATACCAAATAGGTGCGATTAAAAGGTTCGAATGAAACCATATAATCTTCATTTTTGAAAAATTTCAATACCAAATAGGTGCGATTAAAAGCCCTGATACATCAAGGTAAAACCTACCTCTTTGGTATATTATAAGCGATTTTACAAGGATTGTCAATCGATCCAGATCGTCGGCCTTCGGTCTCCTCTCCCACCCTGGCAGACCGACGACTTCTTATAATCCATTACGTTTCCGAAAGTTACTTCAAAGCTCTGGAGACCATCAGCGTTTTGTCTTGCTGATTCTTTCTTGTTATTTTGGAGGCCGACGACTTCTCCGCCGTTCCTTTTGCAAGAAATACAGTCTGTTACGATGCCTTACTACATTGCTGTTTATGACGTCAACGTCCGACGCGTAGGCAAAATGCTCAAGCTCTTTCGTCGGTACCTGACCTGGGTCCAACGATCTGTCTTTGAAGGTGAGCTGACCGAAGCGCAATTCCGACGATTACATCACGAAGCCCGTCAACTCATGAACCCAGATGAAGATGTGGTCATCTTCTATGAATTGCGCGACGTGCGCTACCATCGTCGGCTCGTGCTCGGCACTGAACAAGGACATACAGGCCGTTTTCTTTAATTACCACCACATGTGCAGCCCGCGGTATCGCTCCTGCTTTGGATCCAACAGGTGCCGAATCAGCTTGTAACACTCCAGCCGAATGAGCCGTTCATAGCTGACATGTCGTTCCAGTCGCCGATGATACACAGTCTGGCGCAATCGCTCATCCCAGTGCTGCACAAAGATGCGCCGCCCCTCTTCTTTGAGATAAATGCCACCCAGGCGCGCTTCAAAATGTCGGGGCGTAATTTGTCCGGTTTTTATCAGACGAAAAATGGCCCGGTCTACCAGAATAGGCTTAAAAATCTCTGCCAGATCCAGAGCCAGCGAAAAGCGGCGCTCGCCGGGCTCATGCAGGTAGGAAATAGTCGGATCCAGCGCGGTGCGATGAATCTGCCGAATCGTTGTTGTATAGCAGAGACTATTGCCAAAGCTAATGAGCGCGTTTAGTTCATTCGAAGGGGGTCGCCGCTCGCGTTTCTCAAAGGCAAACGCCTCGCCTGGACCATGGGCCAGAATAGCTGGCCAGGCCCCATAGTACGCATCTCGGCTGCGGCCCTCAATGCCCATGAGCTCCGGAATCTTTTCCACGGTTTTGAGCTGCGCGCGCTCCTGACCGATAACCGCAATAGCCTGCGCCACCGCCTGCTGCGGAGCCCCTTCCAGGCGATTGACGTAGTAGCGCAGCACGCGGAGTAGATTGTAGGTGGCTGCCTCCACGATAGCCCGTGCTAAATAAAGCCGTCGCTTTGGCCGCACGTAGTGCAGCACCTGTTCAATGCGCAATCGTCCGCTGTGCAAATAGTCACGGGGAATGTAGGTGCCGGTGTAGTTTCCGTAATAGTCGTAGAAGTGCGCCGGGATATCGTGGCGTGCCAGAAAAGTGAGCAGCTTGGAGTTCAGATCCACCTCGCCAAAAAAATACAGGCTATCGACCTGCTCAACCGGAAACGGGATACGTTCTCCGGTAGGCGTACCCGAAGGCGCCCCTGTTTCGTCCTGGTCATCCGGAATGCGCTTGCCGGCTGCCTTTTCAAAAAAAAGCGTGTTCTGCCGGCGGCGGAGTCGTCCGCTGGAAAAAATGTAATACGGGCGCTTCATTTTCCTTCTGACCGAGGGGGTTGGCAGTCCCGAGGAAGCAGTGGCAGTAGCCGAGCAAAGCACTTCAGCGTCGCCTCCACATCGGCTTCGCAATAGCGCCGCACACCGTCGATACCTTCGGTCTTCAGCAATTGGTACACCAGGCTTCCATCACCATGCATTTTCGGACTGGGGATATGCAGCAGCGCACACAGATCCTCCAATCCCAGATTAATGCCCCAGAATAAACTGAACAGATCACAGTGCGGGAAATTCCGGTACGGGTAATTGTCCAGCAGTCCGCAGGCAACAGGCAGCAGGCCATGGTGGAGCGTACGCGCCAGCAGAAAGGGCACGTCGAACCGTTTGCCGTTGAACGTGATCCAGCAGATTTTTTCGCCGCGGTCGACAAGGCGCTGGATGTCCCGCCAGAAACGCTCGAGCATGCCGCATTCTTCCTCAGGCGTTTCGGCGGCGTACGTGTACGGCGGGTTGGGCCGTGAGGGATCGTCTTCGGCGCGTTGGACCGAGATGCAGACGATCCAGCTCAGCAGCGGATGCAAGCTGGCCGCCCGAAGCGCCAGATGGTCTTCCGGCAGATCCGGCTCGCGTTGCCGCTGAAAGTGCATTTCCCGCGCCAGTCGCGCCTGCTGCTGCTCGGAATACCCGTCTTTCGGCAGCGGACACGTCTCAATATCCAGCGCCAGGTAATGCATGGGCACACGTTATTCGGGCGAATGGTCAAAGATGCATACTTCGCCAGTTACAGGAGAGGCATACACCAATCGTCGCACTTTTCCGTGCAGCGCATGCGCAACGGCAAGATACAGCCATACAGGTGCCTGGCCTGTCAACACCACTTCATTACCCTCACCTGCAAGTGTTTTTGCCTGCTCAAGATAAACTGACAGCTCCTCCAGTTTGGCCACTTCGCCATACAGGCTCTTCAAGTCGATCTCGACTCGTCCCCCGCAGAGCACATGGTCGGGAGCGTTATGCATCAGCACCTCTAAACGTTTAGGTATTTCCTTGGTCCGCCGCGCGATGCTCTGAATGCTGGCAGCCCGCTGTCTCATCCCACAGTGCGCTACATCGTTCCGAAGCTGAAGGAGCCAATCCCACACCTGAACAACTTGTTCACGCTCAGGCAGGCTATCAAACCATGCAGGTACTTCCTCTGTCTTTTCTTGCTGAAGCTTTCGGACCGCTGCTCCCAGCACGCGTTCAATTTGCTGTTCGCGGTAATTTTTGTCCAGCCAATCGCCATCGCCTTTCTGGAGTACTACCCAGGAGACCACCCACTCTCGCGCGAGCGTTACTGCCTGCATCCATAGGCCTTTTTTTACCAGGTGCTCAATGAGCGCCAGTTGTTTTTGCAGGTTTTCTCGGTCCAGTCGGTCCGGTGCATCGTGAGCAAACGGAGCGATTTCTGCGTGAATTTGCTCCAGAATGACCGCAAAGGGTTTTGCCCAGCGCTCCGCTTCTGAAGCAACCTCCTGTAAAACGGGCAGCAAGCGGGCTGCCTTATCCATCACATTGCGTGGACGCGCCAGATGTAGCGCCTGGGAAAAGGAGCGCAGCTGCTTAGCAACTCCCTGCAGACGCCTTGGCAAATCGTCACCTGCTCGCGTTTTCCATGCCTGTTGGTGGACACTCTCTAACCGTTCAGCCAGCAAGGTAGCGTCGCTGCGTTGCAGCATAAACTCCGTCCCACTTAGCCAGTCCAGCAAATCCAAGAGCAGTGTCAGGTCAAAGATGGGTGCCCGGTCTTCAGGTTGAGGCGGTTCGCGAAAAGGCTCGCGGGCTTCGTAGGCACCGTACACGATATGCCGAATGGTCACGCCTTTTGTCCGTCGCAAATACGCCGCGACGGCGAACACTATCATCGGGATAGAACGAAAAGCGTGGGTGATGTCCAGAATAACCGTATCGCCCTCATCGACCGAAGAGGCAACACAATCGAAAATCTGCCAGAGTTCAGCTTCAGACCTACCTTCAGGGATATTCTCCGGTTGCAGTTTATTGCCCATTCGCTCCTTGAGCGACTGAAAATGCTCACGCGCTCTTGCCTGCGGCGTTACAAAAACCAGAATCTTTTCAGGTCGAAAGATGCGGGCAACTGCCTCAGGAAACAGGTGAGTTTGACACTTTTGACCGTCATGCCAGATGTAAGTGACGGTCTTATAAGGACCCGTGCCAAGAAACGTGAGCGCTTTCAAGGACGCCATAATGCTGCAAGACTGACTTTTCTGATGCGCTGTGTCTTTTTATCGAATTCTGCGATTTTAACCCATATGTACGTACCTGGAGGAAAGGATGAAAGGTTACGTACTCCGTAACACTCAAATACTTCGTTCTCATATCCTTTAGCAAGCAACCTGACTCGGATAGGATTTCGGGAATTATCTAAAACCTGTGCGGGTATACGTTCAGTTTTCGGTGTAATTCGCTCGATAGGCTCAGGATAGTCTGGCTTTTTTTCTCTTTCAGAGTCTGCCTGAGTTTCTTCTATACTTTCCGACGTTGCAGTTATAGTCTGGTGTTGCTGTGACTTCCATAACCCATATCCTACAGTTGTCTTTGCCCCAACCCCCATTTCCTGCAACCCAGCCTGAAGCCAGCTCTGTGCTTGCTGAGCCAGCCTGGGCTTCCTAGAAGCAACCGCAAACAGAAACTCGCTGTCCGGCGCAATAGCGAGAAAGAAAACAGGGATCGGATTCAGGTAGTCTGCAGGAGGAATATTGCCCCCCTGATAGTATTGACTGTAATGCGGATTCATTACGTCCAAGTCCAGTTGCAATCTTTCTGGATCTGCAGGCACAGCGTCGAAGAAGATGACCTGGCCAGCACTGGCATCGGGTGGAGATTTACCAAACACAGCGGCAAAGGTCGCGTCGGTTTCGTTCTTGTTTTCTATCAGTTCTGCAAACGACCGAGCCAGGCCTTTAAGCGCACTCCCAGGAATAATGGGAAAACCGTAGATGCGATGCAGGCGGATGCTTGTCTCCAGCACACTTTCTGCACCCAGACCAACGATCACACGACTGGCAGTGTGCATCGAGAAGGAACACACCTCATACCCATGCTCACGGTAATCGTCGAGCATGGCTTTCCACCGAACTGCATAAGCATTGATAAGATGGGAAAGATCCGATTGCGTAAATCTCAGAACTTTTCTCCCATTCACCGGGCTAGTAAATCGTTCTTTAGCCCGCCTGGTCAGCTCCCACGTCTGGGCATCGCAAGGTAGCAGCCGATCCAGCCGCAAACCGTAATTGTGGCACTGGACTTCCCGTGACCGGGCAAGAGCACACGTATCCTGCGGAAGCGGGTAAGCCTCTTGAGAGCCGGCCGGGGGGCCACCCGCTCGAGGTGGCCCTGAGGTACGGCCACCCCGTTCCCTTCGGAATCGTCGCTGCGGTCGCATGATTTAATCTCCCTCTGTAGGCAGTTCTGCTTCAGCAAAACGTTTGAGCCATGAGAGATACGCTAAAGCTTCTGCCGTTGCGCGGCGGTAGGTAGCGCTGTCGCTTTGAAGTACCCAATCAAGCAGATTCTGACTGCCTGCATCGGGGGCTATCTGGCGCATTGTCCAAGCCGACAGATGCTCGAACACTGCACCGCTTGCCTCAGCGTCTACTCCGCGTTTCGACTCTTTAAACTTTGCCTTTGACAACAAAAACGCCAGTGTCTGTCCCAGGCCGTTTGTGAGCACAAGCATCGGCACACGACGGGCAAGACTGCCATATTTCTTTTTGAAATCGTCAGAACGGTTGACAACGCTCTGAATGTCTCTCCATGCTTGTTGCGCCCGCTTCTGTTCAAGGGTTTGCTGTTGGCTTGCCATAGCACAAGTCTCCTTATTGTTGGACCAGACGCACTTTGACGAACCCGCGTCCGACGGTGCTGTCACCTCCTAGTTGCATCCGTCTACCATCCACGCAGCCTTTCACAAAATTCAGAACAGCCTGTGCATCCTGAAGCTCAGACAGATTACTATTTACCCTGGGTTTACTGGCAAAGAGCGTCGCGTAAAGCAACGTGTCGGAGGGCAAGTGCTCTTCGGTCCAGAGCGCGCCCTGGGCTACAGTCTTTTTCACATCATCAATACGGACGCGGCTAACGACTTCGGTGGAAAACTGTACGAAATCCCGAAAAGCCGTTTCTGGCAGAATTACCAGACGTTTGGCAAGCGTCTCGCGCCAATAGCGATACTCATCGCTGACTGGCAACGCCTGTTGCGCAAGCCAATCTGCGATTTGTTTGACTGCTGTATTCGTCTGCGCCTCAAATGCAAACTCCTCCAGCACAACCCTCTCATTTGCTACAACCATACTATCCTGTGCAACAAAGGCGGCATTGTCCGCACCTGGCCCTGTTTCGGTCCAATCCACGCTCAATTCTGCCAACTGTGCATCGCGTCGAAAACGTGCCAGCACATTCTGGCTGGTCACCCAAGCAAACACTCCGACAAGAGAGCGCACCGGGAAGAGCAGTATACGTGCATCCCCTACAGATAAAGCGCCCGCATGCGCGCTTGGATCTTGCTCGGGTCCAAATACAATTTCAACGTTTTTCTTATCGGTGCGATTGGCTATGTCACGCAGGCATCCTTTTAAGCTTGAGGCTTGCACCATCGGATAGCCCGTGGCGCGCTCGCGCTGGATGGGCAAGTCCACAATGCCGAGACTCGTTCCACTGCCCGCATGGAGCGGGGTCTCGGTGTAGCAAAACAGGATCGCGCTTTTGTCAAACATGGCGACCTCCTTCAGGCGTAATTCCACGAACCAATTGCACAGAAGCCGAATCCAATCTGTCCGAAATCGCCTTCACCTGCTGGCGTCTCGGTAAAGGGGTTGCCGTTCCAGGTGACGGTGTCGTTGCATTTGAAAAAGAACACGCTCCCTGCAGGTACAAAACGACGCATAGGCTTCTGGAAGTTTGTGCGGCGACGCCGGTCATCCACATAAGCTCCTCCAATTGACTGATAGCGTGGCACAATAGCCGAAATCAGTTGGACCGAACCGTTGAAGAACCGAGACCAGCTTCCGTTTGCTGGATGCCAGCCTCCGCTAAACCACGCTGGCGTAAGCAGCACAACTTTAAAGTACTCTGGAAGCTGATCAGGTGGAGCGGGTATCGCATCAAGCAAGTTATCCAGTAGGCAGTAATAGGCTGCCCGCGCCTCCCCGCCTAACTGGATAATTCCCTTTTTGGGCCCGAAATCCCCTGGCTCTATTCCATCCACACGCACCCACAGCGCCACCTCATCTTTGAGCCGCAAAAACTCCGCTATATACAGATGTCCTTCCCGTGTGGTGCGGCGTCCACGCTCTATTGCAATGCCTATACGAGGCTCTCGGACAACGAACTCTTCTTCACACAACACGCGCTGCGGCGCCTGACCGCTCAGGTAACGTTGGAAATCTTCTGCGCTAATCCAGCCACGCGCTTCTTTAAGACGGTCAATGGTTCGTATCCAGGAAAGCAGCAAATTATCTGATAAATTGGTCTTATACGAAAGCTCGTTACCTTTCAAAGGCTTCAGTAGCGTATAGCGGCTACCTTCTTCCTTTAGTACATCAGCTGGCGCAGGAAAGTAAAGCGTCCAATTCTCACTTTTCTTGCGAACCAGAAGTGGACCTCGCAAGCGCAGACTCCCATAATCCTGGCCCGGCACGCCAATTTTCTGATGCAATTGCTGGGCTTGTGGCGAAGGATTTGAGCTCGCATAATCAGCCGGGCTTACGCCGCTTGAAAAAAGCATCCGTGCCCGAATTGCGCCCTGTATGGTAAAAGGTGTAGGCGGGAAGAGACTGCGTGCACGCGTATCTTCCCCCGCCGTAAAGGGTCTGCCGTCGCGAAAGAGCAACACGTCGTGCGGCTCGATCAAAAGATCAAAGCTCATTGCTTACCTCCCCGGACGATGAATGAGCACACCAGGAGCCATTGGGCTACCTCTTCAAGTCCTATTCTTTTGATCTCTTGCATGGCTCTTCCTCCGTTTTTTGGCCATTGGGCTACCATTCCCTGCGCTAATCGCATCAGCTTATCTGACCAATCTTCGGCCAGCCTTTTTTTCTCCTCCTGGCTCAAGCTTTCACCAGCCTGGCGCCTAATAAGGCGCCGAAGTTCTGCTTTTTGCGCTTCTTCAGGTACACCACAAAGCGTTCGGGCCACAGCGTGCACAGCATAAGGAAATCTACCGCTCAGTTGCTCTTTTTCAAGCAGCTCACAAAAGGCTATAAAGTCACCAACAGCATCGGGTACCCCGTCATAAAACCATTTTGTCCCGACAGAAAGCGCTTCGCCAGAGCGCTTGAGCACTTCGATAGCAAGGGCATTGCGCTCCCAAACCTGTTTGGCACGGTGTTCGGCGCGGCGAGCAGCCTGGAGCGCCAGATCCAGCGGCTGCAGATGATGCGCAATGGCTACCCCAATAGAGGCCGTTGCTCCTGGCCCCATTGTGAGCAATGGCTCTCCATCAAAAACCAGATATCCTGTGCACTGGTCATCTTTGAAAGCCACCTCCCAAGCGGCTTGCCGTAGATCAGTGTTTCGGTCACTGCATCCAACCTTGACTTCCCCTGAGAAAAGAGCCCTGAGCTCCCTTGCGGCTGGCAGCACATGGTCCATAGGAAGAAGCGCCAGCACATCATCCCCACCCGCATACACCACCCGACCAGCATAGCGCTCTTCAATCACATAGCGCACAAGTTTAAGCGAAAAGCTGGCCAGTGCACTCGAAATCGCTGCATGAACTGCTGGCGTAATGAAACGCCTCTGGTTCAAGACTCGCTGCCATTGAGCGTCGTTTTGCAAAACGTTTGCAACGTCGGGATGTAAAATGCTTGCGAAGCTGGCCAGCTTCTCGTGCGTACCGCTGAGCCATCGGCCCATTTGATCGCCGTCCATATAGAGAACAGCGTAGTATTTTTTAGGCCTCATATCTATGGCCTCGTAGAGCTGATTAAGGCATCGGCGGCCTTCCTGAGCTTGCTCTGCTGTTATACCAGGAATAGTCTCTTCTAGAACGTTGGGCGTCCAGGCCTCTGAGAAAAGATATTCGCCGTCCAGGCGCAAAAGCTTTTGCGCAAGTTCTCCACGGCTCCTTGCTTTGGCCTGCAAATAGGGGATAGCATCTTCAGAGACTGTTTGAGGAAGTTGAATCTGGTCGACGTGATCGAAAAAGGTTTGCAAAGCCTGTTTGATGTGTGTGTCATCAAGATTATCCAGAACCTGTGCCTTGAAAGTTGCAGCCGAAATCTCGCTTGTGGAAGGAAAACTGCTCCGGAGCCCTATCTTCTGCGCTAAAACCTCCCGCTGGACGAACCGCTTCACCGCACAGACGGCGCAGAGGCGCTCTTTCCCATCGGGTTTGATGTCATATTTTCTCTGAGCACGCCGGCTGTTAGCAGTCTGCCCCCAGAACCTGCGTGCATTATGTTGTTTGGAGCGCAGAGCGGCACGCTGTCCGCAGAGTGTACATTTCGGTCCTTCTTCGCAGACAGGCTCGAAGTTGCGCAGATTTTTCCGTGCATTGAAGGCGCGGTCTGCAAGATCATAGAGCAGGCTATAGACCGTTCCCCAGTTGGGGTCATACCGCCCACTTTGATCCAAGACCTGATAGATCTCTTCGAATGGCCATGAACCATCCGGAGGCAAAAGCGCTCGATACGTTGCTTTGACAGCCTCTGCCTGAGGTTTCCCAGGTGCGTTATCGGCACCAATCCAGGGCAGCACCACCCAGTACACTTCCAGATGCTGTTGGATTTGGGCCTCCCACAGCTGCCGCGTTTGTTCATCAGCAGGAAAACAAACGGATAGCTCTTGATAAAGTGCTTCGCTCAGTTGCTTCCATTCCTCCCGAACTGCCTTCTCTGCCTTCTCTGCCCCCCTCGCAGCTTCCTGGATGGACAGCAGGGCTACAAACTTATTAGGAAATGTAGGCCGGGCAAGATCAGCTTCGGAAGGTCGGCAGGGAAGATTGTGCGTTGTATGTAGCCAATGGTCACACAGGGGCTGTCCGCGAAGTGAAGGGAAAACGACCACATCGGGGCCATATTCCTCTGCCAGGCTTTCGATCGCTCTCCACGTGAGATAGGAAAGCAGCCAGCTTCCCATCCACAGATCCTGCGTACGCCGGGCAGCAGCGATGAATTCTTGCACAGGCCCAATAGAAAAGACTAAGAACGCAGGCTCAGGCAAGGCATCCGCAATGGCTGCCGTGATCGAAAGGTGCTGCTCAAGTGGATGATCAGGCTGGCGGGTATCGGCCGGAAGCAGGCGCACCCATCCTCTGAGGCTTGTCCGCCGGGCAAGTTCTGCGTACAAAAGTCTCCATATGTGGAAATACAGACGCTTTTCGCTGTCGGGCTGTGCAGCCAGCTGAGTAATCCATGATCGGAGGACACGATGGCCAGCTTCTTCCTGTATTTCATTGTCCAGCTGCGGAAGATCTTGAGCCGGTAGCGGTACAGACTGAGGTGGCGTGCCTGCTGCAAGAGGATGAGTGAGCATAGCGTTGACCCGGTCCCAGTATGCAGTGGCCCGCTCAGGAAAGTTTACTCGGTCAGCCGCCGAAGCGATATGGTCCGCTTTTACCGCTCGCTCCTTTTCCCCTGCCTCAGACGGGCGCCCCAGCACGATTTGCTGCAACGCCTCAGCGAGTTGAGCATGGGGATCATGAGACACCGAGCGCAGGACCAGCGCCTTTCCCGGCGGGTCGTGCAGGAAGGCAACGATTTTCTGTGACCAGCGATTCACCATTTGATGTTTTTTCCCATTATCCACGTTCCTTGCCACCTGTGAGCACAGTCTCTCAAGAAATCTTGTAGTTTCCTCCAATCTGGGTCACGACTTTGGAAACGGCTCCGAAAAGCAGTCAGGAGAAGGTGATAGCTCTTGTCAATCTTAATGATTCGCAGATGTAGAGGAGATGCTTGCCGCCCAGCCTGACCGGCAAAACCGAAAACAGGATCGTCCCGGTATTGATCGCCCCGTAGTAATCTCCAAAAGTCCATCATTGCTGTTTCCCAAGTTGAAAACTTATTTCTGCAGAAAAGAATCTTTGTATGGTTGGAATGCAGAAGAGGAAAGGCAGGAAGATTATTCGGTGTACCTGCAGCGATTTGAAGCGTACTTATGTGGCTCTGGGCCTCATTTTGGGCTTTTTCGATAACTTGTTGCAAAGTCTGCTCGAATTTACTCATGTTTTTATAAGCATCGTGTGTAAATGGCTGTCTTGGTATGCCCTCTGGAAATTGGAGCGTACCAAAGCCACGTCTTGATCGTTTGCCTAAACCACCAAGTAAAAGCCAGAGGACAGTAACAGACAGCACAAAAGAGCTTACCTCTCTATAAGGGGGACGAGGAGAAAGCTCAAGGCATAAAGTCTGTCCTGGACTTATTCCCCGGAAAGTGAACTTCTTTTTAGGATTGTGTAATAGCGGCTGATAATAATCTGATCGCAACTTGCCATACATCCGCACCACGACTGGTGAAGCGCCGGTTTTGGTGCTTCCCCAAACGGCGGCCTCAGCTTTGCGCAGAGCATCCCAGTTTTGATCGCCGATAACCCCGCCCAAGAGCGCTCGAAGCCAATACCGCAATGCACCTCGCACTGAGGCTGCCCGCAACTCGGGCGCTCCGCGAGGGTCGGCGCCCGCTAAAAATAGCGGCGTTACTGTCTCAAGTTTGACAATCAACATCTGGATACTTGCTTTCTTTATTATAGACACCATTTCATCCAAAACATAACTCCTCATATGCACATTTTTTGCAGAAGCGGCGGTTTTCGAGGCGGGGTGGTGGAGCGGTCTGTGCAGCTATCTGACGGATAGCACGCACCATTTCACCCAGCTGCTGCTCATCGGCAGCCGTCAGCGTGACGGTCTCGGTGCGGCGCTGGCGCGGAAAATTGAGCTGTCCCACAAAC
The DNA here is from genome assembly GCF_900142415.1 of Rhodothermus profundi. Lineage (NCBI taxonomy): Bacteria > Pseudomonadati > Rhodothermota > Rhodothermia > Rhodothermales > Rhodothermaceae > Rhodothermus > Rhodothermus profundi. The sequence goes on from NZ_FRAU01000006.1 coordinate 11,941, forward strand.
GGCTGCCCATCCTTTCGGCACACGCCCTGCAGCTTGAGCAGCCACAGGTAAAAGCGAAGCTGCCAGCGATGCGCCTCAAGGGCTGTCGGGCTTCGTTTGGTCTCGTGCAGCACCCCGTCGCGCAGCTCGGCCCAGTCAATGCGGCCGGCCAGGTGCAGTCCATCCGGACCTTCAAGCTCCACATTCACGTGGCGCAGCTCTTCGGCGTAGGTCGTCTCATCCAACAGCTTCCCCAGCGCCACAGCCTCCGACTCCTGCTCCATCCAGAGCCCATGCACGGCCAGCCACACCTTGCGCCGGCATAGCACGAAATAGTTTACCAGCGTACCGGTGACGGAAAATTGCATATGCTATATCATGTACGCTGTTAGCTCGGAAACATCCGGCTGGAGCCCCAGGCAGGCATCATATCCACAATCGGCCACCCACACCCGATATTCCTGCAATCGCGTCAGGGCATGCTGTTGCCGAAACGCATGGAAACGTCCCCGCGATACCGGCACAAGCAGCCCGTAGGCCTCAACGTACGCCCCCTTCTCAATGCGCCGTAGAAATTCCTCCTGTAAGGGAAGGGGCAATACTTCGTACCCGTCAAACAGTGCGTCGAATTGATCTTCCCGGCTCGGATCCGACTCGAAGGCTATCAGGCGCTCTGGCCCTGCTACCTCTTCGTACGAGCGGCGTCCACGTGCTACCTGCTCTAAAAGCCCAGGAATCTCGGGCGCATAAACCGCATCCAGCCACTGGCTGATCATAGCTTCGTCAATCAACTCCCCATCAAACTGGGCCAGGTGCGCCACGGTGCGTCGCATCAATGCCTCTTGACGATATGGCCAGGTCCAGTCCATTGCCTCGCGCATCACAAAAACAGGACGTTCTCTATGGCGCCGGCGCCGGTTTACCCGTCCAAAACGCTGCACCAGTGCCTCCAGAGGGGCCGGATCGGTATAAATCGTATCAAAATCCACATCCAGACTGACCTCTACCACCTGAGTAGCCACCACTACAAACCCCTGCTTTCGAGAACGGTCATCTACCCGGGCCTGCAATATGGCCTCTCGTTGCAGTCGATCCTCTGCCGTAAACCGGCTGTGCACCAGCAGCACCGGATCATGCGCAGGATCACACTGCTGCGGCCAGCGGCTTCCGAGTCTCTCTGCCAAGGCGCTGGCCAGTTGCTGGGCTGCAACGACCAGATTGGTCACCACCAGTACTGCTTCCCCCTCCTGCACGCGCCGAACTATCTCCTCCAGAATGGGGCCATCGCTCAATCGTCCTTCCTTCAAAAAAAGACGATGGCGGCAGAACTGCGCGTACAGGGATGCATCGGCCTGCATCCAGGTAACGTCCAGTTCCCCGGCCAGCAGCGTGCGAAGCCAGCACGGCATGGTGGCTGTCATTACAGCAATCCGCACATCAAAATGCTGCTGCAACATCGAAAACAGCCCCAGCAGGAGACCTAAACGGAATGGTTCGTAGCCGTGAATTTCATCCACAATAAGATGCGCCCCTTGCAGCATAGCCCACTGACCTTCATAGCCCGGCAGCCGGAAAGCCGCCCGCAATAGCTGGTAAGGGGTTGCCAGCAGTACGGATTGCTGATGCAATCGGGCCAGCGCTTTCAGGCGTTGCGCCGCTTGATAGGCGTCTACCTGTTCCTCGGAGGCTGCCCCTACTAGCTCCCGGTAGACTGCCTGAACTGCTCGGCTGTGTAACAACGCGACATCGTCCCGTTCCAGACCATAGCGCTCCACGAAACGCCGGTACATAGCGTTCAAGCTAGCCTGGTAAGGCAACAAATAGCAGACAGCTCCTCGCCGCCCTTCCCGAAGCTGGCGATGTGCCCAGAGCAACGCTGCTTCCGTCTTTCCACTACCGGTAGGAGCCGCCAATAGCAGTGAGCCTACGTGCCGGGAAGCACTGCGCTGATGGCTATACCAGTCAGTTTCCTGTGCTGGTAGGACTGAGGCAACCCCCTGCAATTGAGGTGCTCGCAACGGCGGCGCCTGCGCACTGGCCAGGCGGTCGGCCTGCAGGATTAATCCTCGCACAAAAAGCGCTTGCCGCCGGCGCAGCCATACCTGTCGCCGCGCTCTCCGTGGTGGATAAGCCTGAAGTTCAAAGTATTGCTGATAGCAGGTGAGCGCCTGGCAAATGCGTTCAGGCCCCTCGCGGTGCAATACCGGCACGTCCTGCAACAGCGCCTCCAGCGACGGCACCTGCACGCAAAGGTTCTCCTGCTCAACGATGCAGGGCCACTCGCTGGCAGTCCATCGAGCCAGGGCCTCCAGTCGAGCCCGATCCATCTCTTGCCAGCGCTCGCTGATTCCGCTATCCGCAGGATCTACTACCTCAATGTACTGGCGCGCCAGCACAGGATAGTCTCGATGATGAGCTGCTACTGCCGCTGCAGCCAGCGGATAGCAAGAATCGCCGGGCTGCAGCAACCAGAGAAGAAACGCCAGCGAAAGTACCTCATGGCGATAGCCCCAGGCAGGCCCTCCCTGCAACATTTCCTGGAATCCGCAAGCAGCCTTTCCCATGTCATGCACCCAGGCCGCTGCAAATAGCGCATCCCAAAGCCCGGGAAGCTCCAGCTCTTCTTCCAGAGATGGCATCCGCCAGCGCAGTTGCCGCAATCGCTCAATGACCTGGCGGGTATGTGCCGGGAGTGACTCCCCGCCCTGCGCAGGACTTTTCGCCAGCAAAGCTTCCGCATTCATGAGGACGTACGGAAAGCATGAAAATAAAGCAGATGCGGCTCAGACAAATCTGACAGCTCTGCCCAGCATAGTTCTGGAACCGCCGTGGTAAGCCGAACCGGAGCGTCCAGCGCCAGGAACCAGTCCCACTCTACCTGACGCCGGCTGCGGGGGGTGATAAAGCGTGGCATGTGAATGGCCGGGGCCAGCGGTGCCCATTCCCGGAAGTGCACGGGAAATAAACCTGGCGTCAGCCACCCTTTCTGAGCCGGACGCAGCGCAACGCGCTCAACACGTCGCACGCTGACCAGCTCCTGGGAACGCCCTAGCGTCAGGATATAGGAGGGGCTGCGAAACGCCTGGTACAGCGCCTCCAGGCCGTGACCCGTTACGTAGAGCGTCAGGCGCGGATGCACCAGCCATTCACGAGGCAGAATATTGCTCTGCGCCTCCAGATTCTTCTTCGCCGCCTCTCCCCGCGTGGCGGTGTTGGGCTGGACAAACCATATGGTCTCGACGTCATCGACGCGCTGCCGGGCGCATTCAAACCGGTAGGCAAAGCGCAACGCATGAGGATCGGGGAAATACCCCAGCGCCGCGCTGATCAAACCATAGATGGTGGAAGGAGGTGGCATCGGATACGTCGGCTGCCGGCCAATCAAAAAATGCGGATAACGAAACGATGCCACCGGCCCTTCCAACTCCACCTTGATAGCTTCAAGACGCTCTTCGCTCATGCCAGCCATTCCGGATGACGACTCAGTTCGTCGGCAAGCTGCGCAAAGACCCGGCGTGGATGCCCCAGCACCACGCCATGCGGATACGCCTGTTGCAACGTCTCTCGCATCGCTTCTAACTGCCGACGTCCTTCAGGAGCGTACCCTTCTACCCAGCCAATGTACAGGGGCGACAGAATCTGGTCTCCCCAGATTTCCCCAATTTCTTGAAATGCCTCCGGTACGGGACGCGCCAGTCCTTCGCGATCTCCGTCAATAGCGTAATAGAACGGATTATTGCCGCCTCGCACAACAGCCATCACCACAACGACAGGATTCACGTCGGTATAATGCAACGCCTGCTTGGCGCCACCATCTACCACCGGCATGGCCGAAAGCAGCGCCCGAATACGCTGCAGGCGAACGTGGTCCGGAAGCCGATATGCCCGGTTTTTCTCGTCGTGCACCAACCCACGCGCTTCCGCCAATTTCCGACGCGTATCGTCCAGATTCAGAAAGCCCGTACGGTTTTCGTAGGTAAATACTCCGATTCGCCCCAGATCAATGGAGAACATGCCCTTCAGCGAAGCGCGATAAAACTGATGCTCATGCGGCACCGGATCGCCTTCGTGGCGACTCATCGTGCCGAAATCCTGCACCACACCATCGCTCATCGCCACCAGCGTCCCAACACGGAAAGGCGACACGCGCGTTACCGTCTCCTTGGTCTCGGTCGCATCGACAAAGGCAGCCCGGCTGTCGGCCGCTTCAATACTTTTACCTGGCGCCCGCATATAGCCAAACACATCATCATCGGCATATTCGATTGGATTGGCATCTGTATAGGCTACCTTTTTTTCCCGAAAGATGGGAGCGACCGTCCATCCTTCAGGCTGCATCTGCTCCAGCGTGCGCCGCAGCCAGTACCGATACGCCTGCGCCGATACGTACGGATAGCTCCGGCCATTGACGCGAAGCGCTTTGACCACGACGGCATTTTCCGTAGCACTGCCTGTCTGCATACCCGCATTGTTCAAGGCCGAAGCTGGCGCATGAATCACCTGAATTCCCGTAATGAAAGCCATGGCCGCTTTTCTATGGTTTAGGGTTCACGTTTCTTCTTCAACCTCTTCTTCTTCAGGCACCTCTTCCAGCAACTCGGGAGCCTCTGCAAAGAAGCCAGCCCGGTGCAGTTGCTCCAGCACGCGAATGCGCACCAGATCCCGCACCAGGCGCCAGTCCGCCCGCGGGAACCCCTCTCCTTCCTCAAACAAAAGCAGATAATCGTCAAAACTCAGCAGAAGCTGATTGGTCCGGCGCAGACGCTCCCGAATCGCCCGAATCAGAAGCGCCCGGAATGCCCCGTAAGAATTCATTCCGGAGACCAGACCCATTAGCTGTCGATACAGACGTCGATCATTATTGGCGTGAATCTCATGGGCCAGCTCATCGGCCAGCCGACGGATCGTTTCAATGCGTTCCGGCGTCATCGTTGGCATCAGTTCGGTTAAAAACAGTTCAACCAGTGGCCAGATATCAATGTCGTCGGTGCGGAAGTCTCTACGCTGCCCAACCCGGTTCTGGGCAAACCCCAAAAAGACGTGCTTTACAAAGCGTGCAGCTTTTTCTGGCAAAGCGGGCAATAGCTCATACACGTCGTTGCGGGCCTGCAGCCGCTCTTCCGCTGAAAGCGGGGCCGCCCCTTTCTTTTTCTTGCCCTGCACGATAGCCTGTTCATAGCTCCCATCTTTCGGACGACGCCAGAAAGCCCGCACCAGCGCTTTCCACCGAGGGTGATGGGCAGCTGCTTCGGCCCGCGCTAGAAAACGGTTAACCAGGGGACGCACAGTGTAAAGGTCAACCGCCGGACCATTACCACTATTAGACAGATGATACAACGTCACTCCTGACAGACGCTCATCCGACGCAAAACGGCGCATCCGGCCAGGCCCAAACACCTCCTCCAGCGCTTCCAGCAGACGCGTGCGCGGTGCTTTGCGATCTTTCCAGGCTCCGCCAGCTCGAAGCAGTGCCAGCTCTCGATCCAGGTCTTCTTTCCAGTATTCGCACAGATCAAGCAGTAGCTCCGGATCGTCGGCTCCTACGATCATGGCCCGTCCGCTGACAATGGGCGCAACGCGCGGCAGCGAAAGCACACACCCCAGCGCAAGCGCCGAAAGCGGGAGTTCAGAGCGGCCATTCGGGTAGAAGTTAAGCTGCTGTTGGCCCATGAGCATTGGAAACAGATCCCGGGCAGCGCGAACTACGGCCGGACGTTCAGGAAAAAACGTACAGGCCTCTGCAAGAAGTGACGCAGCGTTGCGAGCACTTTCAAAGGTACGGGTAATCTTCTGAGCTCGCTCTTCTGGCTTTTTAGACCATGAGGGATTATCAAAGGCATTCAAAGTAAACAAGATAGAACAGGGTTTCTGCAGATATTTGTCCTGATAATCCTGCTCCAGTTCATCCATCCATTGTTCCCACTGGCGCTGCGTAACTTCCTCAGGCCGCTCATTGCCTGTGGCCAGTACAACAACAGCTACCCCCATGTCAATCAGCGCGTGTCCGGTCCAACGCAAACCAACGAGCGTCTCCATATGGCTGTATCCGCTTAGTTTCGCGCCTTTCTTTTCGGGCGTGGACGTCTGCGTACCCGCACAGAGGGCCCTATCGGCTCCCCCAGGGCGCCGAAGCCACAGCCGGTGAGTTCGCCGGCCCCGACCAGCCAGGCAAATTGCACCGCCTCAGGCGGACCTTCGACAATCACGGGACACATGCTGCCCCGGTGATCGATGCCCTTGATGCGCACGAGCTTGGTCTTGGCCCCTCGGTAGCGGCGGTCAAAACGCATGCTCGCCTGCGGCGCCAGATGGCCCAGCCCCGCCGCTGTCAGCTTGCGCCGAAAGACGCGCGTGAGTACCTCGTCGGCTCCTTCATCCGCCCAGGTCAGGTAATCCCGCCCCCCATCAGCCCGCACCCGCCGCGCCACTACCGGACTTTCCACCCGGAATACCACCCGCTCCCCAAATACCGGAATCGGCACTGCCTGCACCTCGGCTACAGCCATGCCCGCAATCACCGCCGGCTCCCGAAAAATGCCTGCCACCACCCGCTGCACCTGCTCTCCTTCATAGAAACTGAGCGTCCAGAAAGCTCCTTTCGGGAAATACAACCCGTCTTTTCCCAATCGTCCGCCCTGCAGCCAGCCGAAGCTGTACAGACTCAATCCATCGTGCCAGTCATTCTGGCCCAGCCAGCGATGCAGCACCCCCGCCAGCCGATAAGGATAGGTAAACGGTACCGGCTCGCAAGCAGGCGTCAAAAACAGGCGAAGACGCATACGTCCCCTCGTTTAAGTCGTCTGTGAACGGGAAGGCGTGTGCGGCCCCCGATAAACAGGCGCACCGTAACGCTCCGCCATACGGCGGGCTTCGCTGGCAATGCGATGGCGCAGCACCGGCGGACCGATCACCTCGCACTCGGCCCCATAGCTGAGCACCCAGCGCGCCACATCGGCCAGCCCCGTCACCTGCAGATGCACATCCAGCGACCCGTCCGGACGCTCAATCAGCACCTGGCTGGGATGCCACTGCTCTTCCCGAATCCAGCGCGCCTGATACGGCGAAAAACGCAGATGCACTGCATAGGTCCGCTCATCCCGGTGCATCCCAAAAGCCGGCCCCAGGTACGCTTCCAGGTCGAAATCCGGCCGCCGGGTAAACGTCTCCTCCCGCACTTCCAGATGGCGAATGCGGTCGATCCGGAAGTCCCGCATGGCCTCCCGCAACCGGCAGTAAGCAACCAGGTACCAGCGGCTCTGGTAAGCCACGACGGCATAGGGCTCCACGTCGCGCTCGGTAACGGCGTCCGCATAGTTGGCATAGTAGCGCAGATGGACCACCCGCTGCTCAGCAGCCGCCCGGCGCAACACGTCCAGGTAGCGCAGTGGCGTGCGCGGCCGAGGCCCCATCTCGAAGCGTAGCGTGCGCGTGAGCGTGTCAGGATCCACATGAATCGGCTCGGGCAGATGCGCTGCCAGACGCTCAACCGCGGCCTCCAGTAACGCTGCATCCGGTGTGTCCCCAAACGCCTCCAACGCCAACCGGGCCACCAGAAACGCAGCCAGCTCGGCCCGGTCCATCGCAATCAACGGCAGATTGTCCGTGAACGGCTCCTCCAGATAGTAGGTCTGCCGTCGGCGATCATACGCGACCGGCACGCCCAACCGCCGCAGGTACTCAATGTCGCTGGCAATCGTGCGACGAGATACCTCAAAATGACGCGCCGCACGCGCCGTCGTTAGTGGACGCCCACTGCGTAACCATTCGATCAGACGCTGCAACCGCAAAATCTGCGGCCCTCGAAGCGGGCGGCCGCCGGTCGCATGCCCGGCCATGACACCCTACTGGTTCAGCTCATTGCCCCAACGCTTTCATAATACAATAGACACCGTGCAGGGTAGCTTCATAACCTCCTGTGGAAAACTTTTTTGCTCAATAGGAATGGCCCCCTCTAAGACGCAGCGCCAGACCTCCATCTTGCCTAATCTTCCAGCAAAAAGGCACCAAACCAGGCAGTAAAAACCGAGGGGTCTCTCTCAGACTAGAAGCTCTTCCTCCTTAAAAAATCAATCCCTTAGGCCATGCTCCCTCTCTTTACCTTCCGACTCGCGAAGGTCATGATCCTTCTCAGCAGGATCCTGGTTGTGCGCTTCTGGATTTGCAACAGTTTTTCTAGCTGCATCAACCGCCTTGTTCAGGCAGCAACTATCCTGTATTCCAGCCACTTTTTAAGCACAATTCTGGAATAGCGGGACAAACGAGCTTCAGCGAACGGATACGACCGGTGCCCTTTATCCCTCAACGGGCTCAGGTGATGCCGGAACTTTCTTTCCGAACAACCGCAGCCCAAACAGCAGCACAGTTGCCGCCACAGGCATGGCCACCCACCAGGGCAAACCAAAACCCGTCGGCAGCGTGCCCAGCAATACCGCCACCAGTCCGACAAACAGCGCATAGGGGAGCTGCGTGCGCACATGCTCCACATGATCACAGCCCGAAGCCATCGACGAAAGAATCGTCGTGTCGGAGATGGGCGAGCAGTGGTCGCCCCAGACAGCGCCAGCCAGCACCGCTGAGACGGTCGAGTAGATGATATGGTGATACTCCGCCTCGGTATGCAGTCCGCTGGCAGCCAGCACATGCCAGGCCAGGGGCACAACCAGCGGCAGCAGAATACCCATGGTTCCCCAGCTTGTGCCGGTGGCAAAAGCCGTGGCAGCAGACAGCACAAACACAAGCGCCGGTACCAGTCCAGGCGCCAGTCGCTCGCTGAGCACCGACGACAGATACTGGGCCGTGCGCAGCTCCTCCGTAATCGAGGAAAGCGCCCAGGCCAGCAGCAGAATAATCATGGCAAAAAACATGGAACGCAGGCCCGCGTACCAGGCCTCCATGGTCTCGTCGAGCGTCAGGATCCGCTGGCCTATCGAAAGGGCTGCCGCTGTTAACACGCCCAGCAGCGATCCCCACATGAGCGCCCGGTACGAATCAGCGCTGCCGATGATCTCCCGGAGCGTTTCCCCTTCCCCGGTTGCGTAGAGCCCTCCCAGCACCGAAACAAACAGGACGAGGATAGGAATCAGGGCATTGCGCGCGCGGTGTGGTTTGTCGGCAGGCGGGCGCAACTCGCGGCCTTCGGCCGCAGCTTCATCAATGCGTGCGTTTGGTCCCAGCACCTGGCCGGTCGACCGCGCCCGCACTTCCGCCCGGTACATCGGCCCAAAGTCTCGCTGCGACCAGGCTACAGCAAACACAAATAGCAGGGCCAGCCAGGGATAAAAGCTGTAGGGAATGGAATTCAGAAAAATGGAATACGCACTCTCATCATAGCCGGGAAGCTGGGCCACGGCGGTTCCAACCAGTCCCACTTCATAGCCGATCCAGGTTGTCACGAAAGCCAGCGCAGCGACCGGAGCTGCGGTTGAATCGACAATGTAGGCCAGTTTTTCGCGAGAGATGCGAAGGCGGTCGGTGACGGGCCGCATGGTGTTGCCCACCACCAGCGTGTTGGCATAGTCATCGAAGAAAATCAGTAGCCCCAGCACGGCTGTAGCCAGTTGGCCACGCCGGGGATCGCTGGCCCAGCGCACGATGCGATTGACCACGCCCTGCATCCCCCCATTTTTTGAAATGATCCCCACCATTCCCCCGATCATCAGCGAAAAAAGCACAATGGCTGCATGATCCGGGTTAGCCAGCGCGTTGCGGACGTACACATCGAACGTGTCGAGCAGCCCCTGCCATAGACCGGCAAGCGAAAAATCGACGGCCAGCCAGGCCCCCAGCCAGATTCCCAGAAACAGCGCAGGCACAACCCGCCGAAACAACAGGGCAATGACAATGGCCAGCAGAGGCGGCAACACCGAGGTCCACCCCGGCAACACCCGCACTTCGGCTTGAGCCAGCACCCGATCTCCCCGCGTCAGCACCACCGCAACCCGACCGCTGCGCATGGCCCGCACGCTGTCGGCTTTGAGGACGCCATCGATTAGCTTCAGGGCATACGTCTGGCCGGCTACGTGCACAGCATAACCGCTATCGGACGCGACACCCTCCAGGGTCACCGTAAAGGGCAGGTCCTTCAACACAAGGCCGGGCACCCGTAGATGCGGCTGCGCCGCTACGGCATGGGTCAGCCCGAGCATGATTCCCAGCAACCAGACAATGGTGCGTGCACGCATGTCGGCTTTATCCTCCGGTTCCGAAGATGCGGTCGCCGGCATCCCCTAACCCTGGCCGAATGAACGCATTTTCATCCAGCCCGCGGTCTATGGCTGCCGTAACAATACGCACGTCCGGGTGCGCTTCCTGAAGGGCTCGAATCCCTTCTGGTGCGGCAATCAAACAGACAAACGTAAAGCGCCGGGCTCCATGGGCTTTCAGGTGATGGATCGCCTGCACTGCACTGCCGCCGGTAGCTAGCATGGGATCGACCACAAACACCCGCGCTGCTTCGATGCCGCCCGGAATATTGCTGTAGTAATCGACCGGCTGCTTGGTACGCTCATCGCGTTGCATGCCCAGATGCCCCACCCGCGCCTCCGGTACAAAGCGCACAAAACCATCTACCATCCCCAGTCCGGCCCGCAGAATAGGAACCACCACAATCTCCTCGGCCACCCGATAGCCGGTGGTGGGCTCCAGAGGCGTCTCAATAGGAATCGGTTCGACGGCCAGGTCCCGCAGCGCCTCGTAGGCCAGAATGGCAGCCGCTTCGGCCACAATCTGCCGAAACTGCCCGTGCGTGGTCTCCCGTCGCCGGAGCAGTGTTAAATCACGCTTCAGCAAGGGGTGATCAACGACGGTCAGCGTGCTCATGGCTATTGCGTTTCCCCTCCCTGTTGCTTGCGCCTGCGCGTTTCTACCCAGCGCCGATGCGCTTCGTAGTCTTCCTTCCAGGGTTGCCGTTCAAAATAGCTATCGGTAAGCTTCTTGAGCGTCCCTGAAAGCAACACCAGGGAGATTACGTTGGGCAGCGTCACCAGCGACAGGGCCACATCGCCTACATCCCACACAGTAGTCACGGCCACCACAGCGCCCAGAAAGTGCATGATCAGGAAAACGGTCTTGTAGGGTAGAATGCCCTTCGTGCCAAACAGATAGTAAGCACAGCGATCACCGTAGTAACTCCAGGAAATAGCCGTCGAAATCGCAAACAACAGCACGCTTAGCAGCACGATGTAGCGGCCAACGCCCCCCAGTCCCAGCGCCGACAGCCCGCGCTCAAATCCGAGGGTGGTTAGCGGCGCACTGCTCCGCACCGCATCGCCGTAAAGCCGGGTGTAGCGCTGCCCATCGTCACCACGCGCCTGCGCCTGCAACGGATAGATGGTACCCGTAAAGGGCTGCGTCTGGGCCTCATCCACGAACAGCCGCGGCACACCTACCTCGAAGTAAGCCAGTTGCGGCTGCCCCTCCACCGGCCGCCCGTCCACATACCGCACCGAATCAGGCGTGGCCACGCGCGTGTAGCCGATCTCGTCGTTACCGGTGACGTACGTGATGTTCACATCGTTGAGCGGCAGCGTAGTGGGCACGCGCTCATTCCAGACACCGGTAATCACGATCACAAGGCCGGTCATGGTGCAGATAACCAGCGTGTCGATAAACGGCTCCAGCAACGCCACCACACCTTCGGAGACCGGCTCATCTGTTCGAGCCGCTGAATGGGCTATAGGCGCTGAGCCCTGCCCGGCTTCGTTGGAAAAAAGCCCGCGCTGCACGCCATAGGTGAGCGTGGTCAGCAATACCCCCATGCCGGTCCCGGCCACGCCCGCGGTCGGGTTAAAGGCTTCGCGGAAGATCGTTCCAAAAGCAGGGAGCACGTGCTCCAGGTTAGCAAAAATGATCAGCAGCGCCCCCGTTACGTACAGACCCGCCATGAGCGGAGCCAGCACGCCCGTTACCGCACCAATGCGGCGAATGCCCCCGATGATGACCAGCCCTACCAGGGTGGCCGTAACCAGACCGGTGATCCAGGTCTCAATGCCGAATGTATCCCGCACCTGGGTTGCAATGGTATTGGCCTGGATCGCATTGCCGGTCATGAACGAAGTGATCATGAGCATAAAGGCAAAAAAGACGGCCACCGGCTTCCAGCCCAGCCCCTTTTCGATGTAGTACATGGGTCCACCGGCCACCGAGCCAGCCCAGACCTTGCCGTCCGATTCAACAGGTACGCGGTAGTGCAGGGCCAGTGTTACCTCGCTGTACTTGGTGGCCATGCCCAGAAAAGCGGTCACCCACATCCAGAAAAGCGCCCCCGGCCCGCCGATATGAATCGCAATTGCCACGCCTGCAATGTTGCCAATGCCCACCGTAGCCGAAAGCGCTGTCGTCAGCGCCTGAAAGTGGGGGACGTCGCCCGGTTCATCGGGATTGTCATACTTCCCAGAGGCTACTGCAAAGCCATGCGCCAGCTTGCGCAGTTGAATGAAGCGTAAACGCAAGGTCAGAAATAAACCCGCTCCCAGCAACCCAACCACCAGAACCGGTGCCAGCCAACTATTTAGCTGCTCAATTACGTGACTAAAAAGCTCCATGGGTTTGCTTGCCCTTGGTTTTCAGATCACGCTGCTGAGCCGGGCGCTCCTGCTTGCAGGCATTCATTGCCCGGCCCCAACAAAACTCGGCCTAATATAGCAATCTGCCACCAAAAGAACCGCCCCTCAAAGCGTATGGGGATCGACTTCGACAAGCTGACCGTTCAGAATCGCCAGCGTACGTGCCGGATATTTTTTAACCAGACGATAGTCGTGCGTAGCCATCAGAAGCGTCATCCCCTGGCGATGCAGGCTGAGCAGCAATTCCATAATCTCGTCAGCCACTCGTGGGTCTAAGTTTCCTGTTGGCTCATCGGCCAGCAAAATCCAGGGATCGTTTACAATTGCCCGGGCAATCACCACGCGCTGCTGCTCTCCACCGGAGAGCTCGTGCGGATAGCGCCGCCGCTTATGGCTCAAGCCTACCAGCGCAAGCGCTTGCAGCACCCGGGTTTTTACTTCAGCTCCCCGTCTTCCGGTTACATATAGCGCAAAAGCCACGTTTTCATATACGTTGCGGTCGGGTAGCAGTTGGAAGTCCTGAAACACCACGCCCAGCGTGCGGCGCAAGTAGGGAATTTCTGTCGGTTTGATTCGGTCGGAGCGGTAGTCTCCTACCTGACAGTAGCCCGCGTCCGGAAACAGATCCATGTAGATGAGCCGCATGAGCGTGGTTTTGCCGCTTCCGGTCGGGCCAATCAAATAGACATGCTCGCCCCGTTGAATTTCAAACGAAAGATTCTCAAATACCGGACGCTGCTGGCCATCCGGCAGAGGATACGAAATGCAGACATTTCGAAAGACAATCACGGCCGCGCGATAGCTTTATGCAGGACGACGAACCACCCAGTGTATGCGCTCCGAGCGTTCCGTAGCCGGGCGCAGCGAAAAGTTATCGTATGCTGCTTCAATGCGAAAGCCCTGCGCCAACAACAGCGACTTGATTTCCTGCAACGTGTAGGCTCGCTCCAGGTGCCGTTCGCGATATACCTTGCCCTCTACCTCCAGTTCAAAGATTGTCGTGTGCAACCGCAACGCTGGATCATAGTGGCTCCGGCGCACATAGCGAAACGCATTGGTTTCGCCTTCGTCGTCGAAGTCTGCTTCGTGCGCCAGCGAATTCATCGGCGTGCTCTGATCAAAGATAAACAAACCACCCGGCCGAAGCGCCTGCCAGGTGCACCGAAACAGCGCCTGAATTTTTTCAGGCTCTAGAAGGTAGTTGAGCCCGTCGTAGAGCAACAAGACCACGTCGACTGGCTCTGCCACGCAATACCTGGTAAAATCGGCCTGTTCAAAAACAACCGGACTGCCCATGCGGGCGGCCTTTTCCCGAGCCACCTCCAGCATGGCGGCCGAGCGATCACTGGCCCGGTAACTATAAGGCCCCAGCGGTTGCAGATGCAGCGCCAGCGAGCCGGTCCCACATCCAAGCTCAAGCACCACCCGCGCCTCCGGTAGAAAACGCCGGATCAGGCGATGCACATAGCGCGCCCACGCCGCATAATCGACGTAGTGCATCACGGCGTCGTACCCGCGCGCCAGTAAACTATAGGGCACCACCTCCTGCACCCGAACACCTGCGCTCATGACGCTGCTGCCGAAGAAGCCGTCGTTGCCGCTTCGTGCCGCTCTCTGCGGCGGCGGGCAATGTCAATGGCCAGATAGATGGCGCTGCGCATGCTTCCCGGCGACGCCTTGCCCTGCCCGGCAATGTTGTAGGCCGTACCATGATCCGGCGAGGTGCGCACAATGGGCAGGCCAGCCGTGTAGTTGACGCCGCTTTCAAAAGCCAGCGTCTTGAATGGAATCAGTCCCTGATCGTGGTACATGGCCAGCACCGCATCATAGAGCCGGTAGGCGCCAATCCCGAAAAAGCTGTCGGCTGGAAACGGTCCGAATACCAGGTAGCCGCGCCGACGAGCCTCCTCGAGAGCTGGGATGATCGTCTCATTCTCTTCTCGTCCCAACACCCCACCGTCTCCTGCATGCGGATTCAGGCCAAGCACAGCCATCTTGGGCCGGTCGATCCCGAAATCCTGCACCAGGCTATCGTGAATGATTTCAATCGTCTCCAGAATCGCCGGGCGCGTAACCCGCTTAGGAACATCCCAGATAGGGATGTGGCCGGTCACCAATCCGATACGCAACTCGTCCGACACCATCATCATGGTATATCGTCGGGTACCGGTCAACCGAGCAATAAACTCAGTGTGCCCCGGATCCCGATAGCCGGCCAGCGAGATGGCCTCTTTCGAAATAGGGGCCGTTACCATCGCATCAACCTTTCCATCCAGGCAGAGCTGCACTGCCCGCCGCACCGATGCCATGGCCAGCTTTCCCCCCTCTGGCGTGATCTTGCCAAATGTCACCCTGAGCGCTTTTCCCTCACGCACGTCCACCACCACCAGTCGCCCGGGCGCCAGCCGCTCAGGTACAGTCTCCACCACGTGCACCTCCGGCAATGGCAGCTCCAACACCTCAGCATGCTGGCGAAGCACATCGACCGATCCGACAATAATCGGATCAAAAAATTTCATCAGACGAGAATCAGACAGGCACTTTAATACAATCTCCGGACCGACACCATTCGGATCGCCCAGCGTTATGGCAATCCGAGGCCGCACGAACTTTCTCTTTCCTTGATCTATCGACATGGGACGTTCCTCCTAACCCGTACTATATTGCCCTGAAACGGAACGGCCGGACTTACACCGGAGATCCCTCCGCTATGTACCCGACCTCGTCTACGTTTCAGGCGCTTGTAACTCACCTGCGCAACCGACGTATTGCCGTGCTCACCGGCGCCGGATGCAGCACCGAATCAGGTATTCCCGATTATCGCGGCGAAGGCACGCGTCGCCGCGCCCGACGTCCCATTCAGTACCGGACGTTCCTGACCGATGCAGCCGCACGCGCGCACTACTGGGCGCGCAGTACCCTGGGGTGGCCACGCCTTGCTAAGGCCCAACCCAACCCGGGGCACTATGCGCTGGCCTGGCTCGAACGGGCTGGCCTGCTCACCGGCCTCATCACGCAGAACGTAGATCGTCTGCATCACAAAGCAGGTAGTCGACGTGTTCTGGAACTGCATGGGAACCTGGCGACGGTGCGCTGCCTGACCTGTAAATACACCATTCCCCGCGCAGCCTTCCAGCAGTGGTTGCTGAACCTGAATCCCGGATGGACCGAACAGGCAGCCGAACTGGCCCCAGATGGCGATGCCGACCTTCCTCGCGCCCTTACCGCACACTTCCGGGTACCCGACTGTCCCCGTTGCGGCGGCATCTTGAAACCCGATGTGGTCTTTTTCGGCGAAAATGTGCCGCGTGACCGCGTAGAAGCGGCTCGCCAGATTGTTGCTGCTGCCGAGGCGCTGCTGGTCGCCGGCTCGTCGCTGGCGGTCTATTCAGGCTATCGGTTCGTGCTGGAGGCAGCGCGCCAGGCCAAACCTGTTGTGATTGTAAACCTGGGGCCCACGCGTGGGGATGCCCTCGCTACGCTGCGGTTGGAAGGGCGCACCGGCGAGGTGCTTCCCCGCCTGGCAGCGGCACTTATCGGACAGCCCGTGCCGGAGCCGCCCCCTCCTTGCCCACCGTAACGTGGCGCTGCGCAGCCCCTCAGGGCATCTGACGGTGCACAATGCGCTGCGTGGCCTGAAGGCGACCTGCTGAAAGACGCAGCACATAGACCCCATCCGGAAGCCCTACTGCCTTCAGCACGAGCACCTGCTCTCCAGCTTCGCGCCTGCCATAAGTTACGCGTTGCACCTCACGGCCCAGCACGTCAAAAAGCTGCACGCGCACCGGAGCAGGCTCAGGCATCCAGAATCGCACCCGGAGCGTCTGGCGGAACGGCTGCGGATAGACCAGTATTCCTGCTGCCGGTGCCTCCTTGCGTGGAGCAACCGCCGTAACACCTCCCCGAAGCGTCTGGGCTATTTCCTCCAAAACCTGCTGCACGTCCACCTGCCCGAAATAACCGGCCTCCCATTTCCAGAGCAACAGAGCCCGCTTGTGCGGCGCAAGCGCAAGGGCACGTCCAAACTGTCGCAGCTCCGCCGGCGTCATAGCGCCCTGACTGCCTCCCGCCAGCACATTGATGCTCAGCAGCAGTTGAAGCCCGGCCTGTTGGACCCGCTGCACTTCGCGATTCAACCACTCGGTAATATCCCCTTTCCGGACCGCATACTGCGCAAAGGCAAAATCCAGAAAGGCAAACGGCGCCCCCTGATAGAGATAGGACGGAGGCGAACCGACCGCGGTCGCCATCGTCGGAAACAACTGCTTGCTCACGGCCGCCGCCGAGTCAACCATTGCTGGCGATACCGTCTCACCATTCCAGTTGTTGGGGTCGTGGGGTTCGTCAAACAGCATGTGGGCGAGAATTACGCCGTCCGAGACGTACGGCGTAAAGTCAAACGACACCCATCGCTCCAGGCGCTGCCGGAACCGCTCCAGACTGAACGCCCCGTCCACATCCTGAAAGGTAGCCCGACTCCCGGCCAGATTGATAATCAACTGCATCCCCTGCGCCCGGGCCGCCTCAAGCACGTGCCGGGCATGCGCCGTATCCCGCAACAGCACCAGCGTCCCGCTGAAAGGAGCGCCAAACTGATCAACCGGCAAATGGAAGGGACCAAAGAGGATCGGCTCTGTAGCCAGCCTGGGGAAATGCTGCCCCCATACCGGCACCGCCCATCCCAGCCAGAAACACCACCCGATCCTTAACATGCGTAAAAGCAGCGATTCCATACTCCTTGTAGATGGTGCAGCATTTCTACGCTATCAGCACCTGGCACATCGCGTGGTCCCCGCAAACACCGGACCCGCTTTGCCGGGTCACGCATACCACCCACCCATTTTACGTACAGCGGCCTGCTTAAACAGTCTCCTCCCATCTGCTTCATTTATAGCAGGTTGAACAGAATATTCCAGCCAGAACTTCCGCGCAAACGCATATGTGCCGGCACAGGCACTTCGACTTCTGGGCCGCAGGTTCCATTTTTTGCCATTTAAAACCGGCCAGAATGGCCGATAGAAAGGGAGCGATTGTGTTCCCACCCACCTACAACCTGCCACCACCATGCGGCACTTGATCTCGCGGTTTTCCCAGAAGTCCATCCGGAAGCAGATTATATGGTTTACGCTGCTGCTGACTGTGCCCCCCATGTTGATCTTCACCGGCGTGGTCTTATGGAACGTGCAGCGCAATACGAAAAAGCAGATCGAACGAACCTTCAGATTGGTGGCCGAGACCAAAGACCATGCAATTGACAAGTTCTATCAGCATGCGCTGCAAGATGCCCACTCTATTGCCACTCATCCCTCTGTTATCTCATGGTTTGCCTATAGAAAGTCTCCACGGCGCACAGCAGCCGTCCAGCAGTTGCTTCAGCAATTACAGGAGGCTAAATGGGGGCAATATCATCACATTTTTCTGATCGATCAGGAGGGCACCGTTGTGCTCAGTCCCCCGCACGGACAAGCCCAGAAGGCGCACGAAGGCCATTCCATTCGGGCCTCTTCCTACTTTGAGCAGGCCCTGCAACAACCCCTGTTAACAGACTTTTTTGGGTTCGAAGAAAAGGATCACTATCACCAACTCGTGCTATACCCCGTCCGGTCACGCCAGGGCCAGACCGTGGGTCTCGTAGGCATTGAGATCGTTATCCAGTATCTGCTCGACTGGATGAACCAGGAAGCCGAGCACCTGCCTGCAGGAACGCGCTTTTTCCTGACTACCCTGGAAGGACGCGAAATCGTCCATACTAAAACGAACGAAATTCCCACCTATCCCTACATTGCAGAGAAGTTAGAAGCAAGCGACCAGTTCTTTGGCATTGTTCGCACAGCGCATCACGGGGAGGTCATCGGTCATTATCAGAAAGCGCGCAGTGGTCCCTTCATTATGGCTTTTGAGATTCCGAAAAAGACGGCGTTTGCCGACGTTTACATGCTAACCCTGAAGCTATTCCTCTTGAATCTGTTCGGGATTGGCCTCCTGCTCATTCTGGCGCGCCGCGGCAGCCTGCTGCTCAGCCAACGCATTGAAAAGATTGCCAGCGTAGCACAGAAACTCCGCGAAGGTGACTGGAGTGCTCGGACGCACGAGCAGGAAAGCGAAAATGAAATCAGTCATGTAGGCATTGCGCTGGACACCCTGGCCGATACGGTGGAACAAACAATTTCCCTGCTTGAATCCGAAAAGGCTCAGCAGGCGCAACGCATCCAAGAGGCCGTAGCCCATATCGAAGCGCAGAAGCAGGCCCTTGAGACGCACGTTGCCTACATGATGGAGCGCATGCAGCAATTTGCGGAGGGCGATCTGACGGTCCGCATGCACGTCCATCAGGAAGATACGCCTACGGCCGAAGAGGCGCAGGCATTGTTCCAGCAGCTCTTTGAGGGCTTTAACACGGCTGCCCGCCAGCTCGAAGCCATGCTGGCAGGCGTCCGAGACGTTATGCAGGAGCTCCTTGAAAACACCTACGATATTCTGCAGGCGACTGAAACCCTTGTGGACCAGACCAGCCAGCAATCGCAGCAGTCCAGCGAAGTTGCTGCCGCCGTTGAAGAAATGGCGCGCACAGCCGAATCGAACGCCGAAAGTGCCGGCCAGGCTGCTCAGGTAGCCCAGCGCAGCCAGGTTACCGCGCAGGAAAGCGAGGCAGCGATCGAACAGACCATCACCAGCATTCATCGGCTTGCCCAGACGCTGCGCCAGTCCGTTGAAAGCGTACGGCAACTGGGGCAGTCGGGTGAGCAGATCGGCAAGATTGTCGCCGTCATCGAAGAAATTGCCAACCAGACCAACCTGCTGGCACTCAACGCAGCCATCGAGGCCGCCCGCGCAGGCGAGTCGGGTCGCGGCTTTGCCGTGGTAGCCGACGAAGTACGCCGCCTGGCCGAACGCACAGCCGAAGCCACCCGGGAAATTACCGACATGATCCTACGGGTGCAGCAGGAAACCGAAACGGCCGTTGAGACCATGGAACGCGGCTATGCCGAACTAGAAACCAGCCTGGAACAGGCCGAAACCATGCGCCAGAAATTTGGCGAACTGCTGCAAAATGCCCGGGAGACAATGGATCTCGTCACGCAGATTGCCGCGGCCAGTCAGCAACAGGCAGGCACCAGCGACGAAATGGCCCGAAACGTGGTCATCATCACTGAAGCCATCGGAGAAATCTCGCGCAGCACCCACAACATCCGAACGCGCTTTGAGCATCTGAGCCAGCGCCTGGAGCAACTGTCGCAAATTCTCGCCCGCTTCCGGTACCATCAGGAACAGGAGGAGGTTCTCGAACCTGCAGGCGATGGCGCTTCTCCGCTCGTCTCTACCCCCTGAACATCGCCGTCCCGGAAGGCAAGCCGCACCCGCACAGGGGTGCGGCTTTTTTATACCCGCCCGCGCGACTGGCCCCGAACAAGTGCCGCCCCAATCAAATGGGCGATGCGAAGCGGCTCGGGCAGACGCGCTTTGTGCAGCATAGCCTGCACAAGCTGCCTGGCCTCAAAGGCATCCGTCCCGGCCCAGGCCACATACAACCCCTTCCCCATGGGTTCGGCCGGAGGCGTACGCTCCAGAATAGCCAGACGGTCTTCCAATCCGGCCGCCTGAAGCGCGTCGGCCAGCTCACTGCCGGCTGTATCACGCCGCGTCACTGCCAACACCGGCAGCGCGAGTTGCTCCGATAGCGCTACCAGGTCCACCACTCCCAGACCCGCCAGGGTAATGCCCCCCAGCACAACTGCCTGCAACGATGGCCTCCAGCGCAACGTCTGAATCCACCCGGCCAGAAAGTCCGTTGCTCCGGCGCCGTCAATCGGAAACCGCGTGATCGCTACGCCCTCAACAAGCGTTGCCCCCTCCATCATCACCCCCACAATAGGGACCACCTTGTCCCGTTCGCGCTCAAACGGCGCATCGTCAATGCCCAGCACGTGGGGTCGCCTGGCCGTCATGAAGCCTCGCGGATAAATCGGTTGTAAATCGACTCAAAGGCCAGTTGCACGTCCCGGTCATCTAAGTAAATGTTGAACTCCGTCGTCGTTGAGGCTACCTCAACGACATTGATGTTCTGCAACGCAAGCTGCTGCAAGAGCTGGTAGAGCAGGCCCGGCGTCTCCAGATACGTTTCCTGAAATTTGACACCCAATCCGGCCAGATTATGGTACACCCGACGCGGAGCTACGCTGAGCACATCGGGCACCAGCGCCAAATGCCGCTGCTCCAGAATGACTGTTACCTCGCTAACGCCCTCTGTCAGCGTTAGATACCCTCCTTCCTCCTGCACCCGACCGAATAGTTCGGCCAACTCGCGAAGCGTCGCCACCTGCTTGGGCAACGTTAACGCACACAACCCCCCTTGCACGTTGATCCGGTCTACCCGAAACCGCCGCTGCGGAGCCGGCTGCTGCGCCTCCCAACGTCGCTGCAACCGAGACAAGCTCATGAGCACAGCCGACGGACGCACCGGCTTGCGCACGCGCGCCGCCACCAACGGACAGATAAAACGGGCTACCTGACTTAAATTCAGCAATCGATGATGCAATCCAAACTGCAAGGCCGGGTTGACCTCAATCAGGGCCTGCACTGCCTCGGATACCTTCCGCATGGGCCGATTTGACCTTTTTGTTATAAATATAACAAATTATGTTGCGATGTGATATTTTTCTCCAAAAAGTTTCCTTCCAAGGCCAATTGTGCCTATTCTAAAGACGCCTGCTGTCTAGTAACAGCGCCACCAGGCACTCTGGCGGACGAGCTGAGCCCCTGATGGTAACCAAACGCACCGACATGGCAGTACCACGCTGGATTGTTCTGAAATTCGGTGGAACAAGCGTTTCAACCCCTGCGCGTTGGGAAACCATTGCCCGCATCGCGCGCCATCGGCTGACCGAAGGGTTGCGGCCGGTGGTGGTGTGCTCGGCCCTTTCTGGCATCTCGAATGCGCTGGATCGACTGCTCTCCGAGGCTATGGCCGGACGCGGCGAAGCAGCCCTGGAAGCCATCCGCCAGCCCCATCTGGAACTGGGCCGGGCCCTGGGCCTGGAGGTCGAATCCTTGCTGCACCCCTACTTTGAAGAGCTCGCGCGCATTACCATGGGAACCGCCCTGGTGCGCGACGTCACGCCGCGACTCCAGGCCCGCGTCATGGCGATGGGCGAGCTGATGGCTACCACCCTGGGGGCAGCCTACCTGAACCAGGTGGGCCTTGCCACGCAATGGCTGGATGCCCGAGAGCTGCTGGAGGCCCTCGACGAACCCCATGGCAACGAAGCGCGCCGCTACCTGTCTGTTACCTGCGATTATCAGCCAGATGCAACATTGCAGGCCCGTCTGGCTGCGATCCCGGCCGACGTTCTGCTAACGCAGGGGTTCATTGCCCGCAATCGCCGAGGCGAAACCGTGTTGCTTGGCCGAGGTGGATCGGACACGTCGGCCGCTTACCTGGCTGCCAAGTTGCAGGCAGAGCGGCTTGAGATCTGGACCGACGTGCCAGGCATGTTTACTGCCAATCCCCGCCAGATTCCTTCGGCCCGTCTGCTGCGGCATCTCGACTACGATGAAGCCCAGGAACTGGCCATTACCGGTGCTCGCGTGCTGCATCCTCGATGCCTGGAGCCTGTACGCGCCTATGGGATTCCACTACACATTAAATGCACGGATCATCCTGAACTGGAAGGCACCATCGTTTCGGCCAATCCCCCGGATGTCAATCCGCGCGTAAAAGCGATCTCTTGCAAGACAGGCATCACCCTTGTGTCGATGGACACCGTCGGCATGTGGCAGCAAGTAGGCTTTCTGGCCGACGTGTTTGGTGTCTTCAAGCGACACGGACTTTCTATCGATCTGATCGCCACCAGCGAAACAAACGTTACGGTCTCGCTCGATCCCCTGGCCAATGCGCTGCAGCCTGCCCAGCTCGATGCCCTGGTGCAAGATCTCAGCGCCTACTGTCAGGCTCGCGTGATTGCCCCCTGTGCCGTGGTAAGCCTGGTCGGGCGTCACGTCCGCGCCTTGCTGGATGAACTGACCCCGGCTTTCGAAATTTTTGCGGCACACCACGTGTACTTGATCTCGCAGGCTGCCAGCGATCTGAACTTCAGCTTTGTCGTCGACGAAGACCAGGCCGAACGCCTGGTGCGGCGGCTGCATGCCGAATTGTTCGGTCACGTGGAGTCCGATACCCTTTTCGGGCCTACCTGGCGCGAGTTGTTCGCCCCTCCCACCAAGCCTGCAACCTCCCGTCCCTGGTGGCACCGCCGTCGCCACGAGCTGATCAGTCTGGCCAAGACGCAGGCGCCCTGTTATGTGTACGACGAAGGCACACTGCGCGCACAAATCGAAGCGCTGCGGCGCCTTGCCTCCGTCGACCGCCTCTTCTACGCGCTCAAAGCAAACGACCACCCGGACGTACTGCGCCTCTTCTATGAAGCGGGCCTTGGCTTTGAATGCGTATCGGCCAACGAACTGGCCCACGTGCGTCAACTCTTTCCAGACCTGCCCCCTGAACGACTCCTCTTTACGCCCAACTTTGCCCCGGCCGATGAATATCGCCGCGGATTTGATTTAGAAGCGTTCGTAACGCTGGATAACCTGTACCCCCTGGAAGCCTGGCCCAAGCTTTTCCGCGGCCGCACGGTACTGGTGCGGTTTGATCCCGGACGCGGCGACGGACACCATCGCTACGTGCGCACCGCCGGCGCCCAGTCCAAGTTTGGCATCGCTCCTGCCCAGGCCAGACGTCTGCAGAAGCTGGCCGAGGAGCTGAACATGCGCATCGTGGGATTGCATGCCCATGTGGGCAGCGGCATCCTGCTGCCGGAAACCTGGGCCGAAACCGCGCTATTCCTGGCCGAACTGGCCGAAACATACTTTCCTGACGTGCGCTACCTCGACGTAGGCGGCGGCCTGGGCGTCCCGGACCGAACCGGCTTGCCTGGCCTGGACCTCAAGGCGGTCGAGACGCATCTGCACCGCTTTAAAGCAGCACACCCCCGGTTCGAACTCTGGATAGAGCCCGGCCGCTTTCTCGTAGCTGAAGCCGGCGTGCTGCTGGCCCGCGTCACGCAGGTCAAAGAAAAAGGAGGCGTGCGCTACGTAGGCATTGAAACAGGCATGAATTCCCTGATTCGACCTGCTCTCTACGGCGCCTACCACGAAATTGTTAATCTAACCCGACTGGAGGAACCGGCTACGCAGACTGTCGAAGTAGTGGGTCCCATCTGCGAGTCAGGTGACGTGCTGGGGCACAGCCGCCGGCTGCCTGACACGCGTGAAGGCGACGTGCTCCTGATTGCCCAGGCAGGCGCCTACGGCGCGGTCATGAGCTCGCACTACAATCGACGGCCGCCAGCTCGCGAAATCTTTCTGCCAGCCGATGCCGCCAACCCAACCTCCTCGGTTACCCCAAACGCAGCATCTGTATGAGACTGGCTCTGGTAGGAACCGGCAACATGGGCCAGGCCATTGAGCGCCTGGCCCGGCAACAAGGCGATGAAATTGTGGCGCGGTTTAACACGGCACATCCGCTGCCGGTCCATGCCGACGTATCGGTGCTGAACGGCGCCGACGTGGTCATGGATTTCTCGCTGCCGCACGTGGTGCGCGCGCACATCGACGCCTACTGCCGCTGGCACGTCCCGGCCGTAATCGGCACTACGGGCTGGTACGACCAGTTGGAGGAAGTGCGCCGGCTGGTCGAGGCCAGCGGCACTGCACTCCTCTATGCGCCTAACTTTTCGCTGGGCATAGCCCTGCTCAAGCACATCCTGAAGCAACTGCTGCCTTTGCTGGAACAGTTGCCCGATTATGACCTCTACGTGCATGAAGTCCATCATACCCGCAAGGCCGACAGCCCAAGCGGTACGGCGCTCATGCTGGCCCACCTGATCGTGGACGGCCTCTCGCGCAAAACCCGCATTGAAACCGAAACGCAGCATGGGCGCATCGCATCCAATGCGCTGCATGTAACTTCAACACGGGCCGGTCAGGTCTTTGGTCGCCATACCATTGGCATCTGTGGACCTTTTGATGAATTGACGCTCGAGCATCACGCCTATAGCCGCGACGGCTTTGCCGCCGGTGCCCTGCAGGCCGCCCGATGGCTTGTAGGCCGCCGCGGATTCTTCTCGCTCGATGATATGCTGCACGAATGGCTGCATATATCCTCTGAAACCAACCCGCGCTGAATACCATGGCTGCACAACCGGTATTTCGAGGAACCGCTCCTGCTCTGGTAACGCCCTTTACGCGCGACGGCAACGTGGACGAACCTGCCCTGCGACGGCTGATCGACCGCCAGATCGAAGGCGGCGTCGATGCCCTGGTCGTACTGGGAACCACAGGGGAAAACGCCACCATCTGGCCCGAAGAACGCCGTCGCATTGTCGAACTTACGCTGGAGCACGTGAACGGACGCGTGCCCGTCATTGTAGGAACGGGCAATAATTCAACCAGCGAAAGTCTGATCTTTTCGCGCGAGGCTGCCCGAGCCGGCGCCGACGGCCTCTTGATTGTAGGCCCCTATTACAACAAGCCCCCGCAGGAAGGCTTTCGAGCCCACGTAGCCGCCATCGCAGAAGCGGTGGACACTCCCCTGATCCTCTACAATGTGCCCGGCCGCACTGGATTCAACATGACTGCCGAAACCGTTCTGCAACTGGCAGAAGAAATACCTACAGTGGTTGGCATCAAGGAAGCGTCGGGCAACCTGGCCCAGATCGGTGACATCCTGGCCCATCGACCGCGCAAGCTGGCCGTCTACGCAGGCGACGACGAAATCACGCTGCCCTTGCTGGCGCTGGGCGCTGACGGGGTAATTTCAGTCGTCTGCAATGCGCTGCCTGAACGCTTTACCGCGCTGGTGCGGGCCGGCCTGGCAGGCCGTTTCGAAGAAGCACGCAAACTGCACTTCGAGTTGCTGCCGGCCATGCGCGCCTGTTTCTACGCGACCAACCCCATCCCCATCAAGGCAGTCCTGCACGCCATGGGCCTGATCGAAGACGTCCTGCGCCTGCCCCTGGTACCGCCTGACGAAGCAACCCGCCGCCGTGTGCTTGAGGCGTTTGAAGCCTTCCTGACAACTGCCTGACTGACGGATTACGGCCGAAAATACTCCAGCACGACAGCACCTTCCTGCCCCTGAACAACGGAGAGCCTCCTCGTGCTCCCACATGCGCGTTACAACTTCTGGAGTCCATGAGGCAAACACTGGAAGCAATGCAGACTGAGCTTTACGCAACGCTGCGCCAGCGCATCGAAGCACTGGCTACCCAGCCCACGGAATCGCTGGATGAACGCGCCGCTCGGGAAGCGTTCGATGAACTGCTCGAAGGACTGAACCAGGGCACCATTCGAGCAGCTACGCCTGCTGAAGACGGCCGTTGGATTACCCATCCCTGGGTCAAACAGGGAATTCTACTTGGCTTTCGAATTGGACGGCTGGTCGATTATTCTACGGAACGCTTTCCCTTCTTCGATAAAGACACGTACCCCCTGAAGCCGATCACCCTGGCCGACCGAATTCGCGTGGTGCCAGGCGGCTCGTCGATTCGCACCGGCGCCTACCTGGCACCCGGCGTGGTCTGCATGCCGCCCATGTACGTGAACGTGGGCGCCTACGTCGATGAAGGGACCATGATCGACTCACATGCGCTGGTCGGCAGTTGTGCCCAGATTGGCAAGCGCGTGCACCTGTCGGCCGCCGTGCAAATCGGCGGCGTGCTGGAGCCGGTGGGCGCCCGGCCGGTCATCATTGAAGATGACGTGTTTGTAGGAGGCGGCTGCGGCATCTACGAAGGATGCCTGATTCGTAAAGGTGCCGTGCTGGCCCCCGGTGTCATTCTGACGGGCTCAACAAAACTGTACGATCTGGTGCACGAACGCATACTGGCCCCGCCGCCTGGCGAACCATTAGAGGTGCCTCCCTATGCAGTGGTGGTGCCTGGCGCCCGCGCCGTACGTTCTCCTTTTGGGGAAGCCCACGGGCTTTCCCTGTACACACCGGTTATTGTCAAATATCGCGACGCCCGCACCAACGCAGCAACCGCCCTGGAAGAAACGCTACGATGAGCAGGCCTGCTTCCCTCCCGATCGAAGTGGAAGGTACCGGTATCACACGACCGCTCAGCGAGCATGTCAATTTGCTGGGCCGCCTGCTGGGCCAGGTCATCCAGGAGGCCGCCGGCTCCGAAATGCTGGAGCTGGTCGAAACGCTGCGTCGCCTGTGCAAGCAGGCGGCCCTCGAAAATCGCCCAGAGCTACGGGAGCAGGCCTACCGGCGCATTCAGAGCGCCACCTATGATGAACTGCTCTGGCTGCTGCGCGCCTTCACGGCATTTTTTCATCTGGTCAACCAGGCAGAGCAACAGGAAATTATTCGGATCAACCGAGAACGGGCCCTGCGCAGCACTCCAGAACAACCGCGTCCGGAATCAATTGATGAGGCCATTCGCGCCCTGAAGCAACAGGGACGGACCCTTGACGAGGTGCTGGCCCTCCTGGAACGCCTGGATATTCAACCCACGCTAACCGCCCATCCAACCGAAGCCCGCCGCCGCAGCATTCTCTATAAGCAACAACATATTGCGCACCTGCTAGCCCGGCAACGTCGATGCCAGCTCACGCCAGAAGAGCAGGAAGCATTGCTGGTGGACCTCCATAACCAGATTGCCCTGCTCCTAGGCACCGCTGAAGTGCGCGAGGAACGCCCCACCGTTCGCGATGAAGTGGAGCAGGGCCTGTACTTCATTCAGAGCACAATCTGGGAGGCTGTCCCACGCATTTACGAAGACGTGCGCCGGGCGCTGCGCCGCTATTATAATGCGGACGTGGACTTTCGCCCCTTCCTGCGATACCGCTCCTGGATTGGCAGCGACCGGGACGGCAATCCGTACGTTACGCCCGAAATCACCCGGTGGACAGCCCTGACGCAGCGCCGCCTGGTACTCCAGCGGTACATGGAGGAGCTCCGTCAGCTCCGGCGGCAGCTTAGCCTGTCCGACCGCTACGTTCCCCCTCCAGAAGCTCTGCGCAGATCGCTGGCTCGCGATGCTCGTGAAGTTGTGCTCCCGCCACACGTCCTTCGACAGTTCCGGCATGAATCCTTCCGACTCAAGATTTCCTACATCATGGGGCGGCTGCACGCGTTGCTGCAAGCCCTGGACGATCCGAGCCAGTCTCCGCCTGCCTACACCGCCGAGGCTTTTGTTGACGATCTTCGCCTGCTTCAGCGCTGCCTTGAGGCCTGCGGCCTGGAGCGCATCGCCCGCTACGGCCGGCTTAACCGTTTGCTGGTGCTGGCGCAGACGTTTGGCTTCCATCTGGTCACGCTGGACGTGCGCCAGCACAGCAGTGTTCATGAGGAAGCCGTCGCCGAACTATTACGCCTGGCCGGTGTGGAGAACGACTACCGAGCGCTGCCTGAGTCGCGCCGCCAGGAGCTACTGGCCCATGAACTGACCAATCCTCGTCCGCTTTTGCCGCCGGGCGCCCCGCTTTCGGAAAGCACGCGCCAGGTTCTGGACACCTTCTCCGTCATCCAGGAGCTGGTGCAGCTCGATCCCCGCAGCGTGGGCAGCTACATCGTCAGCATGACGCACACCGTCAGCGACCTGCTAGAGCCCATGCTGCTGGCTAAGGAGGTAGGCCTCTGGCGCTACGAACGCCCTGTCCAGAGCGGCCAACCAGGCCACGTGCACTGCCCGATCGATTTTGTGCCGCTTTTTGAAACCATTGATGACCTGAAGGCCGCAGCCCATCGGCTCGAATCCATTCTACGCCACCCTGTCTATCGCATGCAGGTAGCCGCCCGGGGTGGTTTTCAGGAAATTATGCTGGGCTATTCCGACAGCACAAAAGACGGTGGCTACTGGACGGCCAACTGGGCGCTGCACAAGGCGCAGGAACAACTGGCCGAGGTGTGTCGCCGTCATAGCATCGATTTTCGCCTGTTTCATGGGCGTGGAGGCACGGTCGGCCGAGGAGGCGGACGCGCCAACCAAGCCATTCTGGCCATGCCCCCGGTCGTGCATAACGGCCGCATTCGGTTCACCGAACAGGGCGAAGTGATCTCCTTTCGCTATGCCCTGCCCGAAATAGCGCACCGCCATCTAGAGCAAATCGTCAACGCCATGTTGCGCGCCGTAGGCCTACCACCTGCTGCCGACAGGGCCCCTGACGAACTGGCCACGCGCCGCCAGCTCATGGAAGCGCTCGCCGAACGCTCCATGCGCGCCTACCGTCGTCTCATCGACGCTCCCGCCTTCTGGACCTGGTACACCCAGATTACTCCTATCGAGCAGATCAGCCGTCTGCCCATCGCATCCCGACCGGTTTCGCGCCGCAGCGCGCACGAGGTGGACTTTGAAAGCCTACGCGCCATCCC
The DNA here is from genome assembly GCF_900142415.1 of Rhodothermus profundi. Taxonomy (NCBI): domain Bacteria; kingdom Pseudomonadati; phylum Rhodothermota; class Rhodothermia; order Rhodothermales; family Rhodothermaceae; genus Rhodothermus; species Rhodothermus profundi. The sequence goes on from NZ_FRAU01000006.1 coordinate 40,858, forward strand.
CTGGGTATTTGCCTGGACGCAGGTGCGCTACCTGATCCCCGGTTGGTACGGAATTGGCCAGGCACTCGACGAGCTGCTCCAAGCCTCGCCCGAACAGCTCCAGACCCTGCGCACCTGGTATCAATCCTGGCCGTTCTTCCGAACCATCTTACAGAATGCGCAGCGCGAAATGGTACGCGCTCGGTTGGAAATCGCCGCCTATTACGACCGGCTGCTGGGCAACGGCCCGACTGACTTTCATCGGCTCATCGAAGAGGACTACCAGCGCGCCCGCTCGGCTATCCTGCGCATCACCGATCAGCAAGAGCTGCTCGATCATGACCCGATCATCCGTAAATCCGTGCAGCTTCGTAACCCCTACACCGACGTGCTCAACCTAGTGCAAGTCGAACTGATGCGACGCTATCGCCAGGCGCCCGAAGCCGACCGGGAGTTGCTCCGCCGCGCGCTGTTTCTAAGCATTAACGGCCTTGCAGCCGCCATGCAAAGCACCGGATAACTATTGCAATCACAGAATTTTCACACTACATTAACCCATAGTAAGATATGAACTTATCACTTAACACCCCGAACCATGCGCTGGATACAATGGATAGGGCTCTGGCTCCTCTTGTTCGGGGTAGGCTGCACGTACACCTATCAGTTGACGCCGGGCGTGTATGACATGCCCTACTATCGCGCAAGGGAGCTTGCCCGCCACCACACGGCAACGATCCAGTTAAAGAAAGGTCAGCGCTTCACCAGCCGCACCCTGCATTTTCGCAATGACTCACTGGTTACCACGCAGGGTACGTATGCGCTCGCTGAGGTACAATGGATCCGCTTCCGGAATTACGCGGCCCAGATGAGCCGCGGCATGCGAATAGGCGCAATGACCGGGGCAATTTTCGGAGGCTTGCTGATCCTGAGTGGCCTGACGATCGACCAGGATGACGATGCTGACGATACGGATCCGCCAAGTGCAGCCGGTGCGATCGTAGGGGGGCTGCTCATCTCCACCGGCCTGGTTATCATTCCCCTCAGCGCCATGATCGGGGCCGCAGTAGGTTACCTGTCGGGCTCAGAAACCACGTTTTACATCGCTCCCTCACGGCCCCCGGCCAGGCCGACCGAAACGCCTTCCCAGCAGGTACCGGATCCCTGACCGGTGGCCTGCCAGACGCGTGCAGCTCCTCTAAAGGAGTCAGGCGTTTAATCTATACACCCTGCATCCAGAACCTGCTCTGTACCCCGATGCGGTACGTCGTGCTGGGACTGGTGCTGCTTTTGGGAAGCACAGGCTGTGCCAGCACTTACCAACTAACTCCCGGGGTGCCAGACCAGGCGTACAAACAGCTTGAGGCGTTAGGAAGCCGGCATACAGCCACCATTCGGCTTCGCAGCGGCCCGACGTTTAAAGCCCGCGTGTTACATCTTAGCCCCGACACGCTTGTCACGACCCGACAAGCCTATGCGCTGCGCGAAATTGAATGGATTCGGTTTCGGCGGCGCAGCGCAGGCCTGTGGCGTGGGATCTTGGTTGGTTCCCTGGCAGGCCTGGTGCCGCCCGCCCTGCTGCTAACCAGCGACTGTGAAGGGCTGGGTTGCCTGCTGCTCCCTGCCCTTGTCCTTGTCACCGGTGCTTACACTGTTCCCCTGGGCGCATTCAGCGGTGGCCTGATTGGCTACCTGCACGGATATGTAGATACCTTTGAGATTGTCGCTACCCCTCCCCAGGAGTTCGCATCCAGAGCAAACAAAAAGCATCCGGGGTTAGCGCAGGAGCCAACCCCGGATGCCTGAAATGAATACTCCTCTGGTTATTGGCTATCCGCCGCCGCAGCTTCCTGTTGCTGTTTCTTTTTCTTTTTCTTTTTGGGGCGGTACTTCCCATAAGTGCCGCGCCAGATTTTACCGCGCCGCGTACGACGATCTCCTTTCCCCATGAGTGCTGTGTCGTTTTCGTTTCAATCCAGAAAAAAGGCTTCCCAATATAACATCTACGGCCCCTGCCGAGCAAGCCGTCCTGTCAGACCTGAAGCACACCCGGGTTAAAGGGGGGCAGGTCCGGGTTGTGATCCGCCATCTCGATACCCAGACTGATCCAACGGCGCGTTTCTATCGGATCAATGATCGCATCTACCCAGAGGCGGGCGGCTGCATAATAGGCAGAGGTTTGGGCTTCGTAGCGCGACTCAATCTCTTCCAGCAACTGCTGTTTTTCTTCTTCCGAAAGGGTCTTCCCCTGGCGTTCGAGCTTGCCAAGCTGCACCTGCAGCAGCGTCTGCGCTGCCTGTTTGCCGCCCATCACCGCAATGCGGGCTGTTGGCCAGGCCAGCATGAGTCGGGGCTCATAGGCCCGTCCACACATCGCATAGTTACCTGCTCCAAATGAGTGCCCAACAACCACCGTGAACTTCGGAACGACCGAGTTGGCTACCACATTGACCAGCTTGGCTCCATCCTTGATGATACCGCCGTGTTCGGCCCGTTTCCCGACCATGAAGCCTGTTACGTCCTGGAAGAAAACAATAGGGATGCGCTTTTGATTGCAGTTCATGATGAAGCGGGCCGCCTTGTCAGCCGAGTCGGAATAGATTACGCCGCCCACTTGCATTTCCCCCTGGCGGCTGCGTACCACCAACCGTTGATTGGCCACAATACCTACGCTCCAGCCATCAATACGGGCATAGCCGGTAATAATGGTCTGGCCATAGCCTGCCTTGTATTCCGTCCAGGAATCCGCGTCGATAATGCGCGCAATCACTTCACGCATATCGTAGGGTTGCTGCAGATCAGGCGGCACCAGCCCATAGAGGTCTTCCGGGGGAAAGGCAGGCGGGCGCGGCGTGCTGCGGGGAAACCCGGCCCGCGGGCGCGGGCCCAGATGGGACATCAGGCGACGAATTGTCTCCAGACACGTCTCATCGTCTGGCATTTTGTAGTCGGTCACGCCCGAAATTTCCGTGTGCGTAGTAGCTCCTCCCAGCGTCTCGGCATCGACGATTTCCCCGATCGCTGCTCGTACCAGATAAGGCCCTGCCAGAAATACCGATCCAGTGCCCTGCACAATAAGCGCCTCGTCGCTCATAATGGGCAGATATGCGCCTCCTGCCACGCAACTGCCCATGATGGCCGCGATCTGCGGCACACCCAGACTGGAAAGCCGTGCATTGTTAAAAAAGATGCGGCCAAAGTGATCGCGGTCGGGAAAGATTTCATCCTGCATGGGCAGGTAAACGCCGGCCGAATCAACCAGATAGATAATGGGAATGCGGTTCTGCAGGGCTATTTCTTGCGCGCGCAGGTTTTTCTTCACCGTAATGGGAAACCAGGCCCCGGCTTTTACGGTAGCGTCGTTGGCCACAATCATGCATAAGTGGCCACTCACGCGTCCTAATCCCATGACCGTACCACCCGCCGGACACCCTCCCTCCTCCGTGTACATCCCATAGCCGGCCCAGAGCCCCAGTTCCCAGAACTCCTCAGGATCGTCCAGCAGACGAGCAATTCGCTCCCGTGCTGTTAGTTTACCCCGCTGATGTTCGCGCTCAATGCGTTTGGCCCCGCCGCCCAGCCGGATCTGTTCGGCCTGGCGTTGCAGTGCTTCGATTAACGCCCGATGTTGAGCAATCCAGTTTTGTACAACAGGGTTATTCGTGGTCAGCGGTGAGCCGAATTCGCCGGCCACCTGCGCTTCACTTTTCTCCATTGCTCAAAAAAGTGCTTCCAATATAGCCCCAGCGTTGAGAAGGCAAGCTAAAACTTTGCCTTCTTGAAAATCGCCCGCTAGCGCAACATCCCCCGGAGCCCTTTTAAAGAAGGGCTTCCATTTTCTGAAGGATCTCTTCGCGAGACTCGCCTGTCTTTTCGTGGATCAGTGAAACCATGGCATGCAGATTACCACGCGCCTTTTGCAATTCCTGATCGCTCAGAACGTCGCCCCAGATGACGCGGATCTGCTCTTTAGTACGCTCCCAGCTCTCCTCCATCCGTCTGGTGGCCATAATGCTCCGGGGTTTTTCTGGTTTACGTTTGCCTGGACTGAAAAAAACGGGACGGCTGCAAAGCCGGTTCCAACATTTATCCTGAGGCTGCCACCAGCGTATTCCAGTACATCAGCACAAGGATGACTGCCCAGAGGAAATGGCCCAGGCCTGTCGCCATGGCAATGCGTTTGCGATAGCGCTCGGCCTGCTGGGCATCGGGCGCATGACCGGATAGCACTTGCTGCAGGCCCTGCCAGGACGGACGCAACAGGCCCCACTGAAGGCCAATCAGCACCAGCAAAAGCAGCAAGCTGGTGTGGTACGGCGCGCCGTAAACGCCAAATCCTCCGCCACTCAACAAAGCGCCCAGGCCAAAAATCAGGGTGGCGACCAGAAAAACGCCCATGAGTCGCACGGTCGCCCCTCCTTCCTCAAGCAATGCCTGCGCAGCTTGCGTCTCCAGCGCCAGGGCGCGGCGCGCCTGCGCCGCCAGTCGAAGCCCCAGTCCAAACCAGGCCGCCGCGGTCAAAATATGCAGCAGGACAAAGATGCTCTTCAGAAACAGCATGGCTGATCGTATTTTTGTCCAGAAGATTTTGCGACCTTCCGAGCAGCACGGTTCGTTAGCGCATCGGATTGTTGGAAGAAAAGAGCGCCCCGCTAAAAAGGCAAGCGCACATTTATGGCTTCTGTAGGAATCATTGGTGCCGGCATTGCAGGCCTGGCCGCTGCCTACGAGCTGCACCGCCGCGGCCTGGAGGTTACGGTCTTTGAAGCGTCTGACCGGATTGGGGGCTTTATTCAGTCGGAACGCATGGAAGGATTTCTGGTGGAGTATGGCCCGCAGACGCTCCAGCGCACTTCAGCCGATCTGGAAGAGCTGCTGCGTCGCATCGACCTGGAAGATGCCTGTATTGCGGCCCAGCCGGTGGCTTCAAAGCGTTTTATTGTTCGCAGCGGCCGTCCCATTCCTTTACCTCGCTCCCCTCGCGAGCTGCTGCGCACCCCTCTGCTCTCGCCCCGTGCCCGGCTTCGGCTGCTGGCCGAGCCCTTCATTGCACGCTCCCACCGGAGCACGGAGGAGTCCGTCGCCAAATTTGCCCGCCGCCGCCTGGGTCCCGAAGTGCTGGACTATCTGGTAGAACCCTTCGTGGCCGGTATTTTTGCAGGTAATCCGGAGCACCTCTCCATACGCCATGCTTTCCCAAAGCTCTTCGAGCTGGAACAGCAGTACGGCTCCCTGTTCTGGGGCTTTATACGCGACCGCATGAAGCAGCGCTATCATCCTGCGCCGCGCCGGTCGATGTTTTCGTTTGTCGAGGGACTGCACATGCTTCCCCGGGCACTGGCCGATCGGCTGCCTGCCCAGGCAATCCTTCGAAACGCAGAGGTTCTGGCCATCCGCTGGGATGAAAAGAATCCCTGGACGCTGAGCTTTCGCGAAAACGGTCGCACGGCCACACGCTTTTTTGACGTAATTGTCTGCGCCACCTCCCTCCACCATCTGGCGCAAATTCGCATTCTTCCCCCTCTGGATCGCCAGCCCCTCAGCACCGTCGAGCATCCTCCCCTCGCGCTTGTAGCCCTGGGCTTTCGCCGCGAACAGGTAGCCCACCCGTTAGACGGCTTTGGCTTGCTGGTACCAGCAGTAGAACGAGAATTCCAGATTCTGGGCACGTTGTTTTCTTCATCGCTCTTTCCTAACCGGGCCCCGGAGGGCCATGTGCTGCTGACCACTTTTGTCGGCGGCATGCGTCACCCCGAGCAGGCGCTGCTGCCCGACGACCGGCTGGAGGCCCTGGTTTTGCAAGACCTGCGCCGGCTGCTGGGCATCTCAGGCCCACCAGTGTTCCGACACATCTGGCGCTGGGAGCGCTCAATTCCTCAGTACCGCCTGGGATACGACACCGTCATTGCCTGCGTGCGCGACGTCGAAATGAGCCGACCCGGACTCTTCCTGGCAGGCAACTATCGCGAAGGAATCTCCGTAGTCGATGCCCTGCACTCTGGCCTGAAAGCTGCTCAGCAGATCATCCTCCATCTACGAGAAGAAGCTGCCGGCGGCCTGGCCAAACTACTCCTGGGAGATTGAGTCAAAAAGAATTGGTCTGCTTGCTATCCGCAGCAGCCAGCTCTATCTTATATCATCTCATCAAGAACGACTGAGGGAACAGGCCCGATGACGTCGTAGCAACCGGGCATCTTCTACCGGCAGGAAGATGCCGCCTGGTGCTAAATCCTGCCCGGAGCGTGGGGCGGAAACAAGCGTGCGTTGCTGTTTCCCGAGCTGTGTCGTTCCGGGGAAGATGAGAGCTGCTGGCGTCTGCCGGGGTTCCAGTCGCTCGGTTCTTGATGAGATCTGGTAAGAAGTTTTTGTCTCACCATCAAGAACCGACAGGGCTTATGCAGCCACAGACGCGTCTGACGCTGGCCGGTCAGCAGACTGACACCAGTTATAACAGCGTCGTTCCTCCAATCTATCAGTGTTCGACGTTCCGTTTCGAAGACGTCGGCCAGACCAAGGGATATGATTACTCGCGCAGTGGCAACCCCACGCGCCGCACCCTCGAAGAGGTTCTGGCCGACCTGGAAGGAGGGGTTGGCGCTGTAGCCACGACCAGTGGCATGGCAGCCATCTCAACGGTGCTGTCCATGTTTGACCACGGCATTCATGTGATCTGTGCGCACGACTGCTACGGCGGCACCGAGCGGCTGCTCAATTTGCTGGCCCGGCAGGGCAAACTGGACGTGTCGTTTGTCGATTTGCGGGATTTAAAGGCGGCGGAAGCCGCCCTCCGCCCGAACTCACGAATCATCTGGGTGGAAACGCCATCCAACCCGCTGCTGCGCATCGTGGATCTAAAGGCCCTCTGTCAGTTTGCCCGAACCCACGGATTGCTGGTTGTTGTAGACAATACGTTTCTGTCCCCCCTGCAGCAGCGTCCTTTTGAGTTTGGTGCCGACATTGTGGTTTACTCGACGACGAAATACCTGAATGGCCACTCCGACGTGGTCGGCGGCGCCGTTATCGTGCGCACCGAGGAGCTAAATGAACAGTTGCAGTTCGTGGCCAATGCGCATGGTACCATTGCTGGCCCCTTCGATTGCTGGCTGGTGTTGCGGGGATTGAAGACGCTGCCCGTACGGATACGACAGCATGAACACAACGCAATGGCCGTGGCGCGTTTCCTTGAGCAGCACCCTAATGTAGAGCGTGTCTTTTATCCTGGCCTTCCCTCCCACGAAGGACACGACATTGCTGCACGCCAGCAGAAAGGCTTTGGCGGCATGGTCTCGTTCACTGTGAAAGGGGGACTGGAGGCCGTACATCATATCCTGCGGGCTACCCGCGTCTTTACCCTGGCCGAATCGCTGGGTGGCGTAGAGTCGCTGATCGAGCATCCGGCCACCATGAGCCATGCCTCCATGCGGCCGGAACAACGCGAAGCCGCCGGCATTACCGACAACCTGATCCGGCTCTCCGTCGGCATCGAAGCTACCGAAGACCTGATTGCGGACCTGGAGCAGGCGCTGGCCTACGAACCGGCTACAGTAACGGCCTGAGTAGTTGCACAGGGTAGCTTTTAAGGGTTAAATTGAAAACATCCGCTTCGTTTTCGCAAAACGCTATGCCGTCTATGCAGGTGCCAGGTTACCTTCCGCTGAGTGGCTGTCCGTGTTGTTGCTGCAACGCGGGAGGGGCCTGCTGTACCTGTAGATGCTGGCTTTGAATCCAGGCTATTCCTCTAATACAGCAGCCCCTCCCGCCATGCGGTGAGGGGCTTTTTCGTTGAATATTGTCGCATCTTGCCTGTATCACCATGCAGCACCCCCATAACCGTTCTGCCGAGCCCGGTAAGGTTTATCTGGTAGGCGCCGGCCCGGGTGATCCCGAGCTGATTACCGTGCGCGGGCTGTCGCTCCTGCGCCAGGCGGAGGTTGTCGTTTACGACCGACTGGTGCATCCCGCCCTGTTGGAAGAAGTGCCTCCTACTGCCGAACGCATCTATGTGGGCAAAACACCGGGTCGCCACGCACTACCCCAGGAGAAAATCCAGGCGTTATTAATCGACCGAGCCCGCCGCAACCGGATCGTAGTCCGACTCAAAGGCGGCGACCCGTTCGTTTTTGGCCGAGGCGGCGAAGAAGCCCGAGCCCTGGCCCAAGCCGGCATTCCCTTCGAAATCGTCCCCGGCGTTACCAGCGCCATAGCTGTACCGGCCTATGCAGGCATTCCGGTAACGCAGCGCGGCGTAGCGGGCGCATTTGCCGTCGTAACAGGCCACCGCTGCGACCTGGAAACGCTCGCGCTGGACTGGTCGGCGCTGGCACGCATCGATACGCTGGTGCTGCTCATGAGCCTGCGCCGCCTACCTGAACTAACCCGCCTGCTGCGCGAAAACGGCCGCGCACCGGAGACCCCGGTCGCCGTCATTAGCAATGGCACAACGACGGCCCAGCAGCATGTCGTCGGCACGCTGGCCGACATTGCCGAGCGCGCAACCTCCTTAAACACACCCGCTACCGTCATTGTGGGGGAAGTGGTCCGCCTGGCCAATGAGCTGGCCTGGTTCCACCCTGCGCCCGCACCTTCTCCATTTGCCCGGCATCCTGAACCGCAGCCTTCCGATACATAACCATGCGCGTTTACCCGATTTTTCTGAACAATCTGGACGGACGTCGCTGCGTCGTTTTTGGCGGCACGCACGAAGCCGAACGCAAGGTGGCCGACCTGCTAGCCTGCGGCGCCGACGTAGTTCTCATCAGTGAAACGGCTACCCCCCAACTCCAGCAATGGGCCCGAGAAGGACGGCTCACCTGGCATGCCCGCAACTACCAGCCGGGTGACCTGAAAGGAGCCTTCCTGACCATTGTGGCCATTCCCGACCCTCAGGCCACTGAACCCATCTGGCAGGAGGCGCAGCGCGAACGCGTCCTGATCAACGCTATGGACGATGTTCCCCACTGCACATTTGTAGCCGGCGCGGTCGTTCGTCGCGGCCCGCTGGTCATTGCCATCTCGACCAGCGGCCAATCCCCTGCTCTTGCCGTGCGACTTCGCGAAATGCTGGAGCAGCACCTGGGGCCTGAATACGCACTCTTTCTGGATCTCATGGGAGCGCTGCGCCTGCCAATGGCAACCCACTATCCAGACTTTGGCGAACGCAAAGCGCGCTGGTATGCCCTGGTCGATAGCAATGTGCTTGACCTGCTACGCCAGCAACGCTTTGCAGCGGCGCGCACCCGCATTAGCGAACTCGTTGGCGAACCCGTCGCGGCTGCCCTGCCAGACCCCGACACAATGGCCCGTCTCTTTGCACATTATCAGGACGAATATGCCTGGTCCCCTTCTTCTAACCTGAACGCCCACGCTCCTCCCTGACGCCCTGCTACCTCACGTTCTACCTCCCTCACCTCGAATCAAAATACCGATAAGCCATGAATCAACCGCTACCCAGTACGCTGATTTGATATTACCCCTTGACACCCATAACACATACAATAGGCTACCCCTTAAAAACCAAACCCCGAAAAAAGCCATGGCACAGACCTCCCAGCGTCCTGCGGTTCTGGTAGATACCGAATGGGCTGAAGCGCACCTGAACGATCCCAACGTGCGCTTCGTCGAAGTTGACGTCGATACCTCCGCCTACGAAACGGGCCATCTGCCCGGTGCGGTAGGCTGGAACTGGAAAACGCAATTACAGGACCAGATCCGCCGCGACATTGTTCAGCAGGCCGACTATGAACGGCTGCTGAGCCAATCTGGCATTCGGCCCGACATGACGGTCGTGCTCTATGGAGACAACAACAACTGGTTCGCCGCCTGGGCCTACTGGCTCATGAAGTACTATGGCCACGAAGACGTACGCCTGATGGACGGCGGCCGCAAAAAATGGGTGGCCGAAAACCGGCCGCTAACCACCGAAGTGCCTGCTTACGAGCCGACCGATTATAAGGTGACCCGTATCAATGCACACCTGCGCGCCTTCCGGGATGATGTAGCCGAACTGATCCGACAGGAGCGTTTCGCGCTGGTTGATGTGCGCTCGCCCGAAGAATTCCGCGGCGAAATCCTGGCTCCTCCCGGCCTGTCGGAAACAGCCCAGCGGGGCGGTCACATTCCAGGTGCAACAAACATCCCCTGGTCACAGGCCGTGCGAGAAGACGGAACGTTCAAGTCGATTGAAGAGCTCCAGGCGCTCTATGCCGGCCAAGGCGTAACACCCGACAAGCCCGTGATTACGTACTGCCGCATTGGCGAACGCTCCTCGCATTCCTGGTTTGTGCTCCACGAGCTACTGGGCTATCCAGATGTCCGCAACTACGACGGCTCCTGGACCGAATGGGGCAACCTGGTAGGCGCTCCTATCGAGCGCTGAGCCGCGCACACAAACGCCAGACGCCGGACGGCGTCCGCGCCAGCGCGATAGACGGAGCTGGATGCCGTCCGGTCTTTTTTTTCCTTTTCAGGCACGGCCAATCTGCAGGAACAGATGGCGCATGAGCTTGCGTTTGGCCACAGGCAGCACCGTCTGCGCAAAGGGAAAATCCAGATCCGTAGCAAAAAAGTAAGTAGCCGGATTCGGCAGCTCGCGCCGCTCGGCAATCAGATCTAGCTTGATGCGCTGGGGAGCCGGGTACACACCCCGCAGCGGCAATTGCTTGAGATGCACAGTCCGCAACGTCCGGTAACGCTCCGAACCTCCACTGACCACCGAAAGCTGATACTGCAAGATGTGCAGCATCTGGCCTCGCTGATCTGGCACGATCAGGTACCCCTCCTCTTGATAGGAAGGCACAATCCCGACCGGTTCCATATGCAGATGCTCTTCCACGAATTCAAAGATGGTCCGGCCTTCCTCAATAGCTTCCTGAATATGCGGAAGTGCCCAGCGAATCAGCTCTTCGACTGCCGCAATCCGGTCTGCATCAAAAGCGGGCCGCTCATAGATCACGCGGCAGGCTTCCCAGTCCACCTGGCGCACTTCACCAGGAGCCGCATTCCGAATACCCTCCAGCCCCCGCAGGATGTGCTGGAGTTGCTCGAACAGGTGAATCAGATCGCTCAAATAAGGATAGATGACATTGCGCGAAAACTCCCGGTGGGTTTCTTGCAGCGCGGCCAGGATTTCGTACTGAGCCCGCTCCATATCCGAGACGCCACTCAAAAAGTGCTCCAGACGCAGCCCTTTGCCTTCACCACGCGCAAACGAACGTTCCATGGTACTACGCGCCCAACCGTTGGTGAAACTTCTTCTACAGGCAATATCGGCCCCCTGGCATGGTTTGTAAAGCAGGGATGAAGAACACAAAGATAACCGCCGGGAAAATGCAAGGTTCTGCCAGCTCGTTGGTCAAAAAGTCATGCTGAACGGTACAGGAAGCGTGGTCAGTTGAAAAGTGCTTGAAGTGAGTTTACGTCTTCTCCACCCGACGCACGGTCTGCGTATCCTCCAGCACGTACTGTCGTCCGCATTCCCGGCAGGTAGCCTGCCTGTCTTCGAAACGCAACGGAATCCCACATTCGCACACCCAGCCTACCAGCCGCGCCGGAACCCCGGCTACCAACCCATAATCCGGCACATCCTTCGTTACGACTGCTCCGGCTGCTACCAGCGCCCACCGCCCAATGGTCACCCCACACACAATCGTCGCGTTCGCTCCAATCGAAGCCCCATACCGCACCCGCGTCCGCACGTACGCTCCCTTCCGCGGAAACGCTGCCCGCGGCGTCCGCACGTTCGTAAACACCATGCTCGGACCGCAAAACACATAGTCCTCCAGCTCCACCCCCTCATACAACGACACGTTGTTCTGGATCTTGCAATGGTCTCCCACCTTCACGCCGCGCGCCACAAACACATTCTGCCCCAGCGTGCAGTGCGCCCCAATCTCCGCCCCCCCCATCACATGACAGAAATGCCAGATCCGCGTGCCCTCCCCGATCCGGGCACCTGCGTCCACTACCGCCGTCTCGTGCTTCCACCAACTCATACCGCTACCAAGGGGTGTCGCTGATTCGAACCGGCCTGCACTACCTCCAGCCGGCGCAACCGCGCTATCGTCTCAATCGCCGGCGTCGCCTCTGCTATCCCAAACCCCTGCCCCGCCAGCGTCCGACGATACACCTCCGTGTGCAACTCCGTAAATCCCCCCGAAAACTCCACCTCCTCCCCTTCAATCCGAATCGACCGGTACGTCCGCTGCCCCGACCGGCGCAGCGCCTCCGGCACATAGCGCGCATCAATCGACAAAAACCACCGCACCCGCGCCCGCTCCAACTCTAACCGACCCGCCCAGGTCGTCGCCGTCCGCACATGCACCTCCGCGTGCTCTAGCGCGCCAAACAACCAGTGCAACAGATCAAAAAAGTGCACCCCAATGTTCATCGCTACCCCCCCACTGAGCTCCTCACGCCCCTTCCAACTCTGCAGATACCACGGCCCCCGCCCCGTAATGTAGGTCAGCTCTACCTCCTTGATCCCGCCCTCGCCCTGCAACTGCTCCCGAAGCCGCACCAGCGCCGGATGTACCCGAAGCTGCAACACCGTCCACACCCGCCGCCCCCAGCGCGCCTCTAGCTCCCGCAACCGCACCAGCTCCGACGGCTCCAACACCAGCGGCTTCTCACACAACGCATCCGCCCCTACCCGAAAGGCCATCCGAACATGCGCCCCATGCAAATAGTTCGGCACGCAAACCGACACATAGTCCACCCCCTCCCCCCGATCCCGCAAATCCTCCAGATGCGCCTCAAACAACTCCGGATGCAAAAAAAACAACGCCTCCGGAAAGTACCGGTCCAACACCCCCACCGCATCCACCACGTCCAGGGCCGCTACCAGCTTCCCCCCCACCTCCCGCATCGCCTGCAAATGCCGCGGCGCAATGTAACCCGCTACTCCCGTTAACGCAAACCGCTTCATAGCAACGTAATCTTTTCGCTCTCAATGCCGCGCGTCGCATAGCGCGTGTCCAGCACTGCCTGCGCCCGCTCCACCACCCACCGATAATCAATCGTGCTATGATCCGTCGTAATGATCACCAGGTCCGCCGCCGACACCTCCTCCGACGTCAACGGCACGCTCCGCAACACCCGATTCCCCAGCACGACCTCCGGTACATATGGATCATGGTAGCGCACCGCCACCCCATCGGCCTCCAGCAAACGCCACACCTCCAGCGCTGGACTCTCCCGCCAGTCCTCCAAATCCCGCTTATAGGCCATCCCCAGCAGCAATACCCGCGCCCGCGACGGCGCTATCCCCAGACGGTTCAATACCCGGTAGGCCTTCTCCCGCACAAACTCCGGCATCTTCCGATTAATCTCCCCTGCCAAAGCAATAAAATGCGTGTTGAAATGCAACTCCTTCGCCTTCCACTCCAGATAGTGCGGGTCCACCGGTATGCAATGCCCGCCCACTCCCGGACCCGGCCAAAACGGCATGATCCCAAACGGCTTCGTAAAAGCCGCTTCCAGCACCTCCCACACGCTCAATCCCATCCGATCACACAACAACGCCAGCTCATTCACCAACGCAATGTTCACCGCCCGAAACGTGTTCTCAAATACCTTCACCAGCTCGGCCGCCTTCGCACTGGAGACCGGCACCACGTGCGCAATCGTCTGACTGTAAAAAGCCACCGCCACCTCCAGACTCTCCGGCCCCACGCCTCCCACCACCTTCGACGTGTTCTTCGTCGTGTACCGCCGATTGCCCGGATCCACCCGCTCCGGCGAATGCGCCAGGAAAAAGTCCCGCTCCACACGCAAGCCACTCGCCCCCTCCAAGATTGGCAGCATCACCTCCTCGGTCGTGCCCGGATAGGTCGTCGACTCCAGACTGATAAGCTGGCCCGGCCGCAGCCGCCGCCCAATCTCGTGCGTCACCCGCTCCACGTACTGCAAATCCGGCGTCAGATTCTTCGTCAGCGGCGTCGGCACGCAGATCACCACCACATCCATCTCCGCCACCCGCTCGAAGTCCGTCTCGGCCACAATCCGCCCTTCGGCCACCAGCCGACGCAGCTCCTCGTCGCGCACGTCCCGAATGTAGTTCTCTCCACGGTTGACCTTTGCTGCCCGCCGCGGATTCTGCTCAATCCCGATAACCCGATAGCCCACCTTCGCCTTTTCCACCGCAAACGGCAACCCTACATAGCCCAATCCCACAACGCCCACCACCGCCTCCTTCGTCCGAATCCGCTCCAAAAGCGTTGCTTTGTCCACAACCAGCGATTCCATAATGCTCTGAGTTTATTCGCATTACGATGCGCTCGCTCTCAGAAGGCATGCCAGCCGCAGCGCAGATTATTTAAGATACGGCCAGTCTGCCACCTCCCCACTGCTGGAGTAAAACCCTACAAAAATGGCCCGGTGCCCACCCCAAAAGCACCGGGCCTGCGCGCCTCATCCACCAAGGGAACCTGTGTTCCGGGACGACCGCTGGCGCCGACGTCCCCCGTGAACCACCACCCCACAAGCCGTGGATGACCCCGTCTGAACAGGGTATCGGCACTACGTAGAAAAACTTAAGGGAACCCTATCTCACACAAAAAGAAATACTTCTTTTTCTACAACGGGCCTGCGTCTCTGCTGCCGGAACCACCAGCCTGTCAGCAGCAACGCGCCGCCCAACAACAGCAACTTGGTCATGAGCCTATCGCCATTCGTTGAATCCCTGTCACTTTTTATCCTTTCTTCAAAAGACGTACCATCGGCACACTCAAACGATTTTCGTAGCAATTGCCTGGTGTACAGGGAGAACTTTTCCGGTTCCCTTTCGTTTGGAGAGCAGAGTTTTCCGGTTGTGCTATCCAGTTGTGTTTATGAGGTGGCTTTCGCCCGTGCACCGGTGTTGCTGTTGTTGTTGTGCCCGTCCAGTTGGAGGGGTAACAGGTGCGTGTGCACCGGCGAAAGCTCTGGATAGCCCATAGAGAAACCAAACGCCACGCACAGGTTGCCCCTCCGGAAGCTTCCGCGAGGGGTTTTTTATTGCACAAACCAGCGCAGCGTATGCTTACCGAAACAGCATCTGTGACCGTCGAGCCCCGGGCAGTTGCCCGCGCTGAGCTGCTTCGTGCTATCGGCCACACTCCCCTGATACGCCTTCGACGCGTGACGCGCCATTTGCCCGAAACTGTGGCCGTTTATGTAAAGGCCGAGCACTTGAATCCTGGAGGGTCTGTAAAAGATCGACCCGCCCTGCGCATGGTGCTTGAGGGACTGCGCAGTGGCGCGCTGCGCGAAGGACGGGTGCTCATTGATGCTACCAGCGGCAACACAGGCATTGCCTATGCCATGCTGGGGGCCGCCCTGGGCTTTCCGGTAGCGCTGGCCATGCCGGCCAACGCCTCGCCTGAACGAAAGCGCATGCTTCAGGCCTACGGCGTGGAGCTCATCCTGACAGACCCCATGGAGGGAACAGACGGCGCCCAGCGCTACGTGCGCGCCCTTGTGCAACAGGAACCTGAGCGATACTTCTACCCGGATCAGTATAACAACGACGCCAACTGGCGCGCTCATTACGACGGCACCGGCGCCGAAATCTGGGAACAGACCGGCGGACGCGTCACCCACTTTGTCGCCGGGCTGGGCACAACGGGCACGTTCGTCGGGGTCAGCCGAAGGCTTAAGGCACACAACCCGGCCATCCGCTGTTACGCCCTGCAGCCCGACTCTCCCCTGCATGGACTGGAAGGGCTCAAGCACCTGGAAACGGCTATCGTGCCAGGAATCTATGATCCTTCGCTGGTAGACGAACACCTGACCTGCTCAACCGAAGAAGCGTTCGAGATGACCCGCCGCCTGGCGCGCGAAGAAGGACTATTTGTGGGCCCCTCCTCCGGGGCCAATGTGGTAGCCGCCTTGCGCGTGGCCGAGCAACTGGAGCAGGGCGTTGTCGTCACTATCCTGTGCGATACCGGCGCGCGTTACCTGAGCGAATCGTTCTGGGAGGAAGGACCATGAAAATCAAAGCGACCTTGCTTGATCGAATCCGGGCCCACGGCGAAGCCACGTATCCAGAAGAGTGCTGCGGACTGTTGCTGGGCAAAAGTGGTCCAGACGGCAACCACGTGCTGGCCCTCTATCCGGTAGAAAACCGACACGAAGCGCAACGGGAGCGGCGCTACACCATCGCCCCAACCGACTATCTGGCCGCCGAACGCGCCGCCCGACAACAGGGCCTGGATGTGGTAGGCTTCTATCATTCCCACCCAGATCATCCTGCCCGGCCTTCGGCCACGGACCTGGCCGAAGCTACGTTTCCCGGATACACCTACGTAATTGTTGCCGTGCATCAGGGCCGGGCCGGTGAGCTGACCGCCTGGCACCTGGCCCCTGACCGCACCCGGTTTGAAGCCGAATCTATCGAAATAGAACCCGAAACAACCGCTGTAGACCAAACCTGAGCAGACCGTATGGGCACGACGACCGCAACCGTAACGATTCGCATCCCTACACCGCTGCGTGGTTTTACGAACAACCAGGATGCCGTGGAAGTAAGTGGCACTACCGTAGGCGAAGCGTTGCAGCAACTGGTCGAACAGTTCCCGCGCCTGAAGCCCCACCTGTTCAATGAGGAAGGACGCCTGCGCTCATTCGTTAACATTTACGTAGGCGACGAAGACATCCGCTATCTGCAACGGGAAGCCACCCCGCTTCAACCGGGCGCCGAACTCTCTATTGTGCCTTCCGTTGCCGGTGGACGTTTGTAACTCCAAAACCTGCCAACGCGCCATGCCTGCAACAACGGCTGATATCACGCTGACGCCGGAGGAGCTCCGGCGCTACAACCGCCACCTGATTCTGCCCGAAGTCGGACTCGAAGGCCAGAAAAAACTGAAAGCTGCTTCTGTACTGCTGGTCGGCGCAGGCGGCCTTGGCTCTCCCCTGGCGCTTTACCTGGCAGCCGCCGGCGTAGGTCGCCTGGGACTCGTCGACTTTGACGTCGTTGACGAGACCAACCTGCAACGCCAGGTGTTGCATGGCACCAAGGACGTAGGACGGCCTAAACTGGAGTCGGCACGTGATCGCATCCTTGATATCAACCCGCACGTGCAGGTCGACCTCTACGAAACGCGCCTGACCAGCGAAAACGCTCTGGATATCATCAAGGAGTATGATCTGGTAGCCGACGGGACCGATAACTTCCCAACCCGTTATCTGGTTAACGATGCCTGCGTCCTGGCCGGTAAGCCCAACGTCTACGCCTCCATCTTCCGGTTCGAGGGTCAGGTGTCGGTCTTTGCCACGCCAGATGGTCCGTGCTACCGGTGCCTTTATCCGGAGCCCCCGCCCCCCGGCCTGGTTCCTTCCTGTGCCGAAGGAGGCGTGCTCGGTGTACTGCCGGGCATGGTGGGGACCATCCAGGCTACCGAGGTGATCAAGATGATCCTCGGGATCGGAACCCCGCTCATTGGCCGCCTCCTGCTCATCGATGCCCTGCATATGCAGTTTCGCACGCTCAAGGTGCGGAAAAACCCTGAATGCCCGAT
Organism: Rhodothermus profundi; assembly: GCF_900142415.1. Lineage (NCBI taxonomy): Bacteria > Pseudomonadati > Rhodothermota > Rhodothermia > Rhodothermales > Rhodothermaceae > Rhodothermus > Rhodothermus profundi. The sequence continues at coordinate 58,329 of NZ_FRAU01000006.1, forward strand.
CTGCGGCGAACATCGCACCATCCACGAGCTCATCGACTATGAGCAGTTCTGCGGGCTGCCTCCGCGCAACGGTGAGGCCGCCCAGGCAGACGAAACCGTGCCCGAGATCACGGTGCACGATCTGAAAGCCCGCCTGGAGCGGGGCGACCGTCCCTTCATCCTGGACGTACGCAAACCCCACGAAGTGCAGATTGCCAGCATCGAACACGACCTGCTCATCCCAGTCGATGAGCTCCCTGAACGGCTCTCAGAGCTGGAACCGTACCGCGACCGCGAAATCATCGTGTACTGCCGCTCCGGAGCGCGTTCGGCCCGAGCCACTAAACTGCTCCGCGAAGCAGGCTTCCCCAACGTCAAGAATCTGAAGGGAGGGATCCTGGCCTGGAGCCAGGAAATTGATCCAAGTATCCCTCAGTACTGAGCACGTGCCTTCCCAGAAAAGCTCGGCTGCCTAAGCGGCCGAGCTTTTCTGGTTTTCGGGAAAAGACGCAGTCAGCGGCGACTCTAAAAAGCGCGCCAGCAGATCGGGCGTAGGCACGCGACACTGCGCCCGACGACCAAACCAGCGGTAACGGTGCCGGGCTACCCAGCGATACACAGCATCGCGCAACGGCCGCGGAACCACAATGAGTCCGTAGAGCAGCGGCCAGAGCCCCCTCAAGCGCCGCAAAATGCGAAGGGCAGCCGTCGAGTCGCGATAGCAACGCCCCCCCTCTATCAAGATAATGCTATCAAGGTAGTCAGGCTGGAGTCCAAAACGCTCCAGATAGGGACGCGCCGCTTCAGATTGCAACGCACCGAACTTGAAGTAACCAGCTGGATCCCGATCAATGACAAAGTTGATAAACCCGTTGCACAGGTTGCATACGCCATCAAACAGCACAATCCCGTGCTGCGCTTCACCTGTTGGATGTGCACTATTCATGCGTCGGCAACTGTTGAGGTTGTTGACGCAAGCCGTCGCGCCAGCGCTCGCAACGCGGCTTCCTGAGCTTCCGCCGCAGCTACCCCCCGCTGAAAAATCTCTTCCTTCTCTTCCCAGAGGCTGAGCATACCAACGTGCGACACGTCTGGCGTAATCAGCACATCGGGCCTACATGCCTGCAGCCGATACCCTTCCAGTTGGGTCACTACAATTTCCATGGCACGCCCCAGCACGTCAAACCCATTGGGTTGCCGTTCGCTACCGTTGCGACGGAACGTGCGGGCCAGCCGCTCGCCCCACATGCCCAGGCTGATCCGTCGCCCTTCTCCCTCTTCGTCATCACTGCGACGCCGCTTGACCGGAGCTGGCTCTAACGCCGTGCTTTCCCGATGCAACCGCACAGCAATGGTGTAACGGGCACCATGATGCACCAGCGGACTGACCGGCACGTTGTTGCAAAGCCCCCCGTCAACCAGCAACCGTCCATTGATTTCTACCGGCGCAAAAATGCCCGGAATAGCCGAAGAGGCCAAAATAGCATCCACTACCGGCCCCTGATTGAAAACCACTTCCTTACCGCTTTCAAGATCGGTCGCCACCACATAGAACGGTACCGACAGATCCTCAAAGCGACAGTCTTGCAAATGATACTGGAGATACTCCCGCAGCGGCTCATTGGAAATAAGCCCCTGGCCGTCAAACCGAAGCGAAAAGAGCGCGCGCGTGCGCTGCTCCCGCATAAGCTGCTTCATCTGTTCTACCGAATAGCCAAAGGCATAAAAAGCACCGATCAACGCCCCTGCGCTACATCCGGCCACGACCCCGGGACGCAACCCATAGCGTTCGAGCACGGACAGCACGCCTATATGGGCCCATCCCCGCATGCCTCCTCCTCCCAGGGCCAGCCCTAGCGCTGGCTGCACACGCTGCCGCTGTTTTTCTCGCTGCATAGCCACGACCGCCTGATTCGACTGTGGACGTGTACCGTCAACTCCAGGTAAAGATTCACGGCCTCCCTGTGCTTTCTGTGTTGTATCTTTGGGGCGACATTGCACCCAACCTGACCAAAGGCATGGAATTTCTCGGTGCGCTCACAGAATACCAGGACATTCCAGGCGGCTTAGAACTGCAGGCAGGCCAGGCCCGCCTGCGCATTCGGGCGCTGGCCGACGGAATTTTTCAGATCTGGCTGCATCCGGACGGGCAGCCTTTTCCAGCACATCCCTTTTCCTATGCTGTACGACCTGAATGCTTTGCTGCTGCTCCTCCGCCTGTAACATGCCACCTCCAGGAATCCCATCTCGTACTGACCCAGGGTTCCTGGCGCGTGGTTGTGCAGCGCGATCCAGTCCGTCTCTGGTTTGAAGGAGCTGCCGGCGTCCCATTAGCGGCCGACAGCTTCGGCATGTGTTGGGAAAACGCACACGTCAGCGTCTGGAAAAAGCGGGCCGACGGCGAACGTTTCTTTGGCCTGGGCGAGAAGACCGGCTCGCTGGAGCGCACCGGCCGCGCCTACGAAAACTGGAATACCGACGATTCAGGCTACGATACCCGAGATGACCCCCTGTATAAGACGATTCCATTTTATCTGGCCCTGCGTCCTACGCTGAACCAGCGCGTTGAAGCCTACGGTATTTTCTTCGACAATACATTTCGCTCCTGGTTCGACTTCGGCGGTTGCGCGCCAGAGCATGTAAGCTTCGGTGCGGATGGTGGAGAGCTGGTTTACTATTTCCTAGCAGGTCCTGCACCGGCCGACGTGCTCAGCCGCTACACCTGGCTAACCGGCCGCTTTGCGCTGCCCCCCCGCTGGGCGCTGGGCTATCACCAGAGCCGCTGGAGCTACTACCCGGAAGCCGTTGTGCGCGCCCTGGTCTCTGAATTCCGGGCTCGTCGACTTCCGCTCGATGTGGTACACCTCGACATCCATTATATGGATGGGTACCGCATTTTTACCTGGGATTCCCACCGCTTCCCCAACCCGCACCAACTGGCCGAGGACCTGCGCAAAGAAGGCGTGCGCCTGGTCACCATCGTTGACCCCGGCGTTAAGATAGACCCGGGATATCCGGTGCACGACGAAGGACTGGCCGAAAACGTATTTGTGCGCTACCCGGACGGCAGCCTGTACGAAGGGAATGTATGGCCGGGACGCTGCTACTTCCCGGACTTCACAGATCCCAGAGCACGGGCCTGGTTCGGGCGATACGTGGGCGCGTTTCTTCGCACCGGTGTGGCCGGATTCTGGTGCGACATGAACGAGCCTTCGGTGTTTAAGGGAGGCACAATGCCCGATCTGGTCGTGCACTGCCTTGAAGGCCGCGGCGGCACCCACCGAGAGGCCCACAACGTCTATGGACTGCTCATGGCCCGCTCCGTCTGGGAAGCATATCGCACGCACATGCCCGAGCAGCGTCCCTTCGTCATTACCCGTGCCGCCTATGCCGGCGTGCAGCGCTACGCGTGCGTCTGGACCGGCGACAACGTCGCGGACTGGTCCCATCTGCGCCAGGCCCTTACCATGATGCTCTCCCTGGGACTCAGCGGCCAGCCTTTTTCTGGTAGTGACATCGGTGGATTTATTGGCACGCCTTCTCCTGAACTATATGCGCGATGGATCCAGCTCGGCGCCTGCTCGCCGCTATTTCGCACGCACACGGCTTATGGCACGCCTGCCCAGGAACCCTGGAGTTTCGGCGAAGAAGTCGAAGCCATTGCGCGTAAATACCTGACCTGGCGCTATCAACTGCTTCCTTACCTTTACACCTGCTTTGAAGAGCACCAGCGCACGGGCCTTCCCGTGCTACGGCCTCTCTGGCTACACTACTTCGATGATCCGCGCACCTTTGAAATTGACGACAGTTTTCTACTGGGTCCCCATCTGCTGGTCGCACCTGTTTTAGAACCGGGCGCTCAACATCGCCGCGTCTATTTGCCTGCTGGCAGGTGGTATGACTTCTGGAGCAACCGCGCTTACGAGGGACCCGATGAAATCCTCGTTGAAGCTCCCCTGGATGTATTGCCCGTTTTTGTGCGTGCGGGAACGGTGCTCCCACTGGGCCCCGCCTTACAGCACACCGACGAACCCTGCGACACGCTGCAACTCCACGTGTATCCCGGCCAGGGCCATAGCCTGCTCTACGAAGACGACGGGCATTCCTGGGCCTACGAAACCGGTGCGTTCCGACGCACTACCTTCATGCTGGAAGCCACTTCTTCCGCGCTCTCTCTACGCGTCCACGTAGAAGGAAGCTATCACTCTCCCATAAAGCGCTTTCATCTCTGCTGGCATCACGGAGAGGGACCCACTACCCTTTACGTAGATGGCCAGCCTATTGCGTCCCACTATGACGCCACCCATCAGCATATAACCGCAGAACTTCCCGCCTTTTTCACGCATGTGCACACGTGAGCCATTTTTATCTCCCTGCCCCTCGGATGCTGGAAGCGTTTACCAGGCGCTTTATCCCCTTATCTCTGCTACACTTTCCCACCAAACTCCAATCATTTGATCAATTACTTGAATATCCGTTATGTTTTTTGTAAATTGCATTGTTGTAGCACCCCCCTGACGCCAGACATTCTTGCTCACCAATCCTATAGAGAAGCGGACATGGCTCAGCCAATGCGTATTCTTTTTGTTGCCAGTGAAATCATTCCTTTTGCTCAAGTTACCCCCATTGCCGAACTGGCTCGCCTGCTGCCGGAACGGCTGCAAGAAGCGGGATTGGTAGAGCCGCGCATTATGATGCCTCGTTATGGCATCGTCAGTGAGCGCCGGAACCGCTTACACGAAGTTATTCGTCTTTCGGGAACGCACGTGCCGCTCGGCAAAGACCAGGAAACGTTGAAAGTTAAGGTAGCCTCTATTCCTGGAATTCGGCTTCAGGTCTATTTCATGGACAACACCCGTTATTTCAAACGCAAAGGCGTGTACGCCGACAAGGAAGGCGCCGAATTTCCGGACAATGTAGCCCGCGCTCTGTTTTTCGGTCGTGCCGTGCTGGAGACCGTGCGAAAACTGGGATGGGCACCGGATATCGTGCATGCCTTTGGTAGCCTGGCGGGATTGTTGCCTTTTCTACTTACCACAGAATATGCACAGGACCCACTTTTCGAGCGGGCGCGACGCATCTATACGCCGGACGGCCTCACGTTAAAGGCGCGCCTGAGCGCTGCGCTGCTAGACAAGCTGCGGTTGCCCCAGGATGAACGCCTCATCGACCGTTCGCTCGATGAAGTAGGCCGCGCTCTGGCCGAAGTCGTGGTCTATCCGGCATCACTGCAGCCAAGTGAAACAGAGGCGGTTCAGTTTGCTGCTGATCCCGAGGCGTTTGTGGAGCAGGCTGCTGCCCTGTATGAGCAGTTGCTCAGCAGCGTGCCTGCTTGAAGCACGCTCCAGCGAAAACCTGCCGGTAGCTCCTGCGTTAACCGCACGGCTGCTGGCCGTGGGCAAGCCCCTCGACCCCGTCGAGTGGGCTTTTGCCTTTCTCAAACACGAAATCGTAACCGGGCATCGTTCTTCAGCCGATGCCCCTGCTTCAGGCGGAAAGAGTTTATGCGACGCTTAGCGGTCTGGCACCTTTGCGTGCTATTTCTGCTGCTGACGGCAGGCTGCGATGATCCGTCGGCGGTAGGCATTGGCTTGATCGGCGAGGAGGGTGTTCCCGTGCTGGTGCGTCTGCCAGCCGACTCGGTACTGGTGGCTCAGCAAAAAGATCGAACCGGCAACGCTGCCCAGGTACTGGCCGGTCGGGTAGCCGACCCAGCGATTGGAACGCTGGCCGCAACAGGCTACCTGGATTTTACCATGCCGCTTGGCACGCGCGTCGACACAACCATTGTCAGCGTCCAACTGCAGTTGCGGCGCAGTTACCTGTACGGCGACACGCTCTCTTCGGTAACGTTGGCCTTGCATGACATGCTGGAAGACTGGCCTTTCAGCGGCGTCGCTTCGGATACAACGCTGCCAGCCGGTCCTCAGGTACGCACCTTTACGTTTACCCCCACCGACACGCTTCTTCAGGTTGCGCTGCCTGCTGAATGGATCGCCGCGCACGACACCACCCTTCGGAGCCGCACCTTTGCAACCAGCTTTCATGGCTTTCAGCTAGCGCCGGTTGCAGGCAACGCGGTTGTAGGGTTCCAGCTAGAAGCCACCCGCCTTCTGGTGATTACGGCTACCGATACGCTACGCCTGACCACTTCCAAAGCCTTAACAACCATTGCCCGCGAAGCTACGGTGCCGCCGCCAGAAGGTCGCCTCTGGCTGCAGGACGGCACCGGCCAGGTGGTGCGCCTGCGTTTCAATTTTCTAGCCGATAGCGTCCGCGAGGCAGGACTGCACGCAGCGCTCCTTGAGGTTCCGCTGGATTCCACGCAGACGCCTCCAGGCTTCGTGCGCCCGCTTCCCGTCAGCGTTCGCCTCGTGGGCGTCGACGCAGAAGGGAATGTCCCGATTACTTCGCTGGGAGAACCGATCGTACTGGCAACCACAACGCCTGATGGGGGACGCCTCCGGTTTCGGTTGACCGGCATCACCCTGCAAACCCTTCAGCGGCTTATGCTGGGCGAAACGCCCATTCAGTATCTCCAACTGGAATTCCCGAACCGGGATAACACGCTGAGCCCGCTGCTTCTTGACACAAGGGAATCGCGCCCCACCTTAACCCTGATGCTCACGCCGCCTGCCCCATGACCATGCGCACGCTTCAACGACTCCTTGCGCTCGCGCTGCTGGGACTGGCCGTTCCGGCAACCGCCCAGCGTACAGGCGAGGGCTCTGTGTACTCGCGCTTCGGCCTGGGTAACCGCGTCGACTACGCCTCCTCTCAACTGCAGGCCATGGGCGGAGGCGGGGTCGCGCTGTTTAACTTGAATTATCTAAATCTCAGCAATCCGGCTACCTGGTCGGAGCAGGTGCTGACGCGCGCTACGGGCACCGTCGTCTTTCAGCGGCTTTGGGCTACCGATGCCTCCGGAAACACAACCCGGCTGGGCTCTGGTGCCCTGCAATCGGTTCACTTGAGCCTTCCGCTGCGAACGCGCCGTATCGGTCTGGGCCTCGCCTTTCGGCCTTACACCCGTGCCAATTATCTGGTACGGACGGGTGCGCTGCTTGCCCATCCAGAACTGGGCGATACGATTCGCTATCAGATCGACTACGCTGGCGAAGGCGGACTGCAGCAGCTCAATGCGGGGCTGGGTCTCTACGTGCATCCTCGCCTCAGCATAGGCGTGCGTGCTGATCTGATTTTTGGCATCATTGAACATACGCGGCGCACGCGCTTCTTTTACCCGGACCTGCCCGGGGTTATGCCGACGGAATATGTGCCCACCTTATTTGCCACCGCTACCCGACTGGCTGGCGCCCGCGCTACCGTTGGAGTGCTCTTGCGCCTTCCCGCCGGAAGGCGCCCCTCAGATGCATTGGCCTTCGGACTCACCTTCTCAACACCGACCACGCTCCGCGGCACGCGCGTGCATACCCTCGGCGAAAGCCTTGACCGCGACACGCTGGGGACGCCGCAGCGCGGCAATGTCTATCTACCCCTTTCCATCAGTTGGGGAGTGTCCTATCAAAAGGACAATCGCTGGACACTGGTACTGGACGGCCAATACGAACCGTGGTCACGCTTCCGAAGCGATCTGGCATTTGCTGGCTACAACCCAGATGGAGAAAATCTCTTCAAAGACCGCCTGCGGCTTTCAGCCGGTCTTGAATACCTGCCAGCCGGAACCGATTTTTCCGCAGCGTATTTTCATCAAGTAGCTTACCGGTTAGGCCTTTACTGGGAGCGTGCCTACGTCGATCCTCGGCCGGACACCCCGTTGCATACGCTGGCGCTAACGGCCGGCCTGAGCTTCCCGACGCTGTTTCCCGGCACGCGCCTTGACGTAAATCTAGAAGTAGGCACCCGCGGAACAACAGCCCGCAACCTGGTACGCGATGTATATTACCGTCTCGGACTGAGCGTGAATGTAGGCGAACGCTGGTTCCTGCAACGACGCTTTAATTGATGCTAAGCCACCTGCCAACCAGCCGGTAAAAAAGAAATGATGATCCGGGCAACAGGGATCTTCGCCGGGCAACCCTACACCACGGGCATCTGGAGTGGTGTCCTCGGGCTGCTTCTGCTGGTCTTTAGCGCCCAGGCCCAGCCAGTGGCCGCACAGCAACCCGAGCAGCAGGAAATTGACGAGCACACGAAGGCGGTCAACTATAGCCTCTACTACGAGTACTTCAAAAACAAAGATTACAACGCCGCCCTCCCCTACCTGCGCTGGATGATCCAGCATGCACCGGAATACGCTGGCCCCGGCCGCAAGGATGATCGCAACTTTGAGCGCATCATTAAAGTCCACGAAGAGCTGGCTAAAGCTGCCGACGATCCAGAGCTTGCCCGGGCTCATCTTGACTCAGCGCTCGCGTATTTCGACATGGCCCTGGAAGTACTGCCAGCTCGGGGCGTAGACCTAGATACCGTTACCTGGTATATCCGGCGAGGTCGCTTCATTCAGCGCTTTCCCGAACTGCTGGCTGATCGCCAGCCAGAGGCAGTCACGTACTACCGAAAAGCATTTGAGCTGGCTCCGCAGCGGGTCGACGACTATTCCATTCAGGTAGTTATTGCCGATCTGGTCCGGGAAGGCAAAAAAGAAGAGGCTGTCGCCTTCATGGACCAGGTGGAGGCAGCGCTGGGAAATGACCCGGAACGGGCCTCTCTGATGGAATACATTACGGCCATTCGCGACAATCTCTTCCAGACACCTGAGGAACGCATGGCTTTCCTCGAAAACCGGCTGGCAAAAGACTCCACCAATCTGGAGATCATCTCGGAGCTGTTCGACATTTACCGCCAGCTCGGTGAACGCGAAAAAATGTATGGCCTGGCCGAACGACTCCTTGCGCTCAAACAGGATGCACGCACCTACCATATGGTCGGGAAACTCTACCTGGACGACGGCGAACCGGCAAAAGCGCTAGAGTACTTCCGCCAGGCCATGCAAATGCCCGGGGTGGAAGAGATTGCCCGCGAGTTGTATTTCAACGCAGGGGTTGCAGAACAGCAGCTTGGACGTCTGGCCAATGCGCGCACCTACTTCCGGCGTGCTCTGCGCGTTGATCCGCAGTTTGGAAAAGCCTACATTGCTATCGGAGATCTGTACGCGCAAGCCGTTGCAGAATGCGGCAGCCAGCTCGAACGCGAAGATCGCGCAGTCTACTGGCTAGCCGTTGATTACTACGAGCGCGCCAAGCGGGTCGATCCATCCGTCGCGAATGAAGCTAACCGCAAGATCAACACGTACCGCAAATACTTCCCCGATCAAGAAGCACTCTTCTTCAAAGGATGGCAAGTAGGCCAGCCCTATAAGATCGACTACGGCTGCTACGCCTGGATTAACGAAGAAACCACGGTCAAGCCGCCTCCCTCCTCGTAAACAGAGAATTCGCGGCAAGCATGCGCTCTGAGGGTCGGTCTGACAGACCGACCTTTTTTTTTGTACAAAGCGCTTCCTTTTCCGAGCATTTCGCTTGAGCTTTGCGCAGAAGATCGCGAACTTTCTGGCGGTTTTTTCCAAACCAACCTGGTGACCGCGTGCCTGCTATGGCTTACATCGATGAAATTATCGCCCGACAGATTCTCGACAGCCGAGGCAATCCAACGCTGGAAGTCGAGGTCATCACCGACGAAGGCTTTGTAGGACGAGCCGCTGTTCCCAGCGGCGCCTCCACCGGAGAACATGAAGCCGTCGAGCTGCGCGACGGCGACAAAAGTCGCTACCTGGGCAAAGGCGTGCGCCAGGCCGTGGCCAACGTGAACGAAAAGATTGCACCGGAACTGACCGGCTTCAGCGTGTTTGAGCAAGCCGCTATTGATGAGGCCCTCATTGCACTGGACGGCACGCCCAACAAAAGCAACCTGGGCGCCAATGCCATCCTGGGCGTCTCGCTCGCCGTTGCAAAGGCTGCCGCTGCTACGGCCGACCTACCGCTTTACCGCTACGTAGGCGGCACCAACGCTCGCACGCTCCCTGTGCCGCTCATGAACATTATTAACGGCGGACGCCACGCCGACAATAACCTGGATCTGCAGGAATTCATGATCGCACCGGTGGGTGGAGGCAGCTTCTCTGAAGCGCTGCGCATCGGCGTAGAAATCTTCCACCACCTGAAGCAGGTCCTCAAAGCAAAAGGCTACAGCACAGCCGTAGGCGACGAAGGCGGTTTTGCCCCCAACCTTCGAGCCAACGAAGAGGCCGTTGAGATCATCCTGGAAGCCATTGAAAAAGCGGGCTATCGCGCCGGAGAAGATGTCTTCCTGGCACTCGATCCGGCTACCAGCGAAATGTACCGGGATGGCTACTATGTCTTCTGGAAGAGCGACCCTGAGACCAGGCGCACTTCTGAAGACATGGTGGCTTTCTGGGAACGCTGGGTCAACCAGTACCCGATTCTTTCTATTGAAGACGGCATGGCCGAGGACGACTGGGAAGGCTGGCGGCTGCTGACCGAGCGGCTCGGCCAGCGCGTCCAGCTCGTCGGCGACGACCTGTTTGTAACCAATACCGAGCGCCTGCAACGCGGCATCCGCAGCGGATGCGCCAATGCTATTCTGATCAAACCCAATCAGATTGGTACGCTCACAGAAACGCTGGCTGCCATTGAACTGGCTCACAAAAACGGGTATGCAGCCATCCTGAGCCATCGTTCGGGAGAAACGGAAGACACCACAATTGCTGACCTGGCCGTAGCTGCTAACACGGGTCAGATTAAGACCGGTTCGGCCAGTCGCAGTGATCGCATTGCAAAATACAACCAGTTGCTCCGCATCGAAGAACAACTGGGGGATACGGCTCGTTTTCTAGGCCGTCAGGCCTTCCGCGTATAAATCATGTCCGTGCCCCGCTACACCGATATTCCGCCTCCGAGCAGGCGACGACGGCGTCGTCGCCTGCTCATCGGAGGACTTCTGGTACTTCTGGGCATATGGCTGGCTTTTCTAGACAGCCATAGTCTTTACCGGCGCATCCGGTGGAGCTACGAAGCCGCCCGCCTTCGCGCCCAGAACGAAGCCCTCCGGCAACGCATTGACTCCCTCAAGCAGCAGTTGAAGCGCGGGATAACGGACGAAATGATCGAACGCATAGCCCGCGAACAATACGGAATGCGTCGCCCGGGCGAAACGGTGTATCGGGTTGAAGAATAGTGCCAAACCCTATGGATTCCCTCCCCGCCTTTGCTGTTGGCGTTGATCTAGGCGGTACAACCATCAAAGCCGCCCTGGTAGAGCGCGGCGTGGGCATCCAACATGAGCTGAGCCGCCCAACCGAAGCCGAAGAAGGCCCGGCTCACGTCATCGGTCGGATCGCCGAAATGGTACAGACGCTCATCAGGCGCGCTCCTGACCACCAGATTGCCGGCATTGGCATTGGAGCTCCTGGTACCGTCAACTGGGAACGCACGGCTGTCGTCTATCCACCCAACCTGCCGGGCTGGGGTATCGTCGATCTGCGCAAGGCGCTCCAGGAAGCGCTGGGAATTCCGCTACCGGTATTCGTTGAAAACGACGCCAACCTGGCCGGCCTGGGATCAGCGCACTACGGCGCTGGCCGCCCGTTTGATGCCTTTATCATGGTGACGCTGGGCACGGGGGTAGGAGGAGCTATCATCTACCGGAACCGCATCTTCCGGGGCACCACTGGTGGGGCAGGCGAAATCGGCCATATGAGCATCGACTACGAAGGCCCTCTGGATCGCTACGGTATCGCAGGATCCATTGAGGCCTATATTGGCCAACGGTTCTTATCCCGTTACGCCCGCTATCGACTCCTGACGCAACGGCATAGTCTCGTGCACCAGATGGCGGGCGAAGACCTGCGCAACCTCACCCCACGCCTCCTCTACGAAGCCGCCCGCGCTGGAGACGAACCGGCCCGAGAAGTGCTGGCCTGGGCAGGTCATAAACTGGGCTGCGTGCTGGCCTCAGCCGTTAACTTGCTGGACATTCATAAAATTGTAGTGGGCGGAGGCGTCTCAGCCGCAGACAGGTTCATCCTGGAGCCAGCGCGCCAGACGCTCCGCCGCTATGTAATCCCGGCTCTGCGCGACAAAGTTGAAATTATCCGCGAAACGCTGGGCAACGAAGCCGGAATGCTGGGCGCTGCCCAGTTAGTCTTTCAGCTCCTTGAACATCCCTCCGAGGAGCTGGAAGCCTGAGTCGGGAACCCGGTGCCTGCTTTCCGGTGCATCTCTCCGTCGCCTGACCCGAAGCCTGGTTTCGTCTGTCTGATGCGCTGTCGGTGGGGCTGGCTGTGGCTTACTACTGTCCTGACCATCACGGCTCAGGCACAACCGACCGGTATGCCAACAACAACGCCGCATGCCGAGGGCGTCCATTTCAGCGCTCGCGATTCTCTGGTATTGCTGCTCAACACACCCCAGGGCGACCAGGGCCACCTGATAGGCAATGCGCGCGTGCAGTATCGCGATATCGAACTGACTGCCTACCGAATCGACCTGTTCTTTGATCAGGAAGAGCTGCGGGCTACCGGACTTCCAGTCGACACCGGTGTAGTGGGACAACCTCAGTTTCGCCAGGGCAGCGACACGTTCACCGGTCTAGAACTTCGGTACAACCTGCGCACCCAGCGAGGGCGCGTCGTCAACGCACAGACGCGCATTGAAGACGGCTACCTGCAGGCGCAGGTGGTCAAGGTTACCGAAGACAGCGTGCTGTACGTGCAGGGAGGTACCTATTCCACCTGTCCTTGCACCGGTGGCCGGGCTCCCTCCTACTCGCTCCGCACCAGCAAGATGAAAGTTGAAGGACGATGGATCTACACGGGTCCTATTCAGCTCTATCTGTTCAATATTCCAACCCCATTCTGGCTACCTTTTGGGTTCCTGCCGGCCATTGAAGGCCGCCGAAGTGGTCCGTTGCCAGTGCAATACGGCGAAGACGAACGCGGCTTTTATCTGCGCGGCTGGGGCTGGTACTGGGCCATCAGTGACTACATGGACCTGCAGATCCGCGGAGGCATCTGGACAAAAGGGAGCTGGCAGATCAGCCCGCTGTTTCGCTACGCCAAACGCTACGCCTTCAACGGCCAGCTCATGCTCGATTACTTGCACAACCGCCGTGGCGAAAAAGGAGACCCCGACTTCACCGTCACCAACACCCTTTCGTTTCGCTGGACGCATAACCAGACGCTTGGCCCTTCAACCACCTTCTCGGCCAATGTTAACCTGACAAGCTCCAGCTACCTGCGCGCCATTTCCGAACGCTACAACGACCGCGTACGCCAGACCATCTCTTCCAGCATTCGCTACAGCAAGAACTGGCCGCAGGCAGGCCGCTCACTTAATCTGTCCCTCTCTCATCAGGAAGTGCTGACAACCGGTGCCGTGCAGCTCTCCTTTCCCCAGCTTTCCTTCTCCCAGCGGGCGTTTAAACCGTTTCGCCGGGGTACCAGTAGCCGAGAACGCTGGTACGAACGCATTACGGTTAGCTATAGCGGTACGCTGAGCAACCTGTTCAACTTCACCCCCCTTCCCGACGAAACGCTGCTGGCCCGTGGCGACACCAGCGCGTTGGACATTTCCTGGTACGACGCCCTCTTTTCACCCAGCGCCTACCGACGAGCAACCGGCCAGGAAATCCCCTTTCAATTTCGCGCCACCCATCGGATTCCGGTATCGGCCAGCTTCTCCATGCGCCGCCTGCCGGTGCTCAACCGACCGTTTCCGGTCACTTTCTCAACCAGCCTGAACTATCAGGAAGACTGGTTCATTCGCACCGAACGCCGAAGCATAGACAGCACCGGCCGCGTAGTAACCCGCTCTGTTCCCGGCTTCTTTGCGCTGCGCCAGTTCACCACCAGCCTTTCGGCCTCGACTACCATTTACGGGCTGTTTCCCGTTCGCCTTGGTCCCTTTGAAGGCCTGCGGCATACAGTGCGCCCCAGCCTGAGCGTCGCCTACCGCCCCGACTTTTCCTCGGACTTCTGGGGCTACATGCGTACCTACCAGGACACGAGCGGCCGACAGATCCGCTATCCTATCGTCCCGGGTGTTCCAGTGGGACGCACCCAGAGCCTCTCATTTTCTCTGGGCAATGTGTTTGAAACCAAGCGGGTTCGCACCGACACCGCTGGCAACGTCCAGCGCCAGACGCTGCAACTGCTTACCGTGGATCTATCGACCAGCTACAATTTTGCTGCTGATTCGCTACGTCTGTCTCCCATCACCCTCAGCGCCCGCACGTCGGCACTGGGACCGCTGAGCCTGACCTCTTCCCTGGTGCTCTCGCCTTACGCGCTGGCTGCCGATGGTCGCCCGATCAACCGCTACGTGTTCGATCTGCGCAAGGGGCGCCTAGCCCGCATCACCAGCTTCCGGCTCAGCGCTTCACTGCGGCTCCGAAGCCGCACCCGTCCGCCTGCCGGCGAAGCCGCTCCCCCGCCTCGCGCCCGCTTTGGCGATCCTTTTAACCCCGATCCCCTTACAAGTCCCATCCCTTCACTGCTGGACCCAGCCCTCCATTACGCCGACTTTTCCATTCCCTGGTCGCTTAACCTGAACTTCAGCTATAGCATGAGTCGCCTGGCCCAACGCCTTACCCGCAGCGCTATCCTGAACCTATCCTTTGATTTCAACCTGACGCCTCGGTGGAAAATCCAAGGCCGCAGCGGCTACGATTTCGTCCGAAAAGAACTGGCCACCACCAGCCTGTTCATTGTGCGCGATCTGGGCTGCTGGCAAATGAGCCTTTCGTGGATTCCTTTTGGTCGCTACCAGTCCTATGGATTCGAGCTGTATGTCAAAAGTGGACGCCTGCGCGACCTGCTGCGCCTGCGGCAGCCGCGCTCAGACATCCGCGGCCGTTTCCGGCAACTGCTTTAACGCCTGCACCCGGACGGAGACGCTCCTTCTGATTACTTCAGCGCGTCGCGGCCTTTCTCTTCTCCCACCATGCTGCTCTTTTAATAGATCCGGCAACCCCTATGTCGCCAGCAAGACGATCTGCAGCGTTCTGCAGAGAAGCTATTTCTCCTCCCTACTCGCCCCGTGCCGTGTTATCGATTGCACTCTGCACCCAAAGAGGACGATCAGATCGACACAGTCATGCACCAGCGCAGGTGCACCCGCACAGGCACAGAGCCAACAGTTCGTTGGCTGGACGCACAGCCCATCGCCGGGGTACCGGTTCAAGAGGAGCACTCCTGTTGTTGGCTGCGAGCGCAGCGGCCGGTGCACCTGAGGCAAACGCGCCTTCTCCTCATGCCAGACGGCAACAGCGCTCCAGAAGTGTAGATTCAACGCTGCTACCCGGCTATCGGCGCATCAAAACAACCGGGAGCAGATGGACCAATTGATCTAACCTTCCGATTTATCCACATTTTTTACACAAATCTTTTCTTTAAACGCAGGTCTTGCTATTCTATGGAAAAGTCGTACGGGAACGCGGTTGTTCGAGGAGTTTTAGAGCCGTTCCTGCTATCCGTTCTTTTCACCAACGGGGTTCGGGCGCAACGTCCGTCCTCAGGTTATGGTTCGATTAGCCTTCTGGCATCGCTTTTCAAAAGCTACCCGCACTGACCGGAAGTTAGTGCGCCGGCTGGCTCGTCGGATTGAGGCCGACCGAACGCTGGCCGAAATGACCAGTGTGCACGTGTACGTCTTAGAAGGCCATGTAACGCTGTATGGCTTTGTTCGGGGCGAAGCGGCGCGCCGTCGGTTGTTAGAAGTGGTGCATGCGGTACCGGGCGTGCGTTCTGTGCAGGCCAGTTTGCAGGTATTGCCTGAGGAAGAACCTGCCTTGGTAGAAGCCTGAGCTAGTCAGGCGCGACGCATCCAGGCGTTGCGGACCCGCTCAAAACCCAGTCGGGCATAAAAGCCGGCTGAAATATCGGAGTCGCGCAACACCAGTTCCGTTCCTTTACATCGTTCCAGCACGGCTTCGATCAGCCGGCGTCCGATGCCGAGTCCTTGCACATCGGGTTCAACGGCCAGGTCGCACAGGTAACTGTAAAGCACGCCGTCGGTCAGCACCCGGGCGATACCGACCAGCCGCCCTTCGTGCCAGGCAGTCAGCACCAGGGAAGCGTTTTCGAACATCTGCCAGACGCGCCGAGGATCATCGACGGGCCGCAGGAGAGGCGCGCGCCGGTAGAGCGTCATGATGCGTCCGGGCGTCAGCCCCTCCAGCCCTTCCCGAATTTCCAGCGCCCCGGTTAGTTGCGTGCGGGCCGGCATAAATGCCTCCTCAGGCTGCGGTCACGCGCTGCAATGCCTGATTGACCTTATCTGCTACCTCTTTGAACAATGTGGCCGTTTCAATTTCCAGACCACTGGCTTCTAAAATGGCACGCGCTTCTTCCGCATTCGTGCCCTGCAGCCGCACAATCAGCGGAACATTGATCTGCACTTTACGGGCTGCCTCTACGATCCCACGGGCTACCCGGTCGCAACGCACAATGCCGCCAAAGATATTCACCAGAATGACTTTAACGTTCGGATCTTTCAGGATGATGCGGAAGCCCGCCTCCACCGTTTCCGGGCTGGCGCCACCTCCTACATCCAGGAAATTAGCGGGTTCACCGCCAGCCAGTTTAATCAAGTCCATCGTGGCCATTGCCAGCCCGGCGCCGTTTACCATGCAACCCACGTTCCCTGTGAGCCGCACGTAGTTTAGCCGGTACTTGCTGGCCTCGACCTCTAGCGGATCCTCTTCATGGATGTCGCGGAGTTCGGCCAGATCAGGATGTCGGAAGAGTGCGTTATCGTCCAGGTTGATCTTGGCGTCTACAGCCACCACATCGCCCTGCTCCGTCAACACCAATGGGTTGATTTCAGCCAGCGAACTGTCGGTTTCTTCGTAAGCTCGATAGAGCGCCTGAATAAACTGGACAGCCTGTTTGAAAGCATTGCCCTCAAAGCCCAATCCGAAAGCCAGCCGACGTGCCTGGAAGGGGCGAAGACCAATGGTAGGGTCAACCCATACCTTCAGAATCTTCTCAGGAGCCCGCGCAGCCACTTCTTCGATCTCCACGCCTCCCTCTGTAGAGGCCATGATCACGTTCTGGCTCCGCTGACGGTCCAGCGTGATGCCCAGATAGTACTCTCGCGCAATGTCAACGGCGCCCGCCACCAGCACCGCCCGCACTTTCTGGCCTTCAGGGCCCGTCTGAGGCGTCACCAGATTCATGCCCAGAATTGCCCCAGCCTTCTCCCGCACCTCTTCAAGTCCACGCGCTAGCTTGACACCGCCTCCTTTACCACGTCCACCGGCATGAATTTGCGCTTTCACAACGAATAACGTATATCCATGCTCCTGTTGTAACCGCCGGGCAGCATCGACAGCCTCGTCTACTGTGCGCGCCACGTAGCCGGGCTGGGTGGCCACGCCATAACGTTGCAGGATCTCTTTTGCCTGATATTCGTGCAGCTTCATGGATCTTTCTGACTGAATGAACTGATTGGCCTGGTTAAAAGTACACGCCCCTGCTTAAAGAATCCACCCTGAGCGAAGCAAAACGTGCTTTTTTTGCGGGTTGTTCGTGCATGACGCTGATTGATCGCCACATTATTCGCCGCGTGCTACTTGGCTACCTGTTTTTCACAGGAGCGCTGATTGTTTTTTTCATCCTGCTCCACTATGTGGAGTACATCGACGATTTTATGGATCGGGGCGCTTCAATGCGTGAAGTCTTTCTGGTGTACTACCCCAGCTATATTCCAGAAATTGTGCGCCTCACTTCACCGCTGGCGCTGTTTCTGGCCTGCCTGTACGTAACGGGTCGCATGGCGCAGGGCCTGGAGATCGTGGCCTTGCAAATGAGTGGCATCTCGCTCTATCGGCTGCTGCGCCCCTATGTTGTCCTGGCGCTTGTCGTCACTGGATTTATGTTCTGGTTTAACGGGTGGATCGTGCCTGTGACGAACCGTACCGTGGTGGCCTTTGATGAAAAATATCTGTCCAAAACGCCGCGTCAGTTTGACCTGAGTCATCTCCACCGGCAGGCCTGGCCCGGACAGATACTCTCCGTGGGCTACTATGACCGCCAGCGACGCATTGCCTATCGCATTTCCTTACAACAGTTCGAGGAGGGGCGCCGGTTGGTCTATCGCCTCGACGCCTCCCGTATGGTGTGGGACGACTCGCAGCGGGTGTGGATGGTGCCGGAAGGTATTGAGCGCCATTTTACGCCAGACGGACGCGAAGTGCGCCGTCCGGTGCGCCAACAGCCCCTGGCGCTGCCGCTCTACCCCCGCGACCTGGCGCGCACCGAACGCGAAGTAGACGCCATGACCTTACCCGATGCGGCAGCCTATCTGGCTACACTGCGCCGCTCCGGCGCAGCCCATCTGGGACGGCCGCTGGTTGCCTACTACAGTAAATTTGCCTATCCCTTCGCCAACTTGATTCTGGTGCTAATCGGGGTCCCTCTAGCCTCCGTGCGCCGACGCGGCGGCCAGGCCGTCCAGATTGGCATCGGGCTGGGCGTGGCCTTTGCTTACTTAGCCCTTCAAAAATTGATCGAGCCGTTCGGCTACGCGGAAACTCTGCCGCCAATGCTGGCCTCCTGGCTCCCCCACCTGGTGTTTTTCCTGGGAGCTCTGGGGCTCATTGCCCGGACCCGCACCTGATCAGGCCTCTCCGCTGGGCCCTCCAAAATGTATCGGCGGACCGGCCTCCGGCACCTCAATCTCACCATAGGTAGCTTCATACCGACTGATATTGTCAGCCAGCGCCCGCAACAGACGCTTGGCATGAGAGGGCGTGATGATGATGCGGCTCTGCACCCGAGCCTTGGGAAGCCCGGGCATAATGCGGATAAAGTCCAGAATAAACTCTTCAGCCGAATGCGCAATCATCACCAGATTCGCATACCGTCCTTCTGCGACCTCTTCAGGTAACTCAATGTCGATGCGTTGAGGCGTATCCCCCGGGAAATTCACGTTTCCTGCCATAGGTCATCCCTGTTCAAGCTCGTGATTGGATGGGCAAGCTACGCCGAGCAGGCCAGACAGGTTGCGCGCAGCGCGCCTTGTGTCCTGACATCTGATGTTCTAATTTGTTGGTAATACGCACCGTAAACCATCAGGGCCAACCCTCTATCATGTCCTCGTCGCATCCATCTTCCCCGACGATGAGCAGCCGCGCCCCCGAGTTTACCTCGGAACCTACCTTATTTATCGCTACTCTGTCTCCTCAAGGCACCTGCTACGAGGCCAACCCTCCCTGGGAAGAACTGTTTGGACGGCTGGCCGCTCCCTGGCAGCGCCTGTCCTCAGAAGATCAGGAGCGCTTTCGCGACCTACTGGACCAGGCGGCCCGGGGCCGACGCATCCTTCACGAAGTGCTCATGCTGCAGCTTCCTGGCCGCGATGAACCCGTTCCTGCCCTGTTCAACCTCATTCCGGTCCGCCTACCTGCCCATGGGGACGCTCCGGTCGCCCTGGTCGTTACGGTTGAGCTACTCGTAGAGCCCTCTAGCCTGACCTACAGTCAAAATCAACGACATCGTCTGGAAACGCTGGGACGCATGGCCCTGGGCATCGCGCATGATTTCAACAATCTCCTGATGACTTTTCTGGGACATCTGGAGCTGCTGCGGCGGGCGCTGGCTTCGGCCTCTGCTCGAGAAGAGATTAAACATCATCTGCAGGCGTTAGAGCGAGCTGCGCTGGACGGCGCAGCCCTGATGCGCAAGTTGCAGGAGTATGTGCGGCAGGAAAAACCTACCCCGTTGGAATCCATAGACCTGCCTACCCTTCTGGAGGAGTGCCTGATGCTCACCCGTCCCTACTGGTACAATGAGCCACGTCGCCAGGGTATTGACATCCGATTAGAAACCCATCTGGAGCCGGTTCCGCCTATTCGGGGCATTGCCTCCGAGCTACGCCAGGTGTTCACCAACCTGATTCTCAATGCCGTTCAGGCAATGCCGCAGGGCGGAACGCTTCGGGTCGAAACGGACTTCGGCGAACAGCAGGGGGTTATGGTTCGCGTGTCGGACACGGGTATTGGAATGCCCGAGTCTGTCCGCCGTCGCATCTTCGAGCCGCTCTTCACCACCAAACCCGAAGGCTCAGGCATGGGACTGGCCATCGTGGCCGGTATTGTGCGGGAGCATGAAGGTCGCATCGAGGTGAAAAGTGCGCCGGGCGAGGGCACGACCTTTACCCTTTACTTTCCCCCGGCCGAAACGACCCAGCGCACCCCTGCAGCAGCACAGGAGGAAGCAGCAGTGCGCCCCGTACGCGTGCTCCTGGTAGATGATGAAGCCGGCGTGCGTAACGTACTTTCACGCCTGCTCGCTTTGCATGGCCACACCGTCGTCCAGGCTGCTTCAGCTACCGAGGCCCTAAGGCAACTACAACACACCTCTTTCGACATTGTCTTTACCGATCAGGGCATGCCCGAAATCAGCGGCCTGGAACTGGCCCGTCGCATTCGGGAGCAGCACCCCGAACTTCCCATTGTGCTGATCACAGGAGACACCGAAGTGCAAGCCGAACGGGGTTTGGTGAACGCCATTCTGCAGAAACCCTTCCGGCTTGAAACGCTGGCCCAGCTCATTCGCCAGCTCTGCGCTCAACGTACGTCATAATGGCAGGCCTAAACGGACGGCCCAGTTTTTGACCCAGCTAAACCCGGCCGGCTGCCCGGTGAGGGTCATACAAGTTGTCAGAGGGAAGACCCTTTCAGGCGTGGCTGGCAGGATGTGGAGGGTGTGTGTTTTTCATCCAAATGAGGTTTTTGTAAGACTATGCGGCACGGAGATCTGCTTTACCTGCTGGACGACGATCCGGAACAGAGCATCCCACTGCCCACGCCGGACGAGCAGCAGGCAATGAGCGCCGAGGAAGTGCCGGAAACCCTGCCTATCCTGGCGCTCCGTAACACGGTGCTCTATCCGGGCGTGGTGTTGCCCATTACGATTGGCCGCGACGCTTCCCTGAAGCTTGTGCGTGATGCGTTTGCGGGCGATCGGCTGATCGGTGTCGTAGCCCAGCGAAGCAGTGAAATCGAAAATCCGACGCCGGACGACCTGTATCAAGTCGGAACGGTCGCTTCGATCCTTAAGCTGATTAAAATGCCCGATGGATCGAAGTCGATCGTCATTCAGGGACGGCGCCGGTTCGAAATAGCTGAGTTTACCCAGACAGACCCCTACTTTGTGGCGCGGGTGCAGCCGCTGGACGATAGCATTGAAGGCGTCGACGAGGTTGAACTGCAAGCGCGCGTCCGGTCCATCAAAGAACTGGCCGTCCAGATCGTCAACCTGTCGCCCAACCTGCCCAGCGAGGCAGCTTATGCGATTCAGAGCATTGAATCGCCGCCATTTTTGATCTACTTCATTGCTTCCAACCTGCCAATTGACGTAGCGGCCAAGCAGGAGCTGCTGGAAGCCCGCTCCATTCTGGAACAGGCCGACCTGCTCATGCAGCATCTGTCGCGTGAATTGCAGGTGCTGCAGCTCTCGCAAGAGATTCGCTCGCGGGTTAAAAGCGATGTCGATCGGCAGCAGCGGGAGTATCTGTTGCGGCAGCAGCTTAAGGCCATTCAGGAAGAGCTGGGCGAAGCAGACGAAACCGCTGAGATTGAGGAACTGCGTAAACGGGCCGAAGAAAAGCCGCTGCCGGAGCATGCGCGCAAGGCGGTGCTGAAGGAAATTGAGCGGCTTTCTCGGATGAATCCGGCCTCGCCTGACTACGCCGTTACCCGCAACTACATTGACTGGATTCTGGAGCTGCCCTGGCTGGAGTACTCCGAAGACCATCTAGACCTGCAGGAAGCTCAGCGCATCCTTGACGAGGACCACTATGGGCTGGAGCAGGTCAAGAAGCGGATCCTCGAATATCTGGCCGTGCTCAAGCTCAAGGGCGACATGAAAGCGCCCATTCTGTGCTTTGTCGGTCCTCCTGGCGTCGGAAAGACGAGCCTGGGCAAAAGCATTGCACGAGCGCTGGGCCGGAAGTTCGTTCGGGTCAGCCTCGGGGGCGTGCGCGATGAAGCTGAAATTCGCGGGCATCGGCGGACGTACGTCGGGGCGCTGCCTGGCCGGATCATTCAGGGCATGAAGAAAGCAGGCACGGCCAACCCCGTCTTCATGCTCGACGAAATTGATAAGCTAGGCGCCGACTTTCGGGGCGATCCGGCCAGCGCCCTCCTGGAAGTGCTTGACCCGGAACAGAACTACGCCTTCAGCGACCACTACCTGGAGCTTGAGTATGATCTGTCGCGCGTGCTGTTTATCGCCACGGCCAACTATCTGGACCTGATCCCGGCTCCGCTGCGGGACCGCATGGAAATCATCGAAATCAGCGGGTACACGCAGGATGAAAAGCTCCAGATTGCCAGGCGCTATCTGGTGCCGCGACAGGTCGAGCAGCATGGACTCCAACCGGAACAGTTCAGCATCACCGACGAAGCGCTCCGGGAGATTATTGACGGCTACACGCGGGAGTCGGGTGTGCGTCAGCTCGAACGCACGATTGCTTCGGTGGTCCGCGGCGTCGCTAAGAAGATCGCCATGGACGAAATTGAGTCGGCCCATGTAGACGTAAGCGATCTGAAGGAGTACCTGGGGGCCCGGAAGTATTTCTCGGAAGTGGCTGAGCGCACCGAGGAACCTGGCGTAGCCACAGGCCTGGCCTGGACGCCGACTGGAGGCGATATTCTCTTCATCGAGGCTTCGGCTGCCCGAGGCAACGGCCGCTTGATCCTTACTGGCCAACTCGGCGACGTCATGAAGGAGTCGGCGCAGCTAGCCTATTCCTATGTAAAAGCGCATGCCCAGGAGCTGGGCATCCCGCTTGACGCGTTCCGTTACTGGGACGTGCACGTGCACGTGCCGGCAGGTGCTGTGCCGAAGGATGGTCCGTCGGCCGGCGTGGCGCTGCTGACTGCGTTGGCTTCGCTCTTTACGCAGCGACGCGTGCGGCACACCGTAGCCATGACCGGCGAGATTACGCTTCGAGGCCTCGTGCTGCCCGTTGGTGGCATCAAAGAAAAAGTGCTGGCCGCCAAACGTGCCGGCATCCAGACTGTCCTGCTCCCGGAAAAAAATCAGAAAGACATTGAAGAAATTAAACCTGAATCGCTCGAAGGACTGGAAATCACTTACGTTCGGCGAGTCCACGAGGTACTAGCCCAGGCGCTGGAACCCGAACCGGTGCGCGATCCTCAGGAAGTTTACCACGTGCCGGAGGCCGAACGCACGCCTGCTCCCGCTAACGGCGCCGCCTCCAGTACCGTCATTGCCGAGTAGCTGCTGCTCAACGGGCACGAAGTATGGAGGCTGCTTCGTGCCCGTTTTCTTTTTTCCGCGTTAGCTCACAGGGTCCTGTCCGCTGGAGCATTGGCGCATAACGCGCCACAACCTCCAGAAAGGCTTCGGGATCTTCCGGTGCGATAATCAGCCAGTTGGGGCGATGGGCCCAGCCATACTCAATGCGCAGGGCATGACGCAGGGAAAGGCTAAATCCGATCGCCCGAAGCGAAAAATGCCGCCAGGGATGATGGCGGGTGATACGCTGAATGCGCGCATAGGGGATGCGAAAGTGAATCAATCCAGCATGCACAATCAGGGCCTCGGGATTTGCT
Organism: Rhodothermus profundi; assembly: GCF_900142415.1. NCBI lineage: Bacteria > Pseudomonadati > Rhodothermota > Rhodothermia > Rhodothermales > Rhodothermaceae > Rhodothermus > Rhodothermus profundi. The sequence goes on from NZ_FRAU01000006.1 coordinate 81,873, forward strand.
TCATAACGCAGGGGCCAGATCAGCACCCGCATCAAAAAAAGATCCAGGCTCCCCACCAGCAACAGGATCAGTCCGGCCTCGACTTTTCCCCGACTGAGCAACCACCCTCCCACCCCCAGGGGCGAGAGCATGCAGAGTACCAACAGAACTGCCAGCCCACGGTTTATGCGGGGTCGGAAGACGAAGGACATGTCGAAGCATCAGCCTTAGACTCCCGGGCCGGCCGACTGGTTGAAGGTGGTGGCGTTTCTTCAAGAACCCGCGCCTCCTCAATGCGCGGGTCCATGCCTTCCTGGAAAGCGCGCTTGCTCTCGACTGCAATACGGGCTACATGCCGGATGAACCGCTTGAGCAACCCTTTACCAGCGTGGGCAGCCATTCCCGCCACAAAAACCGTTTTGCCTAAGGCATTTAACTGTTCAAACTCCACAACGCGACGCGGACGCTCCATTGCCGCCGTCCGGTTTCAGGATTGGTCCGTTGCCGTTGCCCTGTTGGAACCGCTTGCAGCCCTGCGCTGGCTGGATTCCATGCAACGCTCTAACCCACGAGCCAGCAGCGCCCCTACCGCTTCAATACCGTCGGCCAGCGTAGCAGCGGTCGCTTCAATCAGAAACCGCGCCTTATCTTCCAGCCGAAGTCGAATGAACGCATTCCGTACCTCCTCGTAACGGGGAGCCTCCATGACCAACGCCTCCAGATTAAAATTCAACCTGTAGCAATAGACGAACGCACAATCGCAGAGGTTTCAAACAGGTATCACAATGGGTAAACAAGACACCGGCCCGCGATTAGAAGGAACAGTTATTCGAGCAACCGGCAGTTGGTTCGACGTGCAGGCCGACGGCCGCGTTATTCCCTCACGCGTCCGCGGCAAATTCCGGCTGTCCGGGAAGGATACGACCAGTCCGGTCGTTGTAGGGGATCGGGTTACCGTACGGCTTAACCCAGACGGCACCGGACTGATTGTTGACGTGCACCCCCGCCGCAACGAGCTTTCCCGACGCGCAGCCGGCCGTCGCCATAGCCTGCGTCACGTCATTGCCGCCAATATTGACTTCGTATGGATCGTGCAGGCCGTGCACCTACCTGAGCCTAACCCTGGCTTTATCGACCGCGTCCTGGTAGCCGCCGAGCGCTATGAGATTCCTGCCGGCTTAATCATCAACAAGGTCGATTTGATAACGGAAGACGATCAGCCCGCAATTGACGCGTTAGAACATCTGTACGCCGATCTGGGCTACCGGGTGCTACGTACGAGCGCAGTGACAGGCGAAGGGCTGGACGTACTCCGCGAGGCGCTGCGCGACAAAACCAGTGTGGTGACCGGCCCTTCCGGCGTAGGCAAATCATCGCTGCTCAACGCGATCGAACCAGGCCTCAACATCCGCACAGCTCCGGTCAGCGAAAAAACCGGGAAAGGACGCCACACCACTACCTACGTAGCCCTCTATCCCCTTTCAATTGGCGGATTTGTCGTCGACACCCCGGGCTTGCGAGAGTTTGGCGTAACCGATCTGGAACCCGCCGAACTTTCGCACTATTTCGTGGAATTTCGCCCCTACCTTGCTGCCTGTCGCTTTCCTGACTGCACGCACGAACACGAACCCGACTGTGCCGTCAAAGCGGCTGTCGAAGCCGGAGAAATCGCTGAAGAACGTTACTTCAGCTATCTTAATATTCTGCAAAGTTTGAAGTTAGGGGAAAAAGATGTCGGTCGATAGGGCAAAAACGGACATTTTTTCCGCATAGCCCTTTCTGAGCCCCTTCTGCGTTGCTCCTTCAAACTGGAATGGCTTTTGTCTGTCCGCACCACCAAGGGTGCCCTTTGACAAAAGCCATCCTAGAGGTTCGCATGCGACCGCTTTTTCGTTTGCTGGTCCGGGCGGTACTGGGTGCATTTATTGCTCTGCCGGCCATCGGCCAGCGCCATTATTTTCATGTCTACACGGGCGAGCATGGGCTTTCGCAGCTGGTGGTTCAGGCACTCCTGCAGGATCGCGAAGGGTACGTATGGATTGGCACGCAATCTGGCCTTAATCGCTTCGACGGGTTTGGTTTTGAGTCGTTTGGCATCCGAGATGGCCTCATTGGCGACTTCATCTGGGCACTGGCCGAAGGACCGGATGGGGCGCTCTGGATCGGCACGCGCAATGGCCTCACCCGCCGCGACCCTACCGGTTATTTTGCTAATTTTGGCGCCTCTAAAGGCCTTCCTTCTCCAGACGTGCGGGCTCTGATCGTTACCCTCGACGGCACCGTCTGGATTGGCACGCCCCGGGGACTTGCTTATTTAAAGGATAACCAGATTCACCCCGTAGAAGAACTGGGCCAGCAGCCTATTTTTGACTTTCTGGTGGACCGCAAAAGACAGCTTTACGTCGCCACGCAACGCGGTCTGTATCGCTGGGCTCCTCCTCGGTGGACGTCCGTCTCGCCTTTTGCCGGGCAACCCGTTTATCGCCTGCTGGAGGATCTAGAGGGACGGCTCTGGGTGTCAACCGCCGACGCGCTGGTTGTGCTGGCCGACGGCCGCCCGGTTGCTCACTACACGGAGCAAAACGGTGTGCTCGGTTTGCCGGCTCGTGACCTGGCGGTGGATTCGCTGGGCGTGGTCTGGGTAGCAACACTGGAAGGACTGGGCCGCATCGACGCCGCCGGCGTCCGCTGGCTCACCGAAGCCAATGGGCTGCCTACCTCTATTGTCAATGCCCTGCTGGTCGACCGCGAGGGCATGCTCTGGCTGGGCACCCTGAAAGGCATGGCGCAATTCCGCGGACGGGCGTTCACAAACTACACGGTACAAGACGGACTGGCCGACAACATTGTACGCCCCATCGTTCGGGATCAGCAAGGATACCTCTGGGTGGGGACGCGGCGGGGCCTGAATCGCTTCGATGGACGCCGGTGGGTGGTCTACACCGAAAAAGACGGCCTTCCCAGCGAATATGTACGGTCCCTTTTCTTAGATAGCCAGGGACGACTCTGGATTGGCACGCTCTACGGCCTGGCCCTCTACGAGCGAGGCCGTTTTCAACGCGTTCCCGGCTTTCCCTATGAAGCCAGCGTCATGTCCATCGTGGAAGACCACCAGGGGCGCATCTGGGTGGCCGCTCAAAATTTAGGCGTCTTCCGCCAAACCGGGAAGCAGTTCGTGGAAGTAACCGTACCCGGGCAAACGTTTACCGATGCGCGGTTGCTGGTCGATCGACGGGGCCACATATGGATTTCTGGAGATGCCGGACTGTCGCGCTGGGACGGTCATCGCTGGCGCACTTTTACCACCAGCGATGGCCTTGCCGGCAACAACCCGTATTTCCTGGCTGAAGATCTTCTGGGACGAATCTGGTTCGGGTACCACGCTGCGCTCGGTATTACGGTCTATGATCCCGAGCAGCATCGCTTCCGCACCTACACCACAGCCGACGGGCTGCACAACGATGCGGTCTATTCGATCGGCGTCGATCATCACAACAACATATGGATTGGAACGGCGCGCGGCGTCGATCGCTTCGACGGTAAGCGCTTCGTGAACTACAGCCCGCTGGAAGGCTATGCCAGCTACGAATCGAACTCGGGCAGCTTCTTTGCCGATGTAGATGGAACGCTCTGGTTCGGCACCATGGACGGGCTGAGCCATTACAACCCACGCGAAGACTTATGGAACAGCCGCCCCCCTCGCATTCGCATTCATAGGCTGCAACTGGGCAGCAGGCACGTCAGCCCGGATTCGGTGATTCAGGTCTCCCATAAACGCAACACATTGACCGCCCGCGTTGCACTGCTTTCTTTTTTTGGCACGCAGCAGATTCAGTTGCGCTATCGGCTGCGCACGGTCGATCCCGACTGGAACCTGACCATTCAACGCAATCGCTCCTGGCTACGTCGCCCTCTCAACAACGAAGCAGCGTGGCGGCCGCTGGAATCTCCCACCATTCATTTACCCAACCTGTCGGCAGGTTTTTATGTCTTAGAAATTCAGGCTCGTAAACCCACCTCAGATTGGTCCCAACCAGTAACAGCTCGCTTTGAGATCACGCCACCTTTCTGGCAGACAGCCTGGTTTGCTGCCCTGCTAACCACTTTGCTGGGGTTACTGGTAGGAGGCATTCATCGCTACCGGGTCTATCGTATTGAAAAGCAAAAGGAACGCCTTGAAGCGCTTGTGCAGCAGCGCACCGCAGAACTGCAGGTGCAAAAACGCCAACTGGAAACTGCCTTAGAAGACCTGCGCCAGACCAAAGAAGAACTGGAACGCGCCAACGAAGAGCTGGTCCGAGCCAGTCGCCTCAAAAGCGAGTTTCTGGCCAACATGAGTCATGAAATTCGCACGCCTATGAATGGCGTGCTGGGCATGACCGAACTCCTGCTTGAAATGGACCTGACCCAGGAACAACGCGAATGCGTGGAGATCATTCATCGAAGCGGCGAGACCTTGCTCACTATTTTAAATGATATTCTGGACTTTTCAAAAATTGAGGCCGGACGGCTCGAACTGGAAAACATCGACTTTAACCTGCAAGAAACCATTGAAGACGTCATTACCCTATTTGCCCCCCGAGCAGCAGCCAAACAGCTCGAACTGATTTGCTTTATCGAAGAGCAGGCGCTAGAGGTGCAGGGAGACCCCCATCGGTTGCGCCAGGTGCTCTCGAACCTGATTGGCAATGCGATCAAGTTCACCGAGCGCGGCGAAGTGGTCGTAGAGGCCGAGCTGGAGAAGCTGGACGAGCGGCGCGCCTACTGGTGCATCTCCGTGCGCGATACCGGCATTGGCATTCCACCTGATCGTCTTCCTCATCTCTTTCAGCCATTTACCCAGCTAGATGGCTCGACAACCCGGCGCTATGGCGGCACCGGCCTGGGCCTGGCCATTTCCAAGCAACTTGTTGAAATGATGGGAGGCACTATCGGAGTCGAAAGTGAAGTGGGAAAAGGCTCTACGTTCACCGTACGTATTCCCTTCCGCTTATCAACGCCGCCCCGGCTTAATGGCGATGAACGCCGCGCGCTGCTTAAAGGCGTCCATGTGCTGATCGTGGACGACAATGAGGCGAATCGGGAAATCCTCCGGCGTCAGACGTCAGGCTGGGACATGGTCCCTACGCTGGCCCGCGACGGTGCCGAAGCGCTGGAGTTAATGCGAGCTGCTGCCCGTCAGGGGCACCCCTTTGAGCTGGCCATTCTGGATATGATGATGCCCGAAATGGACGGGATTATGCTGGCTCGCGCTATTAAGCAAGACGCTGTCCTCGCTCCTACTCCCCTGATCCTCCTCAGCTCCTATCTTTTCACCCGAGAAGACCACCGGGCCATGGACGAAACACTCTTTGCGGCTGTCCTGTCCAAGCCCACCCGTCAGTCTTATCTATTTAACACACTGGTTAGCGTCCTTCAGCAAACACGTCCCACCGGCATCCATCCCCCAGAAACGCAAGCCCCTCTAGAAACCCAAGCAGCTACGCCTTCCCCCTCCCTGTCTCGGCGGCCAACCAGTCGAGGTCATCTCCTGTTGGCCGAGGACAATCCTGTCAATCAGAAAGTAGCGCTCTATCACCTGGAGCGGTTGGGATATACCTGCGATGTGGTGAGCGACGGCAAGCAGGCTGTTGAGGCCGCCCTTCGAGGCGACTACGACGCCATTTTAATGGACGTGCATATGCCTGTCATGGACGGCTTTGAGGCCACCACGCAGATCCGAAGCCGCGAAGCAAAGCTGGGCCGCCGCACCCCGATCATCGCCATGACGGCCAATGCGCTACGCGGCGAGCGCGAACGTTGCCTGAAGGCCGGCATGGATGACTACATTGCCAAACCCTTTAAGAAAGAGGAGCTTAAGGCTGTGCTTGAACGCTGGATTCAGACAGCCAGTGCCGACCATTCACCGTGACCGACGGCGGCGTTTCCGTTGTCCTTTACGACGCGTAGCTTTTTCTTCCAGCAATGCCAAGGCTTCCTCTAATGTAAGAGCTTCAGGAGCACGTCCTTCAGGCAACGACGCGTTGACGCGCCCGTGTTTTACATAAGGACCATACCGTCCCTCCCAGATCTCTATAGGCTCGCCGGTCTCGGGATGGGTACCGAGAACGCGCAGCGGCCGACTCCGCGCCTCCTTTTCGGCCAGCAGCTCCAGCGCTCGCTCTAGATCAATCGTAAACACGTCATCCTCATCCTTAAGCGAGGCGAACGTTCGGCCGTGCTGCACGTACGGACCGTAGCGACCAATGCCTGCCAGCACCGGCTGACCGGTTTCCGGGTGCGTCCCCAGCGTGCGCGGTAGCTGCAACAACGCCCGCGCCTTCTCCAGGTCCACCACCGCCGGTTCCATTCCTGGTGGCAGAGCTACCCGCTTGGGTTTACCCGCCCGTTCATCATCGCCGAGTTGCACATAGTAGCCATAAGGTCCTCGCTTTAATAAGACTGGCAGGCTGGTTTCTGGGTCAATGCCAAGCACCCGATCTTCGGTCTGGCCTTCTCGAAGGATTTGCTCCAGCTTTTCGCGGGTCAGATCGCCAGGCGCCAGATCAGACGGCAATGAGGCGGTCACGATCTGGCCGTCCAGCGGTCCTTCAACGTACGGCCCATACCGGCCAACCCGCACCACATAGGGCTCCCACTGCGGAAAGCGGATGGTCGAAACTTCGCGTGGATCCACACGCCGGAGCGCCTCATCAATCATCCGCTCTAGCCCTTCTTCGCCTTCATAAAACTGACGCAAGTAAGGCACTGTCTTTTGCCGGCCTGCCGCAATTTCATCAAGCGCTTCTTCCATTTGCGCGGTAAAGCCCAGATCGACGAGCTTTTCAAAATAGGCTTCCAACAGGTTATTGGTAGCAAACGCCATGAATGTAGGTACGAGCTGGTTGCCGCGCCGCACCGCGTAGCCTCGCTGCAGAATCGTGTCAATAATGGTCGCGTAGGTGCTGGGTCGACCAATGCCCTCCTGCTCAAGTGTTTTAACCAGCGTAGCTTCCGTATAGCGGGCAGGGGGACGCGTCTCATGTCGCTGGGGAATGAGCTGAAGGCAACGCGGACGATCTCCCTGCCGTAAAGGAGGCAAGGGTTGATCCCGATCTTCCAGGGCAGCTTCTGGATCGTCACGCCCCTCCACATAGGCCCGGAAAAAACCAGGAAACTCAACGGTTCGGCCCGAAGCGCGAAAACGCGCCACCGGTTCCCGATCACCGGCCTCCAGATGCACGGTCAACAGGCGCAGCCGCGCATCGGCCATCTGGGAGGCTACCGTCCGTTTCCAGATGAGATCATACAACGCGGCATCGACACCGATTAATCCCAGTTCTTCGGCGGTTTTCATGTCGCGTCCAGCAGGCCGAATGGCTTCATGCGCTTCTTGCGCGTTGCGGACGCGGCTTCGATACTGGCGCGGACGGGGACTGAGATATGCGCTGCCATAGCGCTCCGCAATGGTGCGACGGCTGGCTTCGATAGCCTCCTCTGATAGATGGGTCGAGTCGGTACGCATATAGGTGATATAGCCCTGCTCATAGAGGCGTTGGGCAATTTGCATCGTTTGCCGCGCCGATAGTCCTAACTTTCGACTGGCTTCCTGCTGCAGCGTGGAGGTAATAAAGGGCGGCGCGGGCGAGCGCGTCACCACCCGCTCTTCCACATCGACCACCCTCCAGCCCTCTGCGTGCAATCGCTCGGCCAACGCGCGCGCCTGCGCTTCGTCAAGCAAAACGACATCGCGCCCAGCCGTCAGCCCCGGCCTCAACTGTCCGGTATGCTCATCAAAGTCCTTACCACCGGCCACCCGAATGCCACCGACATGGGTCAGCACAGCCTCGAACGTCTGTCCCTCTTGCTCCAGCAGTGCTTTCAGATCCCAGTAAGTGGCCGGAACAAAGGCGATACGCTCTTTTTCTCGCAATACGAGCAGCCTGACAGCCGCACTCTGGACGCGACCGGCTGACAGACGCGGTGCAATTTTACGCCAGAGCACAGGCGACACCAGATAGCCGACAAGCCGGTCCAGGATGCGCCGGGCCTCCTGGGCTTCAACCAGATTATAGTTGATCTCTCGGGGATTGCGCAGTGCCTGTTCGATCGCCTCTCGCGTAATTTCGTGAAAGACCATGCGCCGAACAGGCACTTTAGGTTTGAGCACTTCGACCAGGTGCCAGCCGATGGACTCACCCTCTCGATCTTCGTCGGTGGCGATATACAACTCGTCTGCTTCCTTCAGAGCTTTCTTGAGCTGTTGAACAACCTTGCGCTTGTCTGGCGGAATAACGTAAAGGGGCTCGAAGTCGTGGTCAATACGCACGCCCAGGCGTGCCCACTCTTCCTGCTTAAGCTGCTCCGGTACTTCGGCTGCCGAGGCGGGCAGGTCACGAATATGCCCCATGCTTGCCTCAACGCGAAAGCCATCCTTCGGCAGAAAATTGCGGATAGTGCGTGCTTTTGTAGGCGACTCGACAACGACCAGGCGCTTCATAGGCGATCAGGCTGCTTCCATACATAAAACCGCCCGGCTTATTAAGACCGGGCGGGCAGTCTCACGCCTACCGGAAGGCAACGTTCCGGCAGGAGTTGCGCCGAAGTTTAAACAGGAAAAAGGGGAACCGGCTGTTTGGCCGATTCCCCTTGTGTTGTGGGTGCTGTTGCTACGATGGTGTTGTTACCGCTTCATGGCTACCATCTCCGGCGGGTTCAATCCCGGCCGGTGGCGCATTGTAGTAGCGCTGGTATTCTTCAAGCGTGAAGGCATCGACCTGGATAGCATCCCAGCGGGCGGCTTCGGCTTCCTGAATGATGCGGGCTTCTTCGGCGGTGAGGATGCCTTTTTCGACGGCCTGTCGCACCATCTGCTCCGGCCGCGCTTTGGTGAGCTCGCCACGCTTGAGCGCGGCATAAACTTTCTTGAGTAGCTCGTCTTCCTGGTAGGCCAACTGGAAAGCCCGCTCCAGGCGACCGAGCGCTTCGTTGGGATCGGAGGGCACGTACATACCCGCCGTCATCCGCTCGCGCTGCTCACCTGGCGTCAGCATGCGCTGCACGACCCGGTGCCCTAGCGCATCCGAGGGCGGCGTGCTCAGCCGGTTCAGGCGCGACCACCAGGCGGCCGGTCCGCGCAGGAACCAGGTCAGCCCCGGGATGCGCAGGTTGTCGAAGAGGCCATCAAAGGCTTGCTGCATACGGGCAAACGCATACTGCATTGCCCAGTCGAAGAACGGCCGATCTTCTTCGCGGCGTCCTTCGGCCTCAAAGCGTCGCATGGTGGCGGCTGCCAGGTACATCCACGAAAAGATGTCGGCAAACCGCCCGGTGAGTTTTTCCTTGCGCTTCAGGTTACCTCCCAGGGAGGCCATAGCCAGGTCAGCCAGGAACGCAAAGGTGGCCGATGCCCAGGCCAGTTTCCGAGCATAGCGAGCTGCCGGTCCCGAAACGCCTGTCCGTGCCAGGCGCCCGCGCGACAGGCTCAGCAGCAGGGCGCGGGCTCCATTGCGGATGACCAGCCCGACATGCTTCCAGAAGGCCTGATCAAATGCTTTTACGTCGCCCTGCTCCAGCGCCGAGATCTCTTTGTAGGCATAGGGGTGGCAGCGAATAGCCCCCTGCCCAAAGATCATCAGCGTACGGGTCAGGATGTTGGCGCCTTCGACGGTAATTCCGATCGGCGTGGCGATGTAGCCGTGGGCCAGCAGGTTGCGCGGTCCGCGCGAGATTCCATTACCGCCCAGAATGTCCATGCCATCGTTGATAGCCTGCCGCGCCAGCTCGGTTGTGTTGTATTTCATAATGGCCGAGACCACCGCCGGTTTGGCCCCCCGATCCAGCCCGCCGCAGGTGTAGACGCGGCTGGCTTCGATCAGGTAGTTAAAGCCTCCGATGCGCGCCAACGGTTCTTCAATGCCTTCAAATACGCCAATAGGCAGGCCAAACTGGCGACGCACCTTGGCGTGAGCCGAAGTGACGCGATAGATCAGCTTCACCCCTCCTGCCGACGAGGCGGGCAGCGAAATGCCTCGGCCGGCTGCCAGCGACTCCATGAGCATACGCCAACCTTTGCCGGCCCACTCCGGCCCTCCAATGATCGCGTCGATGGGCACCACCACATCGTGTCCCTCTACCGGACAGTTATAGAAGGGCACGCCCAGCGGATCATGCCGCATGCCCAGCTTCACCCCCGGTGTATTGGTCGGGATCAGCGCACAGGTAATGCCGACGTCTTCTCCCTTCCCCAGCAGATTTTCGGGATCGCGGAGTTTGAAAGCCAGCCCCAGCACTGTGGCGATAGCTGCCAGCGTGATGTAGCGTTTCTGGAAGTTCAGGCGAATGTATAGCTTCCCGTCTTCACCCCGAAACACAACGCCGCTGGCCTGAATGGCTCCTGCATCAGATCCAGCGCCCGGTTCGGTCAATGCAAAGGCAGGGATTTCCTCACCCCGGGCCAGGCGGGGCAGGTAATAGTCGCGCTGGGCCTGCGTTCCATAGTGAATGAGCAGCTCTGCTGGCCCCAGCGAGTTGGGCACCATTACAGTGGTAGCCAGCGGACCGCAGCGCGAGGCGAGCTTCTGCACGATGGCGCTGTTAGCCAGTGCCGAGAAGCCCAATCCGCCGTACTCTTTCGGAATAATGATGCCCAGGAAACCTTTTTCCCGGATAAATTGCCATACTTCCGGGGGCAGGTCGCGTCGGCGCCAGACTTCCCAGTCATCCACCATCCGGCAGAGTTCCTCGACGGGCCCCTCCAGGAAGGCCCGCTCTTCTTCAGTGAGCGACGGATAGTTCGTCTCGCGAAGGAGTCGGTGGAAGTTGGGCTTTCCGGCGAACAGCTCGCCTTCGACCCAGACAGTGCCTGCTTCGATAGCCGTGCGCTCCGTGTCCGAGATTTTGGGCAGGAAGCCAGAGGCGCGCATCAGGCTCATGAGCGGTTTCGAGACGAGCGTCTGCCGCAGGGGTTTCAGGTTAAAAATGACGGCCAGCACGCCAAAAACCGCCCAGAGCCATCCGGGAGCTCCTACGCCATATAGCACAAGAGCCGTTGCCAGTGTCCACAGCGCCAGCGGCGCGCCCGTAAAGGCTAAGACCAGCGCTACCACGAGCACGCCCAGAACGATCCAGCCAGCACCTACGGCTTCCAGAAAGTGATAGAACGGCAGGTTCATGATCCCCTCCCTGTATGGTTGGCGGTTGCTGCCTTAGCGTTGCAGATTTTCGATAATACCGGCTGCGCCCATGCCGCCGCCTACGCACATGGTGCAGAGCCCATAACGTCCGCCCCGTCGCCGCAGCTCGTAGAGCAGCGTAGCGGTTAACTTGGCGCCAGTACAGCCAAGCGGGTGGCCCAGCGCAATAGCCCCTCCGTTTACGTTTACCTTATCCTCGTCAAGCCCCACTTCGCGAATGACGGCCAGTGCCTGGGCAGCAAATGCTTCATTTAGCTCGATAAGGTCGATATCGTCAAGCGTTAGTCCGGTCTGCTTGAGCACCTTACGGATGGCTTCGACCGGCCCAATGCCCATGATTTCAGGCGGCGCGCCAGCCAGCGCAAACCCGATAAGCCGTCCCATTGGCTCAACCCCCAGCTCCTGCACCATGCGCTCGCTCATCACCACGGCTGCGGCCGCTCCATCCGATTTCTGCGAGGCATTGCCGGCCGTAACTGTACCGTTTTGCTTGAAGACCGGCCGTAGCGTGGCCAGCACTTCGAGGCTCGTGTCGCGGCGGGGTCCTTCGTCCACGCGGAAATCTTTCTCAACGGTACGGGTCTGGCCGTTCTCGTAAACCACTTCGCGCACCGTAACGGGCACAATTTCTTCGTCGAATTTACCTCCATCGATGGCCTCGATGGCCCGCTGATGCGAACGCAGCGCAAACCGGTCGGCTTCTTCGCGGGTAATGCCGTAGCGTTCGGCCACGTTCTCAGCGGTCAATCCCATCGACAGGTATACGTCGATATCCTGCTCCACCAGCTCCGGATCGGGCTGGAAGAAGAAGCCGGTCATAGGTACCTGGCTCATCGATTCGGTACCACCGGCTACGATCACGTCGGCGTGTCCGGCGATGATGGCCTGCGTGGCCATAGCAATGGTTTGCAGTCCCGAAGAGCAGAAGCGGTTCACCGTAGCGCCGGGCACACTGTCGGGCAGGCCGGCTTTTTGCGCAACAATCCGGCCTATGTTCATCCCCTGCGGCCCTTCGGGAAAAGCACACCCCATGATGACGTCATCGATTAGCTCGGGCTCCAGCCCTTTTACCCGCTGAACGGCTTCGCGCACGACAATAGCGCCTAGCTCTTCGGGGCGTACGTTGCGCAGCGATCCTTTGTCGGCCTTGCCGACGGCCGTGCGCACAATGCTGACGATATAGGCTCCGTTAGCCTGCATGGCAGTTGTCTTCTTCGGTTTTGAGGGTTCAGTTACGCAGTGGTTTGTTGGTTTGCAGCAGGTGCATGATGCGCTCCTGCGTCTTGGGCTGGCCCAGCAAGTGCAAGAAGACCTCGCGTTCCAGGGCCAACAGATAGTCCTCCGAAACTTCCTGGGGATAGGTCAGCGCTCCTCCCGTCATCACGTAGGCGAGCTTCGAAGCCAGATACTGATCATATTCGGTAATGAAGCCGCCTTTCCGGTACTGGTCCACCCCGACCATGAGCGCGGCATAGCCGGGCTTGCCCAGTACCTTGACGCGCGTGGGTTTGGAAGGCGGCAGGTAGCCCTGCTCAGAAAGCCGCAGCACCTCCTGTTTGGCTACATAGAGCCGGCGGTCTTCGTGCATGACAATGCGGGCGTGCGGCGGTAGAAAGCCCATCGCCTGAGCCTGCCGCGCGCTGGTGGCTACCTGCGCCATGGCAATGGTCTCAAAGTACTTCTGAATCCATGGCAGAATCTCACTGGGATGGCCGTGAGGCGCCTGTTCGGCCGCTTTCACCACAAGCCGCGTTGTACCCGTACCGGCAGGAATCAGGCCAACGCCTAGCTCGACCAATCCCATATAGCTTTCGGCCGCAGCGACGGGATAGGGACAGGCCATCGCCATTTCGCAACCTCCTCCGAGGGCGCGCTGGTGCACCGCCACGACGATTGGCTTGGAAGCGTAGCGAATGCGCTGCATGACCTCCTGGAATTTTTCCAGGAAGGTCTCCAGCATCTTGAACTCCTGCTGGGCTACGGCCATGACAGCCTCGCCCAGATTGGCTCCTACGGAGAAATGTCGCCCCTCATTGCCAATAACCATCCCCCGGATGTTCGGATCGTTCTCAACGCGATCAATGACCTCCAACAGGCCTTCCATTACCCATTGGCCCAGCGCATTCGCCTTCGAGCGAAACTCGTAGAGCACCACGCCATCCCCCAGGTCGAGCAGGGCGGCTTCTGCATTCTGCCAGAGCGTACGTTTTGCGTCGGCCTTAATTACAGCCAGCCGGATTTCGTCGGTTGGTACGGGATCGTCTACATAGCGGCCTTCCAGGGGATGATAGACCTGCGCGCGTCCATTTTCCTGCCGGTAGAAAGAAGTTGCCCCCTTCTTGGGCATTTCCTCGACCCAGGCAGGCAGCGCATAGCCCAGCTTCTGGCAGCCTTCTACCACCTGCTCAAATCCCAGCGCATCCCAGATCTCGAAGGGTCCTAGCTCCCATCCAAACCCCCAGCGAATGGCGCGATCCACATTGGCAGGATTATCTGTGATTTCCGGGATGCGTCGGGCGGCATAGGCTAAGAGGTCCAGCGTGGTTGTACGGAAAAATTCGCCGGCCCGTCCCTCATCGGCAAAAAGCGCCCGCAGCCGCTCCCGCAGGTCAGGAATGGATTTGATCCGGTCGAGATCGCCCAGGTCGAGCGGCCGAGGCGGCTCATACTGCCCTGTTGCAGGGTTAATGGACTTGATAACGCCGTCTTCTTTTTTATAGAAGCCTGCCCGGGTCTTTTGCCCGAGCGCTCCTTTCTCGACGAGCATCTCCAGAACCTTGGGCGGCCGAAAGGCCTCCCGGCTTTCGTCCTGTGTGGCCTTCTCATACAGGTTGCGAGCCACGTCGAGCATCACATCCAGCCCCACCACATCGGCTGTGCGAAAAGTAGCCGACTTGGGACGCCCCACAAGGGTGCCCGTAAGCGTATCAATTTCTTCAATGGTGTAGCGTCCCTGCTCAAGCAGGGCGATCACCCGCATCATGCCGTAGATTCCGATGCGGTTACCGATGAAGTAGGGCACATCATTCGCCACAACGATCCCTTTCCCCAGATAAAAGCGACCGAACCAGGCCACCCGGGCCAGCACGTCCGGATCGGTATCGGCCGTGGGAATCAGCTCAAGCAGCTTCAAATAGCGCGGTGGATTAAAAAAGTGCGTGCCCAGAAAACGCCGCCGAAATGCCTCCGACCGTCCTTCGGCAATTTCGCGAATGGGCAGCCCGCTGGTATTCGTGGAAATGACTGCGTCCTCCCGGGCAACGCTTTCTACCCGGGCCATCACCTGGCGTTTGATGTCCAGCCGTTCGACCACCGCTTCGATAATCCAGTCAGCCTCACCCACCCGCTCAAAATGCTCGTCGAAGTTCCCCAGCGTGACGCGTCGCTTGGCCGCTTCGTCGAAGAACGGGTCGGGCTTCATTTTAAGTGCTTTCTTGAATTGCTGCTCGACGATCGCATTTTTGGGTCCTTCACTGGGAGCGATGTCAAGCAGCACCACTTCAACACCGGCATTGGCCAGATGGGCAGCAATTTGCGCGCCCATGGTACCGGCGCCCAGCACAGCCGCTTTGCGGAACGGCCGGAAGTGCCAGGGCCGCAGCTCCAGCAGGTTCTGGGGAGTTACCGTAGTCGTCTCCATGATCCATCTGCGTTGTTTTTATTCAGGATTCGAAGGTTTTCGCTGCATGCGTTTCAGTCTCAGTCGTCGTGCCTTCATAAAGCGCCCGGATCTGGGCCTCATAGCGCTTGTAAAGCACCGAACGGCGCACTTTGAGGGTAGGCGTCAACGTCCCTCCCGCAATAGAGAGCTGCTCCGGCACCAGCAGAAAGCGTTTGATGGTAGCCCAGGGATCCATGCCCTCGTTGGCATGATCCACAATCTGCTGGTAGGCCTCCAGAATTTTGGGCTCGCGCACCAATGTCTCGAGCGGCTGGTTCGCGTTGAGCCCCAAGCGGGCGGCTAACCGCCGCAGCGCGTCTTCATCGGGAAAAATGAGCGCGGCCGTAAACTTGTATCCTGGTCCCACCACAAGCGCCTGATCAATAAGCGGATCGGCCGTCAGCCGCTGCTCTAACGGCTGCGGCATCACATATTTGCCCGTCGACAGCTTGAACAGATCCTTCTTGCGATCCGTAATGACCAGAAAGCCTTCTTCGGTGAAATAGCCGATATCGCCTGTGTGGAACCATCCCTCCTCATCGATGACCTCCCGCGTGCGCTCTGGATCTTTGTAGTAGCCCTGCATAACATGCGGGCCGCGCGTGAGAATCTCGCCGTCTTCCGCGATCTTTACCTCCACCCCGGGGATAGGGACTCCCACCGTACCCGCCCGATTTAGCTCAAGCCGGTTATACGTGATAACCGGGCTTGTCTCGGTCAATCCATAGCCTTGCAGAATCGGGATCTGGGCAGCCCCGAAAATATTGGCCAGTTCAGCCGAAAGGGCCGCGCCCCCTGCGATAATGAAGGCTATCCGCCCCCCCATCGCCTCGCGCCACTTGCGATAGACCAGCCGGTCGGCTACTGCTAGCTGCAACCGGTAGAGCCCCCGCGGCTTGCGCCCCAGCTCGTAGCGCCGGGCCAGCTCTAAAGCCCACCGAAAAATCTGCCCCTTCATCCCCGGCATTGTAGCTGCCCGCTCGACCAGCGCCCCGTAGATCTTCTCAAGGGCGCGGGGCACCGTGGCAAAGGCAGTCGGTCGGACCTGCTGCAGCGCCTCTCGCAACGCATCAGGCGTTGTAAAATAGACGCTGGTGGCGTGGTACAGGTAGCCGTAAAAAAGCGTCCGTGCAAAAACGTGCGTCAGTGGCAGAAAGGATAGCGCTACTTCGCCGTCTGGCCCGGAGCGGTAGTTTTTGATACCGCTAAAGGCTGTCAGCGCATTGAACGAAATGTTTTCATGGGAAAGCATTACGCCCTTGGGGCGTCCCGTCGTGCCACTCGTATAAATGATCGTGGCCAGGTCACCGGGCTGAATTTGAGCCCGCAGCCGCGCAATGGCTTCCGGATCGGCAGCGCGACGACGGCGCCCTTCCGCTATCAATTGCGTAAATGTATATAGCGGTCGTCCCACAACCCGGTCCCTCTTTACGCCAGAAGCATCGGCTACCACGACGGCCTGCACGCCGGGCAAATCATGCAACAGCGGGATCATGCGGCCGAGCAGCTCCTGATTAGAAACGACAAGCGCCCGCGCCTCGGCGTGCTCAATCACGTAATGGATGGCCTCTGGCGCATGCGTCAGGTAGATCGGTACGTCAACCAAACCGCCGATCAGGCAGGCCATGTCGGCCAGGCAGAAGTGCGCATCACTTTCCATGTAGAACGCTACGTGCGCACCCCGCTCCAGCCCCACAGCATGAAGCCCTAACGCCAGCGCCTCTGCTTGCTCCGCAAAGTCATGCAGCGAGATGGGCTCCCAGCGGCCCGGTCCCACTGGCTGATTGAGAAAAGCCGGATTTTTATAGCGCGCCAGCGCTTCGTAAAGCACGTCCGGCAATGTCTTGCCGCGTACCGGTATGCCTGTAGCTGGTGGTGCCGTGTAGATGCGTTCGGCCATACGACCTCTCTTTTGAAAGAGCGCTTTCTGCTCGCGTTATTTTGAAGCTGGCTGCAATGATGCGTCGGGCGCCAGCACCCCGCGCAGCAGCGTCCGAATGGTTGTGTCGATAAAGGCCTCCGGATCGATCCGAATGTCCACGCGTCGGGCCAGCAGCAAGGCCACCGCACCATGCAAAGCCGCCCACGCAGCACTGGCCATCACGCGCGGGTTTTCTACCACAAACACGCCCTGCCGGCGACCTTCTTCCAGAGCCTGAATCGAAAGCTCTAAACAACGACGGGCCCGGCGATACTTCTCTGGAGGATACCGCTCCATGCGCTCCGGATGCAGCATAAACATGATTTCGTAATACTCAGGATTGCGGCGTCCGAAAGCCACATAACGCCGCCAGAGCGCTTCCAGCCGGACTACCGGATCGGCGTGGCGAGCTGCCTCCTCGCGCAACTCTTCATACAACAATCCAAACCCCTCATCAATCAACGTGTGCACCAGCGCGTCTTTGTTCTGAAAGTACAGGTAGATCGCCGTCGGGCTACAACCAATCTCTCGCGCAATCTTTCGCATAGACAGGCTGGCGTAGCCCTCCGCGACCAGAAGATAGCGCGTCGCATCTAAAATACGCCGACGCAGCGTCCCATCCGATCCGGACTCCGTCATAGCACCAGGCGCTGGTTAACGGTGTTAAGTTAAACAAAACATGTATTCGATGTCAAGTATTTTCGAATCGAAAGTGCTTCTGCAAAAAAAAGAGCGGAAAACGCTCTTAATCCGCCATGCTTACCAAAAAGGAACAACAAAACCGTCCCGCCCGCAATACCTGATTGAAGGGATGAGTACAGCTTCAGTCTCTTGCCCGGGCAAAGCTGCCTGCAAAGCGCTGGCAGCTTTGCCCGAGCGTCGGCTGGTGCTTCCGCGCCCCCTTCTGTTTGACAGCAAGCAGGAAAGGGCTTCCCTATTCATTTCTCCGGATACTCCTTTCGACAGAAGAGTAGCACGCCTCGCCATTGCCCAGGTGATGCGCCAGCTCTTTCGGAGCGGAAATAGCTATTCGCACCGCTCCAAGCAGCGCGTCAACGTAAGCAAGGCGGCTCAGGCGCGCGGATGCCTCGGGCTGCGCACCGCTCGTCCCTACAGCCGGAGCGCTTCCCCGGTACGTTGAGCTGCTCTCTGGCCAGAAAAGCAGCTTTTTGCGCTTGTCCCTGCTCAGCGGCGATTGTTATGCAGTCTACAAGCAGCAGGCAACGTTCGTTACTTATAGCCAGCGGATGGAGACGTTTCCCAGACCCGCCTCCAGGCGCAGCGTAGGTCCTCCTCCATTGATGGTGCCCCGCGCCTCGGCGCTCATCCAGTCGCGATCAACGCGTACCTTGAAGTCGGTGCTGACTGACCCAATTCCTGTAGATGCGTCTAATTCAAAGCCGGCATTTGCCGGGACAAAAACGGTTACGTTGCCAGCACCAGACTCGAAGCGACTGTCTGCTTCGGGCGGTGCCACAAATTCTGCCGTAATATTGCCCGCTCCGGTCTCTACCTCGGCGCTTCCCTGCAATCCTTTTACCGTGATGTTGCCCGCTCCCGTTTCGGCCTCTAAATGTCCCATCAGTTCTGTGACCTCTACATTACCGGCCCCGGTGCTAATCTGGACCGTCCCCTGCAGGTTGCGCAGCCGGACATTCCCGGCCCCGGTTTCGCCTTCAATTCTGCCCGCCAATCCCCTAATTTCTACGTTGCCTGCTCCGGTTGAAAACGTTACGTTGAACTGCTGAGGAACCCGAATGCGCATTTCCACGCGGATGCGCGAGCGCTTGCGTTTCCAGAAATGCCAGCTATCTGCTTCGAAAAGTTGTGACTTGATGTAGACTGTCTCGCCCTCTTGCTTAAACGTGAGCTGATGCTCCTCCAGCAGCCGTTTAGCCTCTTCCCGACGCTCGGTCTGCAACGTCCGGATCACCTCTACATAAATGGCTGATTCCCTGGTGGTTGTGATCTCCAGATGTCCTCGATCCATCTTCAGCTCCAGATATCCCCCCGGGGCAACCTTAAAGGCGCGCTTCACCACGTCCGTGATCTCTACCAGTCCATCGGCCTGGACAGGCACGCTCCCTAACAGCAGGCTTCCCACCAGCAACCAGCTTAACCGATACATTCTCATGGTACAGTTGACTTCGCCTGGTGCGACACGATAGGCTACGGCAAAATGTTGAGTAAGTTACAGACAACGCTTCGTTTTTACCTAACGGGTTTCGCATTCACCCCACCTGGTAGGCACGCAGTGGCCTCCACAGCTCATCTGTGCCTTTTTCTTCACCCGGCATTCTGGTTGGATAGGATGGGGGTGCTTCGCACGCTCACAACAGATCGGTCGGGATTATGGGCTGGAAGTGGATACGCTGGACGCTGACGTTTTCGTTTTTCTTTGCGCCTTCCCTCAAAGCCCAGCAGTTTTTCACCGACTGCGTCAGGGACACCGATAACAACGCTACCTTGACGGTACCGCTTGACACGCCGCCCCTGCTTAATGGCAAGCCTATCTCGCCGGGTAGTGAACTAGCTGCTTATACGCCCGAGGGTATCTGTGCAGGGGTGGCTGTATGGGATGGACAGCAGCCGCTGGTGCTGACGCTCTGGGGCGACGACCCGCTGATCACTCCCGAAACGAAGGAAGGCTTTGCGCCGGGAGATACCATTCTGCTTCATTTATGGGAGCGGAGTCTGGGGGAGCACGTCGGTCCTGACAATGGTCGATTTGAGGTGCGCTACGCTTCGGGCAATGTGTTCCTGGACAGTGGGCGTTATCAACCCAATGCCCTGTACAAAGTAGCCCGTCTGGTAATCGTGCCAGAGCGTGCCACCTCCGTAGATCCTGTAACCGAACAACGGCCAGCAATTACGCGGCTACGTGCCGCCTATCCCAATCCCTTCCAAGCGCACACCACGCTCCAGGTCGAATTGTCGGAAGCCACGCGCGCTCGACTGGTGGTATACAACCTGATGGGGCAGGAAGTGGCTCATTTGCTTGACGCGTTGTTACCGCCCGGTGTTTATCAGTACGTCTGGCGACCTGAAGGCTTACCGGCCGGGCTGTATGTCGTTCGGTTGGAAGCAGGGCCTCACCGCTATCAGCAGGTTGTTGTTTATATCCCCTGATCGTCGCGCGTTTCGATCAGTCCTTGCGCCTGCAAATCGCGCATAAGGGCCAAGACGTCTTCAGCGCACTGCTCGAAGGTCACCTCATATTCTTCAAGCAGCACCTCGCATACCTGACGCACTGAACGCGGTTCTTGAATTAACTCCCAGATACGTGTGCCGATAGGATCCAGTCCGTAGTAGACACCATTGCGCAGGTTCAGAATAACCACTTCATCACCCAATTTCGAGGAGACCTGCTCGGGAGAGGCAACCACCACCGTTTCAAGAGTCAACACAGCACGCTCCATACGTATCTCGGTTCGGCTTAACGAAATCATCATTCCTTGTGCAGCTAAAGCTAACGTTTTTTATCGACACCAGGCAAGGAAACTTGAGGCGGTAGATCTGGAGCAGCGGATTCTCCTTCAATATGTTGGCGCATCTGCCGCCGCCAGGAAGTAGCGTAGCGGCCATTCATTGCCAGGAGTTGATGATGCGTGCCCTGCTCAACGACGCGTCCTTCGTCCATCACATAGATCAGGTCCGCCCGCATGGCTGTTGTAAATCGGTGGGTAATGATCAGCGCTGTCCGGCCGCGCACCAGCTCACCAAAACGGTCCATCCATTCGGCTTCGGTCCATGAGTCCATCGCACTAGTGGGCTCATCCAGCACAACGATAGGGGCCTGTCGATAAAAGGCACGGGCCAGGGACACGCGTTGCCATTCTCCTCCGCTGAGCTCCGCTCCTTCTTCCGAAAACCATTTACCCAGGGGCGTGTCATATCCATAGGGCAGCTTACGGGCGATCTCGTCCACCATAGCGCTGCGCGCTGCCTGTTCGATGGCGTCTCGGGTGGGCGGCACTTTGAGATCGCCCAGTGTGATGTTACGGGCAAGCGTATCCTGATAGGGTACCGGAAACTGGAACAGCACGGTTATCGCGTCGAGCAGCTCGCGTCGGCGGAAGCGTCGCAGGTCGATGCCATCAATCGTGACCCGCCCTTCATCTGGGTCATAGAATCGGCACAATAGCTTGATTAGCGTGCTTTTGCCAGCGCCATTGGCGCCAACGATGGCGACGGTCTTGCCTGCTGGAATGAACAGATTGAGTTGCTGCAGAACAGGTCGGTTGCTGCCCGGATAGCGAAACGTGACGTTTTCAAAACGAATCCCCTCCCGAAGGTGGCGGGGTACTGGTACAGGGTTTTCGGGGTCGGGCAAGCCTGTTGGAATTTCCAGGAACGTAAATAGGTGCTCCAGAAAAAGCGTGTTCGCGTACATCTGTCCGGCGCTGCTGAGCAGCGCTCGCATCAGTCCCTGCCCCTGGTTGAACGCCTGGTAGAAGAGGGCCAGGTCGCCCAGTGAGGCCAGCCCGCGCAGCGCTCGTCCGACCATCCAGATCATGACAAGGGCGGTGGCCACCAATCCGACAAGGCCGGCTCCCAGACTGGCCCAGGCCTGCCGGCGCATCAGGTCCAGACGCCCCTGTCGCAATCGCCGCCGCACTTCCTGGTATTGCTGCCGAAAGTGATCGGACAGGTCAAACACGCGCACCTCGGGAGCAAAAAAGGCCATGGTCAGCAGGCGGTCGAAATAGCCGGCTTTGCGCTGGTCTCCCGTGTGGGCTTTCCACCAGGCGTGCTCTCGGCGGTGATGATGCACCACAACAAATAGCGCAGGAAGGGTGGTAACGAGCAACGCCAGGGGTAACCACACACTGTAGTGCATGAGAATGGCGGCAATGCTCACCAGCGTTACGCCGTTCTGCAGCAGGCTGCCCAGATTATCGAGCAGGGACAGCGAGCGGTTCGCCGCCTCGCTGTTAGCCCGCTCCAGGTGGTCGTAATAGTCCGGGTTGTCGTAGAAGGCCAGATCGACCTCGGCGGCTTTGGCATGGATCAGGCTTTTGACATGATCTAGTAAATGTTCAGCCTGGGCGGTGCGGATCCAGCCTGTCAGGCCGCTCAACCCCTGCGAAAGCAACAGCACGCCCCCCATGAGGAGGGCTGGCCACAGGACGGGCTGGACCGTCTCCCAAGAGAGCCCTCCGCCGATGGCTGCAGCCACTGCATCCACCAGGTGCTTGGTCAGGTACACCAGTGTGGCTGGCAGCACGCCTCCGACGAGCAGAAGCAGCAGCCACAGCAGCGTCCAGCGGCCCGTTGCCTCCCAGATAAGTCGTAGCGCCCGTACCAGATAGGTCGTCTTCAGACGCGCTTCCTGAAGTACCCAGCGCCACGACACGGTAACCGCTTCCGTTATGCTTCAAAAATGGATGCACATGAGACGACCAAAAGGCAGCGCAGTTTCAAGATGGCTCTGCTCAGGGGCCGCTCAGGTTATCATACGGACAGGGGTTATGGTTGTGCTGGTGTCCCCAGGGTCCTCCGCCCCAACCCCGTCCTCCTCGCTGACCCCAGCCGCCCCATGGAAGGCCCGGTGGCCGTCCCCATCCTGATCCGGTGAGTGTTTCCAAAGAACCAAACTCCTTGAGCGTGGGACGCGCCCACGACTTCTTGGGCACTACAGCGTCCGACATGGCACAACTCCATTTAGGTGAAAGAGCAGCCTTACCTAAATAAAAGATAACTCGGGTTAATGAGAGCCGCTATTCGTTTTGTCCCGCTGACTATGCGCTTTTGGCGCAATCCAGATAAGCTTTACAAAAAAGGTGCGGTGCTTTTTAACACCGCACCTTTCTCGGGAGTTACGTTGCGGCAAAGCTAGCGGCAGTCACTGAGGGAACCAGGGCCCAGATCGGCGTCATACCGTCCGCCCTGTTTGCCGTACCAGCACCCATCGGAGCTGGCCGTCACCTGCTCAGCTTTACCGTGCGTGACAAGCACCGGCTTTTGCCACGGACGTTTGAGTGTTTCACGCATGGCAGCACCTTTATGTTTAGGTGGATGGGGTCTTACAGGTACTACCGATTACGCGATCCGCGCACCCTTATCGGCAGTCACTGAGGGAACCAGGGCCCAGATCGGCGTCATACTGCCCGCCCTGTTTGCCGAACCAGCACCCATCGGAGCTGGCCGTAATCTCCTGGGGCTTTCCGTGGACAACTAAGACCGGCGCTTTCCAGGAGCGTTTGACAACGTTACGCATAGCAATACCTCCACAAAACGTTTATTGGACAGGTTTCGGGTAAAAAGATGCGGATGCTACGGGTACGAGTCATACCAGGAATGGCGGCACTTACGTGCGCTTTTGGCTCACTCAACTTTACGCCAACTTGGAAAAGCCCCAACAGCTTTCAGCCAGTGCTGTAGGATAAGACACAGGTACAACGCCATATCTACCGTTGGGTTCGTGTCCGCCTGACGTGCCTGCAGGTGATCCCATGCCTGGCGCAGTCGCACCGGCTCTACAAAGGGTTGAAGCAAAGCGCTTGAAGCAACCATCTGGGCAATGCGCGCTGCTTCAAACCGTAATAGTCCAGAAGTGAATCCATATCCAATATTCGCTTTAGACGAACGCCATTGGACCACCGGCGGTAAAATCCCCTCAAGAGCGTTGCGAAGAAGATAACGCGCCCACCCTTTCCGGAGTTTATAGCTTAGGGGCAACTGCAAGCTGAACGAGATTACGCGCCGGTCAAAAAAAGGGAATCGTTCTTCAACAGCGAGCCATCCAATGCGAGCATTTGCAAATTCAAGAACCCACTGCCATATTCCTCCCACTAACTGGGCCCAGTGCTCTTGACGGGGATGCCACGCACGCTGCCGGTTGGTTTGATGCTGAGCCAGCCATTGCTCTATCAGCGGGGATAAATGATAAGCTTCTGAAAAACGGACAAGTTTTTCTTGTTGACGCAACCGCTGATGCTCTCGCTTTCGACGCCATGCTACAGGCACCCATGGCCGCACGCCCGCCTGCATCAGAAGCTTTCTGAAAGGAATATCGAATCTACGTTGCAGATACCATCCCCCTTTCCAGAAATGCCACCACTGAAAAGAGCGAGCCCATCGCTCAAGAATTGCGCCCCCGAATTTTTGCGCAACCCGTCTCGCAGAGAGTCCTTCCACCTGAGCAAAACGTTCGACTTCCCGGGCAAACTGGTCCCACTGGCCTCGGTAAAAAAGATCAGCCAGTAGCGCCCATCCATAAGTAAGTACACTGTCGCCATCCAGGCCACTCAGTATAACTCGCACATTGTGCGTCTTCAGCGCCTGTGCTACGCCAACAGGAATATGATAATTTGTAGAGAAAAAGGGCTGACCGTAGATTGAAAGTATCTGGTCCAGATGTACCAAAGGACTGACCTGATCAGCCTGAAATACATGAGGACACAGATTAGGAAAGCGTTGAATTACAGCCTCGGCATATTTACGTTCATCAATATGCGCGCGTTGCGCTGCCGGTATCCTGTCAAAGACAGCAGTTCCCGCATGCAACACTTGCGGCCTTAGCAGATAGGCTGCCATGCTGGTAACCGATGACGAATCGAGCCCGCCACTGAGCTGGGAACCGATTGGAAACGCACTGCGGAGCCGGCAGCGAACCGCCTCCTCAAAACAGGCGCGAAACGCCTCGACGTATTCGGCCTCGGTGCGAAAGCGCAGCTCCTGCTCCAGATCAGGCTGCCAGTAGCGCCAGCGGCGCAGTCCCTGAACGTCTACCTGCAGCGCATGCCCGCCGGGAAGTCGCCGTATGGCCTGGTAAAACGTGCGTTCTTTTTCGGTATACTGTGTCTGCGCCAGGAAATGCAGAATCATTTCCTCGTCAATGTCCTGCGGTACTTCGGGCAGCAGCCGCACGGCAGGTAGAAGCGTGGCGAAAGCAAAACGGTGGCGGTCATACAGGTAGTAAAACGGCCGCACGCCCATACCGTCCCGTGCTGCAAACAGCCGTCGGGCCTGCCGGTCCCAGATGGCAAAGGCGAAGTCCCCGATCAGACGGTCCGGACAGGCAGTGCCCCAGCGTCGATAGGCTGCCAGAATCAGCTCAGCGTCTGTTATGGGCTGCGCATCCCGGGAACGAAGCTGCAGGGCTCGCAGCAGTTCGTCGCGGTTGTCGATGCGCGCATCGGCAACCAGCACCAGATCTCCTTCCGAAGCGATCAGGGGCTGCTGCTCATGCAACGACTCCGGTGTGGTATGCAGCATCCAATGGGCCAAGAACACGGAGCCTTCCTGCCAATAGCTGTGTCCATCTGGCCCACGATGCGCCAGTGTCTTCAGCGCCGGTTGCAGCGTTTCAAGCGCTATCGGCCGTCCATTAAAGTGAATTATTCCCAAAATGGCGCTCATGCACGCTCCTGCTGCATAAACGCTTCGATAGCAGCCACTACGTCAGGCAGCAATTCCAATCCTGGAGGACGCTCCAGTGCCATCACAGGCACGTAGCGCGTCAGATACCCTACCTGCTGGAGATGCCGCGCTAAAGTCCGGGTTTGCTCCAGTAACACCCGCGTGTACGTGTGCAGCAGCAGCTCAAGAAAAGCTTCCTGTCCGCTCAATGGGCGAATTTGAATGGTCTCGCCGGGACGCAACGCAAACAGAGCCGCCAGGGGCAGCGGTCGATCTACGCTCTGGGGCACGCGGGTTACCCGTTTGTCAATAGCCGGATGCACGCGGGGCAATCCATCCGGCATTGTATGCATGGCCTGCGCCAGCGCATCTGGCCAGAGCTTGAGCTGTGGATAGGAGGGCAGAACCAGTGGAGGGCCATCAGACTGCTCATCCAGCACCAGCACATCATCGGTTACCAGCTGATAGCCCCGAGCATGCAGCGCGGCGGCCATGGTCGACTTGCCGTACCCCTTTTCAGCAATAAAGGCAACGACGCGCTCTCCCATGGCCACTGCACTGGCATGCAGCACCAGGTGGCCGCGCTGATGCATCAGGATGCCCAGTCCGATACCTAGGATGAGCACCCGTAGCGTTTCGGCTGGAAGGTCTTCTGGCACGTCAAACGTAATGCGTCGTCCCTCTTCAATGCGCAATAATCCTACCTGGTCGTAGATCAGCAGCGCTTCTGATGGCGTTACGCGCAGTCGGTTCCCTACCCGCTTTAGCCCGCGGGCCAGGGGCTTGAGATTCGCCCGGTAGACGAAAATCTCTCCCGGCGCTGGCTGAGCCGCCCGTAGCTCCGGAAGAGGAATTTCGGAGCAGAGATGCAGTCCATAGATCGAATAGTGATACGGCCACTTCTGGCCTGAATCTGCTGTCCTCTCGGATGCCACTGCGGAAGACGGGTTGTTCGGCATGCAACGCTGGCTTTTACCTCAGCAAGGGAACAGGTGCCCCGCTCTTGTTGCAATTTAGTTTACCTGACTGCCTTCCGGATGCGCCGATGGCGCATCTACCGAGCAAGTTTCGGCATACGTCGGAGGGCGACGCCAGCGCAGGCGTGCAATGACAGGACGGTGATCCGAAAGCTGAACGGCCGGAACCGTTCCCTCCAGCACCTCCCATTCACGGCTGACCAATACATGATCAATGCGTACCAGCGGCCGCGCCGCCGGCCAGGTAGGCGTTGCAACACCTCCCAGACGGCCCGCTACGCGCAGACCTTGAGCCAGTTGACCGTAGAACCACTGGTCTGGCGTACTGTTGAAGTCCCCACTCAGGATAAGCGGCAACTGCTCCTGCGCAATCCATGCGCGGAGTTGCCGTACCTGCCGGGCTCGTTGCAGCATAGCCTTGCGATAGGCACCAAGCCATTGCCGCCAGGCTGCGAGGCGTTTCCAGTGGCCATTACGCAGCATTTCCCAGGGCTTGACCGGTCCGTATGACTGGAGCCGCACATTGTAGTGCACAAAGCGGCGCCCTTGCCAGCACAGCTCACTCCGAACGGCCTGATAGATGAGCCCTTCAGGGCCGCGTGCCAGCGGACGAGTCTCTTGCTGCATAACCGGCAGGCGTGTCATGGTGACCACCTCAGCAAACATGGGCCCGCGTGCGGAGTCGGGCGTCGAGAATTGATAGCCCTGCCGTTCCACTAACGGACGCAAATGGTGAATCAGTCGAACGGTGGACGTACGCTGAGGCCGAATAAAACGCCAGACGCCCACCTCCTGGAAGCTTATCACCTGCGGACGATAATGGGACGCAAAGGCCAGCAGCGTATCGCCCAGGCCCGGCTGATGCGTATCCGGTAGGTTGTAAGTCATGACCACAAGGGTATCCCCACGCGCATTTTCTGACGATACCTCGTAGAACGGAGCATGCCGCAGGCCATACAGCACCAGAGCCAGCAGTGCGCCTCCTGACCAGATCCAGCGCCGTTGCCATAGCATTAGCACAGCCCACCCTCCAAGTGCAGCGACCAGCAACGGTAGTCCCACAGCGAGTAGCTGCAACCACCAGGCTACTTCGGGAGGAATCCAGTAGGCCAGATAGGCAACCGCAAAAAGCCCCAGCAGACTTCCTCCCCCTGCATAGAAGAGCAGAGGAAGGGGCTTGCGAGCAGATGGCATGAAGCGTTTAACGCGTGGTCGTTGCGGTTACGGGCTGTTCTTCGACGGCCTTTTTCAGTCGCACCCGCTCCAGGATTTCCTGCCAGGCGCGCAGCGCCAGCGTATCGGGTAGCTCCACGTCGTCAAAGCGAATTAACTCGCCGGGTTCGATGTCGCGCGTCAGCATAGCCCCTGCCATGAGACCGATCGGGACATGATCCGGTTCGTCCAGAATGCGCACCGCCTCGCCCCGCACATCAAAGCTTCCGATTCCCCGTTCAATGCGGGTGCCTTTGGCAAGAGGGCGTTTGGCAACGGTGGCCACACTGATGCGCGGATGGCTTGTGTTGTTCAGCAGAATGCGCCGCTCGAAAAGCACGCGTCGAATGGTTTTCTGGATTTCAAGATGGCAGAGATGGAACGGGCGTAGCAGGACATAATAGGGGCCATCGCCCAGTTTGAGATACTGCAGATAGTCGCGCTGATAGTCGTCGTGTTCGGCTGCAATGAACACGCCAGCCGGCGCGCCGGGTGAGAGCACGTAGTCGCTGATCGGATGTCCGAGCCGGCGGGCGCCATCCGCTAGCGTACGCGCCCCTACTTCCACATCAGGCGACTGAATGCCCAGCATGCCACGTACGGCAATATCGGCCCCCAGTCCATTGGCTACCAGGGCTTGCTCGATCTGCACCTTGGTGCCATCGGTAAAGGCAGTCACCTGCGGAAGTGTAATCCCCTGTTTTCGGGCCCAGAAGTGCATCTCTTCAGGAGTGGGATTATGGTTCAGGTAGCGTTTGATATTGCCATAAACCAGCGGCCGGAATCCCATCTGCAGAATATCTTCGCGCAGCGCAGCCAGGCAGCCCGGCTGGTCGCCCTCCGCTTCGGTCAGCAGCCCGCGATCGACAAAGTAGGAGCCGGTCGTAATGTGAAACTCTGCATCCATGGTTACGACCGGCAGTCCGGCTTCCAGCACCCGGTTAACCACTTCCGTTGCATGAATCACATCGCCACTGCACTCGACCACCAGATCGGCATGTTCAATCAGGTCGTCCAGGCTGTTGGTAAGGAGTTCCGGTCGCGGAAAATCTGGGCGATTGCGAATGTCGGTACGCGTCAAGACGCGGGTTACGCGCAGATCCTTTACATGCTGCATCGCCATGACAAAGCCGCGGGCGATGAAGCCGCTGCCAACCACCCCGATGCGATAGGAATCTGCCATGGACATTCACTCGTCAGGTTAGACGCGTTCTCAAATGATCCGCAAGCCGCAAGCTCAGTGCCACAATTGTTAGCGTCGGGTTTGCAAAACCACCTGTCGGAAAAACAGACGATCCAGTTACATACAGATTCTTTACACCGTGCACGCGACAGTTGGGATCCACGACCCCTTCGCGGGGGCTGGCATGCATACGGGTGGTTCCCATGTGATGGAATCCCCCGGTAATCCCATCGGGGGGTATGCGGCGTAACGTTTCCACCTGCACACGCCCCCATCCCAGATGGGCCAGTTCCCGGGCAACCAGTTGCTGCGCGCGCTGCAGGCTTTCTACATCCTGGCGACTGATCTGCCAGTGCAGTTCCAGGCGTGGCTGTCCAAACACATCCCTGCGACGGGACAGCCGCACCCGACTTTCTGGATTCGGGGCCTGCTCGGTCATATGATGCAGCACAAAAGCGACCGGCATGCGCTCCTCACTTTTTTTGCCTTTTAGAGAGAGCAGGCGCGTGGTAGCCCAGGGGATTAAGCGAGGCATATCACGTGCCAATCGGAAAAGCTGGCGAGGTAAGTCTTCTGGCCAGGTGCGGTGCCGAACCGCTTCCCGCAGGATGCGCAGCGCTTCAAATCCGCCCCAGAGCAACGGATTGTTGCGACGGGGCAGCGCGGCGCGATCGCTTGGCCAGAGCGCCACGCAGTAATTCAGCAGTCCCTCGCGCCGCACCACTTCCTCCCGCAGAGCCAGTTTCCCCATGATCCAGGTATCTCCTTGGCGGTGCAGCCGATAAAAGCCCAGTTGGGGAATTAACGTGCGGTCGGCCGGTACAAACACACCCGAGAGAAAATGGAGGTGCTCCATAAAAAACCGCCCGACCCGGTCATAGCTGTTTCCTAGCCCCTGAGGGCAGACCTGGTTGGAGAGCAGCAGCAGACGCGCATTCTCCAGACCACCGGCGGCCAGCACAAAACAGCGCGCGCGTATCGTCACCGTAGCCCGATCAGGCCGCGCAACTCGAACGCCCTCGACCACCTCTCCGGTTTCATTGGTCAGCAGTTCAAGCACATGGGCGTGCAGGCATACGGTCACGTTTGGCGCAGCCAGCAACGCCGGCCCATAGACCTGGTAAAAGCGCGTGGGATCGCCAAACTGAAACAAGGCCGTGCGCAACACCCCACTTCCTTCAGAGAGCAACGGGCGCTCCGTAGCCGAGGCCCAGGCTTCGGCCGTATAGGGACGATCTTCCAGTCCAAAAAAAGCCTGCGCTCGGCGATAGTACGGCGCAACCGTCTCATAGCCAAAAGGCCAACCGCTGAACGAAATGCCTTCGCGCCGTTCAAAATCAAGGGGATCAAGAGGACGCAGCCGAATGCGACAGACGCCCGGTGCGACTTCGTAATCCCAGAGGTGGCTCGAACCGCCCAGCGCACGTGCCCGGGCCATATCCAGCGGAAAATAAGGATAGCCAGTAATGTCGCCCCGGCTCAGCCGATTGGTAGCCGGTTCTGGCCGCTCACCTCCGGTCTCCACCAGACAAATGCGCAGCCCACTCTCACGCAGCGCCCACGCCAGCGTTAGTCCAGCGACACCTCCACCTACAATGCATAAATCGTACGGCCCGAGTTCTGGCTGTTCAAATACCTGTAGGTCAATTTTCATGGGTTTCCCCCAGGATGCAATCGCTCTACCAATACGCGCACCGGCCGAATGAGCGGATAGAGAAAGGTAAGCTGCTCGGGCAACCGGCAAAACGCCCGATCTTTTTCGGTAGGAGCCAGGGCCAACTTTAGATGATGTCCCAGATAGCCCAGGCGGTGGCGCCAGCGTTCGCGCTCTCTGAGATGATACCAGAACACAGGCCAGAAGGCATAGACCTCGGTATTGTCTCGAAACATCCACCGATGGACAACTTCGCGGGCCATGCGGTGTGCTATGCGTCTCTGACGCAACCGAGATTGTATGCCTTCTGGCACCGGCGCCCCCAGCAACGCTTCAGCTAAAATGAGTCCAATGGCCAGCACCCGTTCCACCCCAAGATCGCGTGCCTGCTGCGCGACAAAGCTCCAGTCCAGCTCCGGACAGCGGCGCACCAACTCGGCCACATCAGCCACCCAGGTCAGCTTGAGCCAGCGGTGTTTGTTGCCATGAATGACGAGATACAGCAGCAGGTCTTCAGGAGCCATGGTGCGTATGGTGCGCCCGGCGAAAGGCACCGGTCGATGCCGCGCCCATATAGCTTCAGGGTCCAGCGCCAGGTCATAGATCGTGTAGAAAAAGGCCCAGTGGAGTTCGACGACAAAATGGCGACTTTCGTGGATGAATTCGAAGCCGAGCTGCGTATCGAGATACGCTTCTTCTTCGGCACCGGACAGCATTTTATGGGCCTGATACCCCATGGCTTCCAGGACGCGACGCGCCTTTCGAAAATCAGCACGTCGCACGAGCAGATCGATGTCCACGTACACCCGCG
Source organism: Rhodothermus profundi (assembly GCF_900142415.1). NCBI lineage: Bacteria > Pseudomonadati > Rhodothermota > Rhodothermia > Rhodothermales > Rhodothermaceae > Rhodothermus > Rhodothermus profundi. The sequence goes on from NZ_FRAU01000006.1 coordinate 112,809, forward strand.
CGGCCGGATCGCCATAGATAAGGGCAGCCAGCGCGGGCCCTTTGAAAGGAAGCACCGGAATCCCTTCCGCTTCCAGTTGATCAATGAGCCGCAACAACTCCTGGGTCTGGTGCAGGTTATGGAGGGCCAGCGACCGCGCTTCGCTTTCTAACCGAAGACGCCAGGGTTCCGGAATCGCATCCGGTGCTATCTGCAGAAGATTGCGATATACCAGCGCCACCACGCCATGCCGCAACACCCACCGATACAGACGGGCCCAGTCGAGCGGCTGCGCCAGCAGCGCCCGCAATTTTTCGGCTGACGGTGTCTCCACCTGAGTCCGCGCTGCCAGCGCCAGCACCTGGGCTTCTAAGGGGAGCGCCGAAAACAGCGACATGGCTTGCTCAGGAAAAAAACGAAGGAGACGCCTCCCGGGCGGTGCCTTCAGGCACCGTAGGCTTTATCGAGGGATTCGGCAGAGGGTGTCGGAACAACTCCTCTGGATAGTTAGGCACAGGCTGCCGCCAGATCCGACTGCGCAGCCAGCGCACGCCTCGTGAGATCCAACTTCCTGGTGGCCCCAGAAACGTTAACGCATACCCCACGCTGCTCCGTAACGTCCAGCGCAGGCGCAGGGCCTGGCGCAGCCGCTCCCGAGCGGCCGCTCGCTGCCCCAGCGTCAGCAGTGTATTGCCATAAGTCGTCAGCGCATAAGCCATTCGCGCTTCAAAGATGGGGCGATAAGGCGCCAGATCCGGATCTTGCAAAAAATGTCGATAGCAGAACAGCTCGCCTTCAAATCCATACAGGCGCCAGTTCCAACTGCGGCTGACCCCGCCCGGTTGCCATCGACAACTGGCCAATCGCTGCGACACGTAATAGGCACCTCCTTGCTGAGCGCACCGATAGAGCAGCCACAGGTCTACCATAGCCCGCGCTTCATCCGCCAGGAACGTAGGCTGCACACGGTCGCGCCGAAACAGCACCGCCCCAATGAACACGGCCCGATCAATCAGCGCCACCCGCAGAAAATCTTTTACCGGCCCTTCGGGCAGGCGCGCGCGTCGCCAGCGTCGGGTGTTACGCTCACTGTCGTCTGGCAACCGGCGTCCTTCGCCATCCATCACCCAGTGATCACAGAAGGCAAGAACCAGCTCTGGATGCTGGCGGAGCGGTTGCAGCAGCGTTTCTACAAACGTGGGTTCGAGTGCATCGTCGTCACCCAGGAAACAGAAGAACTCGCCCTGCGCTATTTCAACGCCCTGCCGCCAGTTAGCTACCAATCCTCGGTTTCGATGGTTACGCACGTACAGGATGCGGTTGTCCTGCTCCTGGAAGGCCTGCACCACGGCGGGCGTGCGGTCCGTACTGGCATCGTCCAGCACAATGATTTCCAGGTGAGGATACGTCTGGGCACAAGCACTTTCCAGCGCTGTCTGTAAGTATCCGGCCCGATTGAAGGTCGGAATCAAAATGCTGACCAGCGGACTGCTATCCCCCCGACGGCTGGTTTGCGGCATTGGCGCCTCACACAACGTTGGCTGAAAAATGCATAACTCCTTATGAGCAATACGTCGAGCACGCCTAAAAGATTAGCACACAACGCAGCCCAGGGCGCATCGGTTTTGACCGATCCGGCATGCGCCAACGGCGCAAGCTACCCGTCTGGATAACGCCTGACTACTTCTGCACAATAAGCGTACGGCTTGCCGAATACGGGCCGGCCTGTAGCCGAAACACGTATCGTCCGCTGGCCAATGCCTGCACGTCAAAAGGCACGCGGTGCCGCCCTGCCGGTTGCACCGCATCGACTACCACTGCCACCCGACGTCCCAGCAGATCATAAATCTCCAGCCGAACGGGAAGCGTCTGCGGCAGCGTATACGGGAACGTAACCTTACGCACTGCAGGATTAGGATAGGGTGCTTTCACTTCGAAAGTCCTCGCCTCTTTTCCTTCTGCAGAAGTTGGTGTTCCCTCCTGGTTTAAGAAGAACCGTTCCCAGTTACCGCCCGGCGAGATCGTTTCCCAGAAGCGGGCGACGCTGTCCAGTAATGTCGGCCGCACCCCCAGACACTGGGCATTGTAGAGATATTGCATAAAGGCTCGGTTCTTCCAATCGCTGAGATTGACTCCTGTTGACGGATGCCCATCTGCCGTACACTTTTCTTTGGGGACGTCAAAAACGGTCTCGGGTGGTTCAATGCCGTTCGATCCGCCCACGCGTTTCCCATAAAGCGTCTGCCAGTGCCGCAGGTCGTAACGCGCAGCCTCTATGAACCATGCGCGCAATAGATTTTCCGTGATGAGTCGGAGCGTGTCTCGCGAAAGTGCCCGGAATCCCACCGGCATGTAATGCGACCCAAACCATACCAGCGGGGTAGAGACCTTCAGATTGCGCATGCCATTGCGCCGCGTGGTTCCCCAGCCGGGGGTGAACCCTTCTTCGGCATACCAGGAGGCGTGCGCCTGCATCGAGGCCAGTACATAGTAGAGATGCCCAACGGTATGATTACGCCCGTAGCCCGTCAGGGCATTGCGGCTTACCTCAAAAATGTAGGACCAATCAATTGCCCCACCGCTGGGATTATCGGTGCGAAGCCGCGGCGTCAAAATAGTAGCCAGATGCCACCAGGCCAGGTCCTCGTATTTTAACCGGACCTTAGTTGGAAAGGGAGCTGCCGAATACTTTTCGTTTTTCGACAGGCGATGCATGGTCTGGTCCATCAGCCAGGGTCCGGTAAGCAACAGGGCCCGATCGGCCTTTTGCATCGAAAGGCCGCGTAGATTATCCCCGTAGACGTCTGCGTAGCGATCCTCCAGCTTATACTGCACCTGAAGTTCCCACATTTTCATGAGAAACCAGCGCGCCACGGCAATGTGCATGATCCGCCCTCTTGGATCTTTAGGATAGCGTCCGCCCCACTCAGGCGGCGGGTTCAGATCGTCATGCGGATTATGCTTCGGGTTGAGTCGGAAGTTGTACCGTTGGAAAAGTTGTGCCAGCCCTTCATCCCACTTACCAGAATTACGACTTTTCCGCTGCTGCTCCACGTAGAAATCGGGTCCCTTCTCTGCCAGCAGCCTCTTAATGGTCAGGTAATTCTGATAGTACGTTGAGTTGTGCCAGACATCTTCGGGGAAGAAATCGCCGGGATAAACCTGAGGCCACCAGGCAAAAATGTCGGGCAGCTCAAAACTCACCGGAATGTCGGCCAGCACGAGGGTGGAATCGAGCCGCCAGTAGCGGCTCACGTTTGTCCAGGAGAGATCCGCTTCAGGTTGGAGCAGGTCCGGATCCGGGACGCCCTGAAGCGCATCCAGCACCGCCTGAAAGCGGGCGCTTGGTGCCAGAAAAGCCAGCATTTGTTGATCGGAGTCCAGCACCCATCGCCGTCCGGCGCCAGCTGCCCAGCATTCCACCGGCCGCTTGGACAACCCCGGCCCGGGCTGATACGGTGGATCCCATGGACGCCCGCCACAGCTCGAAACCGTCTCTCCGGCAGGAAGCTGGAGATCAACCGAACGAATGTAGGCGGCTATCTTCTTTCCCTCCTCTTCAGTAAGCCCATGAAACTTCGCTCGTTCTATAATGGAGCGATTCGAAAAGTTGAAATACTTCAGATCAAAGCCGCTTTCGGCATGGCAGTCGGCGCAGGCGGCGACGATAGGTTCTGGATGCGTCGGGTTGTCGATCAGGATGTGGCGGCTTTTCCAGAGGCGTTCGCCTTCAGCTATCGCTGCAGGCGAATCGTATCCCGCCGGAGGCCCCCACTGCGCTGGATCGTCCCACACAAAACGGGTCCCCTGCAGCACGCTCTGCCCGTTGCGCCCTCCGCGCCGAAGGTCCAACGCCAGCACACGGTAGCCTGAACTCAAGCCCTCTGTCTTGTTAAACCGGAACTCAATCGTATTGCGACCCGGACGCAACTTGCCCGTACCCCGAATGGAAATCATGCCCCGAAGCGTCCGGTATGGCCCGCCTATCGGTCCCGTAAGCGGCGGCGCATACATGCGCGCCTCCGGATAAAAGGCTTTAAAATGGGCATTGTCTATGGGAATCCAGGGGCCCCCATTGATACGGAACGACGCTTTTTTGTCGTATCCGCCGGTATCTTCCAGCGCTGGTGTGTACGTATACCCCAGGGCATGGGCTTTTAAATACATGGAATCGACGCCGGTGGTGTCGGACACGTAGACCTCGACGGCCACCGTGTAGCCGTCTGGCCCGATCACCTCAATGGGAAGCACCACCACCACCTCCTCATTGGCATGAAGCTGCTCAGAAACGATGATCAATGCGCCGATGCCTGCAAGTATAAAGCTGCTGAAAAGCGCAAGCAGCGAACGACGGCAGTACTGCATAGACCTGCCTCGCTGTTTGGTTAAACCAGATAGACAGGAACACGCTGAACCGCGTTGCTCGTGGATCTGGGGGACGTGCTGCTACTGGAACAGCAACTAGTTGTGAGCGTGACGCAGCAAGAACTTGTTTTTTTCGAGTTACCGGATCACGATCATCTGCCCGGTAGCCTGGTGCGGACCTGCCTGCAACCGGTAGAAGTAGGTTCCTCCAGCCAGGCTATGGGCATCCAGTACAACCCGGTGCGTACCCGCTTCCTGGTACGCATCGACTAACGTTGCTACCCGTCGGCCCAGTACATCGAACACTTCCAGGCGTACCCGGGCAGCTTCTGGAAGCTGGTAGACCAGCACCGATCGGTTGGTGACAGGATGCGGATAAGGCGGAGACAGCGAAAAGCGCCTCGGAATGGCTTCTGCTTCTACCACCCATACCTGGTCAGGTGCAAACTGTAGCGTGGTCGGAAGTTCCTGCTGCTGCAATGCATCGACCACCCGCTTTACTGGCAGGCGGTACGTGTCGGTCGAGCCTATCCACCAGAGCTCTAGCGTTTCGCCTATCCGGGCTCCCTCACGGGCTTCCGTTAGCGGTTCATCGCCCCAGACAACCACTGCTGCTCGGCCCTGGCGCACTGTCCCTTCGCCTACAATGTCCCCTTGCTCGGTGCGCACCTGAAGCTGGCCTTCCTCGGGCAATCCTTGCAGGATAAGTACACTGCTGAGCGTAGCCCGGCTGCCTTCCGGATCGGTAACCACTGCCGTCCGCTTCCCGCTTGGAGGGGCTGGATACCGAAGCGTTACTTCTTTTGTGACATACACCTTGTAGCCCTGGCCAGGCGTCAGGGTCTGCAGGGTGTAGACTTCGTAGTCCGGGAAGAACAGGCGTCCTTCCAGATCTTTTACCAGCACAAGCGCCGATCCCAGCGAAGCCAGCGCGTCCGCTACCGGCATGGAGACCGTTGACCAGTAAGGAATCAGGTTCCAGCCTGCTTTCAGCGTTACCGTTGCAGAGGCTGGTATTGGACGGCCCTCTACTGTCCAGGTGGTTGGTTCGGTTACAAAAACCATATAGGCTCGGCGCCAGTCCCAGCGTTTGATCTGGTCAACGCCCAGCTCTGGACTGTACACCCTGCCAGCCTCGTCCTTAACCAGCACCAGCCGATCACGGATTGAGGCCAGCAATGCCTTCATTTGGGCACGCTCAGGCTGCACATATAGCGACACCAAATTCCATCCCGCCTGGAGCGAGAGCGTCTGCACCTGGGTATCGGTAGCCTCCAGGAAGAATCGTTCCCAGTTACCGCCCGGTGAGATTCGTTCCATGTAGCGCGCTACCCGATCCAGCACGACCGGATCCACGCCATAGCACTGCGCCTGGTAGAGGAACTGAAGCATGGCCTCATCCTTGTACCAGTTTGGATCGAGCGGTACCGGACGGCTGCAGCTTTCACGACGCACGTCGTAGGTCGTGTCTGGAGGCAACAGGATCTTGTGTTTTTTATTGTCTCGCCAGTTGCGGATCCATTCAGCATGCCGCTCGTCGTAGCGCTCAGCCTCTTCGATCCAGATGCGCAACAGGGCCTCGGTAATATTGCGCATTTCCTCGGCTGTGAACTCCTGCGCCCGCCGCTTATGCCCGAGGTAAAACCAAGTGAGCGGCATGTGCTCTTTAAGATTCTTGAAACCTGGCCGGTTTTGCTTGCCAAACCCCGGAACCATCCAGTCGGGCGCTTTGCGCTCCACGTACCAGGACGTGCGCGTCTGCATCATGGCGACCAGGCTCTTAAGGTATTCAGCGCCGAGTGGAATATTGTACCAGCGCTGCATATCATTGATGTGGGCAAATACGTAGTTCCAGTCGACGTTGGTCGTACCACCTGAGGTTCGCGTCCCATTGTTCAGGATGATCGAAAGCTGATACCAGGCGGCCGAGAAGTACTGATCTTGCGCCTTCGTAGCATACGGGCCAATATCAGGATATGGACTGCCCTGTTTATGCGTGGCCATGTCGTAAACCCACATGCCTCGCACGGGCCAGTTCCGATCCCATCCGCTCAGGTCTATCTCATTAGCCCGGGCGTTTTCGCCATAGATCTCAACAATTTTGTCCTCCAGTTTGTACTTATGGACCAGTTCCCAGAGTTTGATTAAAATCCATTGGCGAAGCGACAGCCGGGCTAACTCTCCTTCGCCAGACTTATCTGACCATGAGGGCGGCGTGGGCAGATCGGCCGGCATGGCCTTCGTATTGACCTCAAATCGGAAAAAGGTGGTAATGCCCCGGCTCATCCAGGAATTCGCGTAGCGACGCGCTTCTTCCAGCAGAGCCGCTACCTGACCTGGTTGCTTAAGGGCTTCGTAGGCCTGTTCCCAACTCCGGTACGTCTCGGAGTTATGGAAGACTTCTGCTCCAAAGTAATCACCCGGGTACACACTGGGCCACCACTCGAAAATGTCAGGCATTTGATAGGCCACAGGGATGTCGGTAAGGGGCAGCGATCTTTTCAGGTTAAAATGCCGCACCAGGTTTTCCACCGACAGATCGGCCCGGGCTGTGAAGTGTTCGGGTGAAGGCGGCACGCCTTGCAGGGATTTCAGCGCCGCTTCGGTAGCCGCATCGGGTGCCAGGTAGGCCAGCACGTCGCGATCCCTGGCAAGCGCCCATTCAATACCGGCCCCGGCAGCCCAGCATTCCACCGGACGCTTCGACAGGCCTGGCCCGGGCTGATAGGGAGGGTTCCAGGGACGCCCACCGCAGGTAGCGACCGTTTCGCCCGGAGGCAGTTCAAGATCAACGGAGCGGATGTAAGCTGCAATCTTTTTGCCCTCCTCCTCAGTAAGTCCCCGCAGCTTTGCCTTCTGAATAATGACCTGGTTCGAAAAGTTGAAGTATTTCAGATCGCGTCCATCGGTCGCATGGCAGTCGCTGCAAGCTGCCACGAGGCGTTCGCCAGCGAGCCCTTTTAGAATTCCTCGGGTCTGCCACAGACGTCGTCCTTCTTCAATAGCCTCTGGAGTATCATACCCTTCCGGCGGCCCCCACTGCGCTGGATCGTCCCACACAAAACGGGTCCCCTGCAGCACGCTCTGCCCGTTGCGCCCTCCGCGCCGAAGGTCCAGCTCCAGGATACGATAGCCAGAGGTGCGCCCTTCTGTCCTGTTAAACCGGAATTCAATCGTATTGCGGCCCGGACGCAACTTGCCCGTACCCCGAATGGAAATCATGCCCCGAAGCGTCCGGTACGGCCCGCCTATCGGTCCCGTAAGCGGCGGCGTAAACATCTGCGACTCTGGCCAGAACGCCTTGAAGTGCTCGTTATCGATCGGTATCCATCGCCCTCCATTAATGCGAAACGCTGCTTTTTTGTCGTATCCACCGGTATCTTCCAGCGCCGGCGTGTACAGGTAGCCCAGCAGATGGCCCTTCAGGTACATGGAGTCGACGCCGGTGGTGTCCGACACGTAGACCTCGACAGCCACCGTGTAGCCGTCTGGCCCAATCACCTCAATGGGAAGCACCACCACCACTTCCTCGTTGGCCTTTAAGAAATGCGTTAGTCCAAAGGTGAGGAGCAATCCTCCAAACAGGAATCCCCAGGCGTACCGCATCGTCCCCGGCATGTTTGGGCTTCTGGATGACTGAAGGCGTTCCGGTCCCGAACAGGCACCGGCCGGTGATGCCGGGGGCGAACGATATGCCGATTAGCTCGGCTGCTTTAGAACGGGGAAATCAGGCCGATTTACTCTAACTTGACGAATACAAATTGTAAACCCGCATTTCAAACTGACCCTTCTTCACGAGAAGGCTCTTTCAAGGGCCTGCCGTACCCCCTGACGCATAGCCTCTATGGAAAACCGCGTACGGGCGTCTTTATAGGCAGCTTCGGCCAGTTGACGGGCCTGTTCCGGGTGGCGCAGCAGGCGCTGAATGGCCACGGCAAGCGCCTGCGCATCGCCGGGCGGCACCAGCAGGCCCGTTTCCCCATCGCGCAGAATCTCTACGGCCCCTCCGCCTCGCGTGGCGATGACGGGACGACGGGCCAGCATGCCCTCGACGATCACCCGGCCGAATGGTTCGGGTGCAACCGACGTATGCACCACCACATCGACAAGTTGCATCAAAGCTGGCACATCGTCTCGAAATCCCAGAAAATACACACGACCGCGCAGGTCGGCCCGAGCGGCTCGCTGGCGGAGCTGTTGCGCGTACTGCTGTTCATCCTGAAACAGCGCTTCTCCTACCAGCAGGGCCTGTACGTCTGGCAACTGCGCCAGCGCCTCCAGCAGCACATGTTGTCCTTTCCAGGGAGCCAGGCGACTGAAAAGTCCCACCACCGGTCCGTCCCGAAGCCCGAGCGCGCGTCGCATCGCCTGCAGTTGGCCGGGTTCCACGGCCGCAAAACGTTGCACATCAATGCCATTGTGCACCACCACCGCAGGTGTTTTTCCCCCGGCTTCTTGAAAGGCCCGGCGCGAAGCGTCGGAGTTGGCAATGACCAGACGCGCAAAACGGTTGGCCAGCGTTACAGCCAGCCGAATGTTTAATCGACTAAAATGTGCGGTAGTCAGCACGTCGTGCAGGTTCCATACAAGGGGACGCCCGGCCAATCGGGCAGCCAGACTGCCCACAACGAGCGCTTTCTGCGAGTTGGCGTAAATCAGATCGAACGCTCGGGCCTTTCGGGCCACGCGTCCCGCTACCCAGAACAGCCCTGGTATGGCACGCAACGCGCTGCCCGGACCTGCTTCTCGGGCAACCTGGCGCACCGCGCGCGGGGCCGCCATGACCGCTACAGGAATCCCTGCTGCCTGCAGCTTCTGGTAGAAAGGCCCTTCTTCCAGTAACACCACTTCACCCGGAGGTGCAAAGGCAGGCGCCAGATCCAGCAGATACAGTTCAGCCCCTCCCAGGGCGGCACTGTGATCCAGAAAAAGAATGCGCAGGCCTGCCTGTGTCATGGTCTATGCGAAATGCCCCTTAATCTGCCGTCTCCTCAAACAGAGTCTCACGCGCAAGCGGCGTTTACGGTCGTTTTGGGTGGTCCGGTCCGATATCTGACTCAGAGCACCAGCACGCTGCGCACGCGGGCTCCCTGCACATCTTGATCCGTGTCAAGCGGTTGGCGAAACCGTTTGCGACCCTGGGGGGGAATGTCTTGCACAGGCACCTGCATGGTACCAATCAACCGATTATGTCGATCATAAAGTCCAATTTCAAGCTGCAAGTTGGCAATCGGCTGATCGGTCAGGTTTCGCACAATCCCACTCACGACCCGCGTGCCTCCAGGCAGCTCCTGATACCGAAAGTTTTCAATCTGTACCGGGCTCGCTGCCGGCTCTTCCTGTCCGCAACCGACCATTATGAGTCCCAGCAGCATGCCCAGTATTCCAATCCCTTGCATCCAGCGTTGCCTGCGTCCCATTCTGAAAATACGGGTGATGTAATCAAAAAAGTACATGGTCTTACCGTGCAGCAGTCCATTTATGAGGGGCTTAAAGATCCGGACCATCCCCCTTTGTTTCTTTGAGATTCCGGCCAAAAATTACGGAGTCGGCGTGCGGGCCGTCTCTACCAGCCAGACGCCTTCGCGGTCGTCCACTTCGCGCAAGCGCACGCGCACTTCTTCGCCCGGAAGCGTGGGCACCTGGCGTCCAACAATATCAGGGCAGATAGGCAGCTCGCGCAGGCCTCGATCAATCATCACCAGCAGATAAACAGCAGCCGGACGCCCCAGGTCCATGAGCGCATCCAGGGCAGCCCGGGCTGTACGTCCTGTATAGATGACGTCGTCAATAAGCACCAGGTGACGGCCGGTCACGTCGAAGGGAATATGAGTGGGGCGTACCACCGGCTGATGCGCACGCAGTCGCACGTCGTCTCGGTAGAGGGTTACATCAAGGATGCCAACCGGCACCTCCAATCCGGCCGCCGCCCGAATTTTTGCCTGCAGGCGACGGGCCAGATATACGCCCCGGGTTTGCATGCCCACCAGGGCCAGTCGCTCTTCCCCACGGGCATCAAGCGCGGCTCGTTCGATGATCTGCCGAGCCATGCGCTCCAGCGTGCGGTCCAGATCGGCCGCGTCCATAAGCTGCGCTTTAATACGATCTTGAGCTTCCATAGGCGCTGTTCGTTCCAGGTGAAGACTTTGTCGGCCAGACGCACGGGCCGGCCCAAAGGATCCCGTCCCTGACGATCCGCATCCCGGGCGACCCTATCGGTTCGTATTGAGGGCGGACACATCAGTCCGCCCCTACCAACAACACAACGCCCGGCATCAGCACACACCCCGGGTGCGCCCAACCCGTCCCTCCAAACACCACGGCCACATTACGGGCGGACTCATCGGTCCGCATCCCGGGCAGACACGTCGGTCTGCCCCTACCGGAGGAACCCCAGCGCCTGCTAGGACTCTAACCGCATCACCTGATACCCTCCATCAACCTTCAGGCTTCCGATGGCCCGTCCTGCGATATTGCAGTTTCTCGATCCGGCTGTGCTCTCACGCCTGAAAAACATGGAGCTGCGGGCACGCCTGATCGTTGAGGGATTCATCACCGGATTGCACCGCAGCCCGTATCATGGCTTTTCAGTAGAATTTGCCGAGCACCGCCCCTACAACCCGGGTGACGAACTGCGACACATTGACTGGAAAGTTTACGGCAAAACAGACCGCTTCTACGTAAAGCAGTACGAAGAGGAAACGAACCTGCGCCATTATATCGTGCTCGACACGTCGCCCTCCATGCGCTATCGTTACCGAGCGCCTCTGAGTAAACTTGAGTACAGCGCCTATCTGGCTGCCGCCCTGCATTTCCTCATGCTACGTCAGCAGGATGCCACAGGACTAATTGCTTTCGACGAACGCGTACATACGTTGCTCCCTCCCAAAAGCAAACCAGGGTACCTGCATACGCTGCTGGCTCATCTGGAACAGCTGGTGCACCAGAAGCCTGCCGAAATGCGACGCACGGCGGTGGCCTCCGTGCTGCATGAAGTGGCCGAACGCATCCACCGCCGATCGCTGGTGGTGCTGATTACAGACCTGTTCGACAACCGGTCCGCTCACGACGAACTGCTGCGCGCCCTGCGCCATCTCCGGCATCGTGGACACGAAGTGCTGGTTTTCCACGTGTTAGAAGGGGATGCTGAGCGACGCTTTGCCCTGCCCGACCGTCCATTACGCCTTTTCGATGTGGAAACAGGCGAAGAGCTGACGCTGCATCCCGCGCAATTCCGTGAAGCCTATGTACGGGCGCTGCAGACGTTTACCGAACAATTTCGCCGGCGCTGCCTGGAACACCGCATCGATTTTATCGAGCTGGATACCGGTCAGCCCTACGACGTCGCCTTGCTGGCTTATCTGAACAAACGCCAGCGACTGGGCTAAGTGCAGTGCATCGGTATCAGGGTAATGCTATCTTTAGGAGTACGCTCCACGCGCTCACGTAAACGTTCACAGCCAGTCATCATGCGACGACCGTTACTCGTAATCTACTGGATGCTGTGGGCCAGTTGGCCCTTCCTGCTTCAGGCGCAGAGTCCGCGCCCTGTTTCGACACCTACCGTGTTCGACAATCCGGTCCTGGTGCAACGGTACCAGGCCACAATTACGCCCCAGGACCTGGCGGCCCACCTGTTTATGGTGGCGTCCGATTACTTTGAAGGCCGCGAAACTACAACACGGGGCCAGAAATTGGCTGCCTACTATCTGGCAAGCCAGTACCGCAAACTGGGACTTAAGCCTGCCGGCACCCAGCAGGCAACGCACCCTTATGCCCCGGAAGCCTATTTTCAGCCTTTTACGGTCTACGGTCAGCGCCTGCAGGAAGCCCACTTTGTTGCGCTGCAAGGCACCGATACCCTCGTCACGTTAACCTTTGGCCCAGAACAGGTCAGTTCTGAGGGTTATCTGTGGTTCGGAACCCACCCTGAAAGCACCGGCGATCTGGTCTTTGGCGGCTATGGCATTGCCGATGCAGAGCTAGGCTACGACGACTACGCCGCCCTGGCAGCCGACAGCATTGAACTAACCGGCCGCTGGCTCATGATTCTCGCCGATGAACCCATGGCGAATGATTCGACCAGCTTGATTACAGCAGATGGCCGTCTCTCCCGCTGGACAACCCAGCCGTTTCTCAAGTTGCGACAGGCGCTGCAGGCAGGCGTAGCCGGGATCATTCTCGTCGGAGACCGTTCCCTGCGGGAAACCGTTTCGCTGGCTGAGCGCGCCCGGCGAGCTGCGCTTCGGACGCGCCATCGCGTAGGTCGCCTCTCGCTCACACCACCGCAACGCAGTGGATTCCAGTTCCCTCCGATCTGGGTAGTCAGCAGCCGCATAGCCGACGCGTTGCTTGCCCCGAGCGGACACACCATTGCGGCATTGCAACAACAGATTGACACTCATCGCCAGCCTGTCGTCTTTGCCGTACCCGAGGTTACCATTCAGGCCCGGCTCCTGCAAGAAACCTTTCAGGCCCAAACGGAAAACGTGCTGGCGCTCATCGAAGGCGCCGACTCGCTGCTAAAAAACGAGGTGGTAATCCTTTCAGCACACTACGACCACGTAGGCACCGATCCAACGGCCGAAGGGGACGGCATCTACAACGGAGCGGACGACGATGGATCGGGCACCGTTGCCCTGCTGGAAATCGCCGAAGCCTTCATGCAGGCCGTGCGCGACGGGTACCCACCCCGTCGCTCGATTCTGTTTCTGCATGTCTCCGGTGAAGAAAAAGGCCTGTTAGGATCTGCGTATTACACCGATCAGGAACCAGTTTTTCCGCTTGAAAAGACCGTCACCAACCTGAACATCGATATGATCGGTCGCCACGATCCCACCCGCAACGGCGATGCTAACTATGTGTACATCATAGGTTCACACCTGATCTCCCAGGAATTGCATGAAATCAACGTGCGCGTAAACGAAATCACCGGTGTCCATCTCGCACTTGACGAACGTTTCAATAGCAAAGATGACCCGAACCGATTCTATGCGCGTTCAGACCACTGGAACTTCGGGAAGCACGGCATCCCGTTCATTTTCTTCTTCACAGGCACGCACGAAGACTATCACGGCGTAGATGATGAGCCGCATAAAATTGACTATGACCGCATGGCACGAATTGTCCGACTCATCTTTGGCACCGCCTGGCAGGTAGCCAATCAGGACAACCGGCCAGCAGTAACCGGCACCGGCTTTAACTGAGAAAGGACCGTAGGTATGCTCCGCGAAATCCAGGCACTGAGCGAAACATTCTTCCCCGAAGTGGTCCGGCTGCGCCGGATTCTTCATGCTAACCCGGAGCTTGCCTTTGAAGAGTACGAGACCGCCCGACTGGTAACCGAAACACTGCAGCCGCTGGGATTGGAAATTCAAACCGGTGTGGCCCGGACAGGCGTTGTTGCTACGCTGCACGGCGCCGAAGCGGGTCCGACCATTCTGCTGCGCGCCGACATGGATGCGCTGCCTATCCACGAAGAAAACGACTTTGATTTTCGCTCGCGCCATCCCGGCAAAATGCACGCCTGCGGGCATGACGCGCATACGGCCTCGCTTCTGGGAACAGCCATGATCCTGGCACGCCTGCGCGACCGGCTACGCGGCCACGTACGCCTGGTCTTTCAACCCAGTGAGGAAAAGCTTCCCGGAGGCGCCCAGGCCATGATCCAGGAAGGCGTGCTGGAGGCGTCCAATGGCGTGCCTGCTCCTTCTGCCGTCTTCGCCCAACACGTACAGCCGGATCTGCCGGTAGGAACGATCGGCGTGCGCCCGGGCATGTATATGGCCTCCGCAGATGAACTCTACATCACGATCCGGACCGACGGCGGCCACGCAGCAGCTCCCCACCGACAACAGGCCGATGGCGTACTGGTAGCTGCGCACATCATCATGGCGCTGCAATCGGTCGTCAGCCGCAACGCGCCACCGGACGTGCCAACCGTGCTCTCCATCGGACGCGTGCTGGCTGAAGGGGCTACGAATGTGTTGCCCCCGACCGTCCGGATGGAGGGCACATTTCGCGCAATGGATGAAGACTGGCGGTTCCGCGCCCATGCGCTCATCCGACGCATTGTCGAACAGACGGCCCGCGCCTTTGGCGCTGAAGCCGATGTGGAAATCGCGGTGGGCTATCCCGCCCTCTACAATCATGAGCAGCCCACGGCCCTGGTGCGCAAAGCAGCTTGCGAATACGTAGGCCCCGACCGGGTCGTACTGCTTGATCCCTGGTTTGCTAGCGAGGATTTTGCCTACTTTCTGAAAGAACGGCCGGGCTGCTTTTACCGCATTGGCACAGGCAATCCGGACAAAGGCATTGTGCACGGCCTGCATACGCCGCGCTTCACCATCGACGAAGAAGCGCTGCGCATCGCTCCAGGCTTCATGGCTTACCTCGCCTGGCGCTACTTGCAATCAGCCCCATGACAACCTCCTATGACTTTCCTCCGTTTCTGGGATTTCGTCCCCAGGCACTGGATTTTCTGCGCGCGCTGAAACAGCATAACCGCCGCGACTGGTTCAAGCCGCGCAAAACGGTTTACGAAGATGAGGTGCGCTGGCCCATGCAGTGCCTGGTGGCGGAAGTGGATCGTGAACTAAAACGCCGAGGTCTTCCCCTGCGCGGCGACCCGGCACAGGGGCTGTTTCGCATTTACCGGGACACTCGCTTCTCCAGAGATAAGCGTCCCTACAAAACGCACATAGGCGCTGTCCTCTCGCGCACAGGCACCCGTCGGGATCTCGGCGTGGTGTACATTCACGTAGAACCTGGCGCCTCGTTTCTGGGAGCTGGCTTCTGGAAGCCGGATGCGGCATTCCTGCGCCGATGGCGACGCCGCATGCTGCAGGAAACCGAGCTATTCCTGGAAATCGTTCGTCAACTGCAAGCGCATGACCTGACGCCGGAGACCGATGCCGTGCTCAAGCGCATGCCGCGGGGCTTTGAAGAGGCAGCCCACACGCCAGTAGCTGAGTACCTGCGCTGGCGTTCGTTCCTGGTATCTCAAGACATACCCGATGAAGCCGTACTGCGCCCTGACTTCACCTACACCATCGTGCGCTTTACCGAACAGGTGCTTTCGCTGCTGAAATTTGGATGGGACGCTGCGGACATCTGATCGTGCTTCTGAGTATGCTACTAGCAGGCTGTGGGGGCAGCCGGGAACTCATCATGGCTCCCCCCCGTCCGGCCGCTCTGGCCCTGCCTGACACGACTGTCTTTCCTGCCCGCCTGACGCTTACTCTCAGCGCGAATACGCCGCTTCCCCTGCCGTTTCAAACGCTCACGGTAACGATCCATCTGATCGCTCTGCAACGCGCAGATGGCTACCGCCAGCCGCTTGTTTTTGCCCGACGAACGGTAACGTTCACCAGAACGGCCGCGCAGCAATGGACGCTGCTCGAAGCAGCTCCCATTCCGCCGGGCCGCTATGATACGCTATGGGTGCATCTTTCAGAAGTGGCGGTCCGCTTTGGCCCCAATGCCGGAGGCAGCCTCACAGCTCCCACCGATACGCTGGCATTTCCTGTCACCCTGGAACTGCGTCCCGCTCTTTCCTATGCGTACCACCTGCGCTTCGACTGGCAACACTCTTTGCAGGCCAAACCCGAATGTCGCTGGCGCTTCACGCCTCGGCTTTCTCTTGAAATGCATTGAGACTTCAGCCCTGAACTTCGGAACGTGCGCCTTCCCGTGCCCTCTCAATACGAGTAAGCTGTCCAACGGCCCGCAGGCCTTGGGCGGCCCAGTTGCAGCACTCCGAGTTACGCAGATCCCGGCTGAGAACAGCACGCTGCGCATCTGGCGCAGCGTTATCCATACCTGGAAGGGGCGCCCATTTCATCCCTACAGCTCCTCTGCGTCCTGCGCTTCCAGTAGCTCTGCGTTAACGGGCTCGCACCAGCCCGTGTTGTAACCTTGACGTATCAAGGGCAGGTCCTTCCCAGATTGCGCTGCTTCAACATGCTTCCTCAATGTGTCCCAGGCCGCCTTCGGCCTCAAGATCAAATGTTTGGGCCGTCGCCTGACCGAATGCAAATGAGCATGCACTTTTCTGGAGGCATTCCCGTTGTTTCATAAAAAAAGCCCTGATCAAAGCCAGGGCTCTTCTCTTTGCCTCTCCGCAGGGATCAACTTGCAGCTTGCACCGCTTCGACCCGAGTAATTTCGGGAACGGCACGTTTGAGCACCTGCTCAATGCCAGCCCGAAGCGTCATCAAGCTCATCGGACAGGTGCCGCAGGCTCCCAGCAGCTCCAACTCGACGACGTAATCTTCCGTGACGTTCAACAGCCGCACCGATCCCCCATCGGTCATCAGATAGGGCCGAATCATATCCAGCGCTTCCTCAATGCGCCGATGGAGCTCAGGATCATCGGGGGCCAGCGGACCTGAACTGCGGGTCGTTTTCGTATCGGCCATGACGCGCACACTTGCCTCGTTTACTTTGTTAAGCAAAAACCCCTTAGCCGACGAATTGTTGCCGGTTTAGCGGTAGAGGATTTCAATCCGTTGGGTAGGGGGCTGCTCGGCGTTGCGCAGGTTAACCTGCTCCACCACTTGTTCAGCCAGCCGGAAAAACGCCTGCGCTGAAGGGCTTTCTGGCTCGGCCAACACAATTGGTTTTCCGGTATCGCCTCCCTCTCGCACTGCTTCTTCGATAGGGATTTCGCCGAGAAACGGGACGTCCAGTTCCTCGGCCAGCCGACGGGCTCCCCCTCGTCCGAAGAGGTAGTATTTACGATCCGGGAGATCTGGCGGAGAAAAGTACGCCATGTTTTCCACAATGCCCAGGACAGGCACCTGCACGTTGCGAAACATAGCCACCCCTTTGCGGGCATCGGCTAGCGCCACCGGCTGCGGTGTCGAGACGATGAGGGCTCCGGTCAGTGCAATTGACTGGACAATTGTCAGCGGCACGTCGCCCGTTCCCGGCGGGAGATCAAGAATCAGATAGTCCAGCGTTCCCCAATCCGCTTCGCCCAGGAATTGCCGCAGCGCTTTCGCGACCATCGGGCCCCGCCAGATGACCGCCTGCTCAGGGTTAACAATGAATCCCATGGAGAGCAGGCGCACGTTGTGCCGCACCAATGGTACGATTTTGCGCTGCTCATTAACACGCGGCTTTTCCTCTCGCACGCCAAACATGGTAGGCACCGATGGCCCATAAATGTCGGCGTCGAGCAGTCCTACGTCATATCCACGCGCCGCCAGCGCCACGGCCAGATTAACCGCCACTGTACTCTTGCCCACACCGCCTTTCCCTGAAGCCACCGCAACAAAGTTCAGCACTCCTTCGGGCTGCACCGACGGCATGGGGCCGCCTCCCTGCACTTCCAGCCCGATCATTTCGGTGTCGGTCTCAATCTGCACGGCCAGATCTGTACCGAAGGCCTCCTGCAACAATTCTCGACACTGCTCAGGCGCCTGGCGAGCAAATAGGGTATCCGGCCGTTTGAAAACCAACGTGAAGGCTACGCGGCCCTCTTCGACCCGGAGGTTGCGCACCATCTTGAGCCGAACAATATCGCGGCCACGCTCTGGCTCAATGACGCGTGCCAGTACATGCAGCACTTCCTGCGGAGTGGGCATAACGCGTACGTTTCAGCTTGCCTGTAGTTGTGCGGTTGGGACCGTCGCCTGTGCGAATTGTTCCATTTCAGCAACGGGGCAGATGACGTAAGATCAGGCCATGTCGTAATCCGAAGGGGCTCACCCGGCAGAGGCGCCACCTGCCCCACGTCATAATTTCGTGCAATAGCAAAGCGCCCATAGGTAGCACGTCGGCGCGGCCGGCCAGTAGCTCGGGCCAGAGTGCCCGCACGGCTGCTGCGGACATCTTCAGCAGGCGATCGCGCCAGGTAGCTACCGCATCGTACGTCAACGCTACAGATGACTCAACGGGAAAACTACGCGTCTCCAGAGCCGCCAGCGACACGCAGGTACCAGCTACGCCTACCAGCGCATAATGCGTTGCCGCGCGTGGCAATCGCACCGCCGCCAGCGCTTCCCGAATCTGGTGCTGCGCCTGCATAATGGCCTCAGGCGACGGGGGCAGCGAGGCAAACCAACGTTCTGTCAGACGCACCGTACCCAGCGGCAAACTACGCGCAAACCCGACGGTAACCGTACCATCGGGCTGGCGTGCTCCCCCCACCAGCTCGGTTGATCCCCCGCCAATATCCACCACCAGACAGGGTCCATGGGGCATGCCGGGCGCCGCCAGCGCCCCCTGCAGACTCCAGTAGGCCTCTTCCTCTCCACTGATGATCTCCGCTGCCACGCCCAGCACCTCCCGAACGATCCGGACCACTTCCTGCGCATTGCGCGCCTCCCGCGTAGCGCTGGTCGCTGCCACCCAACACGCCTTGACGCCATAGGCCCGCAATCGCTCCCGATAAGCCTCCAGCGTGCGGCGCAACCGCATCAGTGCAGCTGGACCAATCATACCGGTGCGCTCTAGCCCTTCGCCCAGCCGCACGAATTGCTCGGCTTCATAGCAGGGGCGGAGCTGTCCATCAATTACCTCCGCAATAAGGAGCAGGGCAGTATTGGTCCCCAGATCAATTGCTGCCAGACGCACCGCTTCAGACCATTCGTTTCAACATAACCGCCCACCAGGCATTTTCCGTAGCCTCATGGACAGGCGCCAGGTCTTGCGCGGCTGCTGCTTCCAGCATCAGCTCACGTTCTTCGCGAAGCAATCCAGAAAGCACTACGTAGCCCCCGAGGCGCACTTTCTCCCGAAAAGCTGGCAACAGTTCGCAAAGTACGCGCCGGTGAATATTGGCCAGAATTAGATCAAAATTGCGCTCAGGCACCACCTCGATAGAACCGCGCCGGAACTCGACCCGGCCGGCTACGCCATTGCGCGCAAAATTTTCCTGCGCGTTTTCGGCTGCCCAGGGATCAATGTCGAAGGCAATGGCCGAGCCGGCTCCCAGCTTCAGGGCCGCAATGGTCAGGATGCCCGTACCCGTTCCCGCGTCAAGTACCCGGGCGTCTGGATCCACGCATTCAGGTAACATTTGCAATACAAGACGCGTGCTTTCATGGTACCCCGTGCCAAAACTCATCTTTGGATCAATCTCCAGCACGATATGCGCGGCGTAAGCCTCGGGCACGGCATGCCAGCTCGGCTTGATCAGGAACGGCCCAACAGCAATAGGTTGCAGTTGCGATTCCCACCGAGCATTCCAATTTTCTGGTTTGATGGTGCGTACGGCGATTTCGTCGGGCAATCCCTGGCGGCGCAGCAGTTCGCGCACTGCTTCCCGAACGGCTGCCCGCCACTGCGGAGCCGGCATGTAAGCTTTCAGATGATCTGGCTCTTCCCAGAATGCTTCGAAGCCCAGCGCGTCCAGTTGAATAACCAGGGGGTCGTGAAGCTGCTCAGGGACAGGCAGTACCACTTCAATGGTTGGCTCATAGATCGAGACGCTCAATCCGGAGTCCCCAGGCCTGGGGCTCTTCGGGTTCGGGATATTCGAACTGACCATAGGCATGCGAAAAATCGGTCCGAAAGTGCGCCGTGTATGATCCGGGTGGCAGCGTCAGCGTCGTATCCGCCAGCCGATTGCGGGCGTCTCCTCCGGCAGGGCGGGTGTGCTCCCAGGTCATTTCCCAGACGATCTCACCGGTGCCGGCGCGTTCAATCCATCCGTAATCATACCGGCCACTGATCGATAATTCTCCAACTGCCCGAATGCGCAGCCGCGTGGGCCTGGTTAAGGTAAACGCCTGAACGCGATGTTCGTTGTTCCCAACACGGGTTAAGTCGACCAGTACCCGGCCACCTGACTGAGAAGCTTCCGGTATGGGCTCCTGTTCAGCTACTGGAGGGACTGTCGGCATCAGAATGTGCTGTTGTTGCTGGGGACTCAGGACAAACAGCGTGACCCCCCAGCGCCCGGGATGCTCGGGGCGTCCGTTGCGCCAGTCTCCATAGGCGTGCGAGTTATCCGTGCGATAATGCAGCGTGTAGCGACCGGGTGCCAGCCTTAGCGCAGCAATCTCCAGCCGATTGTTGGGATGGCCGCCGGCCGGCACGGAACGGCTTCGAGCCATTTCCCAGACGATTACGCCGGTGCTGTCGGTCAGCCAGGCATAGTCGTAGCGTCGATTCCGCGTGCCCAGCTCTCCCAGCGCGTAGAGTAGCACCGCCGTGGTATCCGTTACTTCAAAGCCAACCGCGCGATTTTCGTTGTTTCCCACAGCGGTCAATTGAAGCACTGGTTGCAGGTCGGTCCAGGGATCCACAAGCGTCACACTTGTATCTTCGGGGTGCAACCGCCAGAGGGTTATGCCCCAGGCAGCGGGATCATACGGTGGGTTGCGTCGCCAGTTGCCAAAGGCATGCGCGGCATCCGTCTGGAACCAGACGCGATACAGCCCGGGGGCCAGACTTAACGTGTCGCGCACCTGGCGATTGCCTATCCAGCCACCAGCGGGCTGGCTCTGCGCATGCGTCATTTCCCAGACACGTTGCCCCTCAGGAAGCCGCTCAATCCATCCGTAGTCGGCCGGATTCGGATCGAACTCTCCCACCGCATAGAGTCGCACTCGTGCAGGTTGCCGAACATGCAGCAGCGCCATGCGGGCGGTAGCCGAAGGCATAGGAGCCGCTGTCCAGAGCAGTGCAGGGCCGTCCGGTGCCTGGAGTTGACCGTCTTCCAGCCAGAGCAAAGCAGCTTCGTCCAGCACCCAGAAGCGTAGCGTCCACTCTTGGCGGCTCCGCGTCCAGGGCGGCCTAGGCGTCAGCCACGTCCAGAAGCCGGTTCGAGGTGGCACATTACCCTGCGTAGTAAAGAAAACCTCATAGCGACCGGGTGCCAACTGAAGCGTATCACGCACCCGGAAACGAAGCGATCTGGTTCCAGGCGGCGGTTGCATCTTCCAGACAACGCGACGATCCGACGCGCGCAGGAGCCATCCATACGCCGCAAGCGCGCCATCTGAGCGGGCCCCGACGCCTTCCAACAGAAGCCGAACCGGACGTTCGATCACCAGTGTTCGATGGTAGAGCATGCCCGGTGCCATGTCGGAAAACACAACAACTTCCCCTGCAGGCAACTCCTGTCGCTGGCAGGCGCGAAGGCCTACCAGCAGCATCAGCAGCATCAGCACCGCAAGCTGCCAGCGTATCAGGGTCGTGCGCGACATGGCAGGGCCTTTACCGGTCTGGGCTCCGGAGTACGCGCGCTAACGCGTAAAAGTTACAGGATGGCATACGCGCTCCGCCATCCTATCCGTTGTATTCTTCAAAACGAAGAAGCGTAACAAACGCCCGCCTTTTTCAGTATGATGCAAGCAGCTACGTACAGGCGGGCCTTCCGCTGGCTTTCCAGAGCTACGGATTTTATCAGGGTTGCATGGTACGCAATGTAATGTTTCCCTCACTGCAGCAGACGGAAATGCTGCTTCAGCAACGGCGCACCCGCCTGTCGCTGCTGCTGCCCTTCTTTGGCACCGGTTACATTCTGTCGGTCATCTTCCATTTGCTGATATGGAAATCGGGGACGCCTCCGTCAACGTGGGTACGGCTCCTTTACTATGACGGACTCATTTTGCTCACCTATGGCGCCCTCTGGCTGCTGCTCTGGGGCGAGACGCATCAGCGCGGTGCAGCACCCACCCGCATCTTCTGGAGCCTGGCTGTTGCCTCCCTGCTCTTTCTGGGAGTCGGTTATCTGGTATTGCGCATCGGTCGCCCTTCTGACGATTTAGCGCTGCCTGCTCAGGTAACAGGGTTTGCCTATGAGACAGGCGTGCCGCTCACATGGGCGGTTGTTGTGCAAATGAACGTGCTGGCGCTGTTTGAGGCACTGCTGGCTTTCTGGTTGCTGTTGCAACTGCGGGGTCTGGTGCTGTTTAAACGCACGCGGCAGAGCGAGCGAAGCTGGCGCTGGATGCTGGGGAGCATGGCTTTCTCTGCCCTGCTCGTTGACCTGCTTCAGCCCGGAGAATTTGTGCTGGCTTTACTGCTCAGCCTGCCGGTCGGGCTTATGCTCCGCAATGCTTTTCGCGTTTCCTGGATTCTGTATCTCACGTTCCGGCAGAAACTGGTGAACCTGGGGCTGACGGTACTGGCCACGCTTGTCCTTTCGGGCACGCTGGCCTTCACCAGCGGACCGGCTCATGAGTACGTCTGGCACTACAGTCCTGCGCTGAGTAGCTTTGTGAATTTAAGTCTGGCCTTCGGCATTCTTTATCTGGTCACTTCTTTTCTGTCGCTGCTCTTTCACCTGCCGACAACGAGCGACTTTCAGCGCAAGGTAGATGAGCTGGCAGCGCTGCATGCCCTGATGCAATTGGTCAGCCAGGTGTTCGACGTAACCCGGCTTACCGAAACCATTGTTCGGCTTCCCGTCGATGCCGGCGTAGCCCGAGCCGCCTGGCTTGCGCTGCCTGACTTTCAGAAGACGTTTCGGCCGCGAATTGTAGCGGCTTATAACCTGCCCGACGGCCAGTCACCCGAGACGCTTGTAGATGTCGAGGCGCTCTACCAGGAAGTAGCCATGCGCCGGCAGTTTCTACTGCTGGAGCAGGCGCTGACCGATCATCGAGTGCGCGCTCAACCGCAGCATGGCATCGGTAGCCTGCTGGCGGTTCCGCTGATTGCGCGCAACGAGTTGCTGGGCGTCCTGTTTGTCACGCGTGAGGTAGCCTACGGTTTTGAACAGGATGACGTAGAAGCCATTACAGTGTTTGCCGCGCAGGCAGCGCTTGCCCTTGACAATGCCCGGCTGCTGAATGAACGCCTGGAAAAAGAACGCCTGGCGCGCGAATTGGCCATCGCCCGCGACGTGCAGCGTCGTCTTCTGCCCCAGCGGTTGCCTCGTCTCCCCGGGTTGCAGATCGTGGCCGCCAGCATCTCCGCCCAGGAAGTTGGCGGTGATTACTACGATTTGCTGCCCATCGACACCCACCGGCTGGCCTTCATCGTGGCTGATGTTGCCGGCAAAGGAACCTCTGCGGCTTTTTACATGGCCGAACTGCAGGGCATCTTCCGGGCGCTGAGTCCGCTCAACCCCGATCCCGCCGCTTTTCTCGTGCAGGCCAACCAGGCACTTTTTGGAACGCTGGAACGCAAAGCCTTTATCTCGGCCGTCTATGGTATTTTTGACGTCCAGCACGGCACGCTTTCGCTGGCCCGCGCGGGGCATCTGCCGCCTATTTTGCTGCGTCCGCACGAACCGCCGCGCCTGCTGCGGCTTCAGGGGTTGGGATTGGGGCTAGATCGGGGCGAACTTTTTCGCCGAACGCTGGAGACGTGCACGCTGTCGCTGCAAGCAGGCGACCGCCTGCTGCTGTACACAGATGGACTGATTGAAAGCCGCAACGACCGCGGCGAATCCTTTGGCTATACCCGCCTCCTTCAATCCCTTGAAACGCATGCGCTGACGCCTATCGACCAATTGCATCGCCATCTGCTTGACACGTTGCAGCAGTTTACCGGCCGCCCCACCTACGACGATGACCTGACCCTTGTTATCTTCCAGTGGCAAGAGGTGCCGGCAGCCCAGAACAGACGGGATCGCCAGGCTCCTCAGCCCCAACCCGCTAGCCTACCCATGCGTTCTTCCCAACCTTCGCAGCATTCGCAACAAACGCCATGAGCAACTTTTCCGTAGGATTCCGACAGCACAATAGCGTACAGATTCTGGATCTACAGGGTGAACTTGACGCACATACCGCCCCCGAGCTGGAGGCAGCTTTGCAGCAGTGCCTCCAAAAAGGCCACTACCAGATTCTGGTGAATGGCCGCCACCTGGATTACATCTCCAGTGCTGGACTGGGTGTGTTCATGGCTTATATCGAGGAAATCCGAGAAAAGGGAGGCGATCTGAAAATTGCCGAGCTTAAACCCAGCGTGTACAACGTGTTCGATTTACTGGGTTTTCCGCTGCTTTTCGATATTGTGCCGTCCGAAGAGGAAGCGCTGGCGCGCTTTGCTCGTGGAGAACGTCCGACGCTGCCCTCCTCATAAGCGACTGGAGCAAGCCGTGAGCCGCGCCCTTTACACCCTACGTATTCCCAGTGCAACGCGCTATCTGCAAACGGTTCGGCGCTTTGTGGAGCGGCACGCCCGTGCGGCCGGCCTCTCAGAAGAGGCGATTGAGCAGCTGAAACTAGCGGTGGACGAAGCCTGCACCAATATCATCAAACATGCCTACAAAGGGCGTCCGGATCGCCCTATTGATATAGCTGTTCTGATTGAACCCGACCGTTTCATTGTACGCATTCGCGATCAGGGCGAGGCGTTCGATCCTGCCCATTACCGGGCCCCGGACTTACCTACCCTCATTCGGCAACGCCAGGGAGGAGGACTGGGCGTACGCCTGATCCGTCAGCTGATGGATGAGGTAACCTACCAAAGCCGGGGGGCATATAACGAAGTGCGTCTCATCAAATACCTGGCGTCTTCCGGCACAGCCCTTCCGCCTTCTGCGAGCGCCTGAGCTTATCGCCGTCCTCGGTAAAGCGAGGCAATGCCGAAGGTCAGCGGTTTCCACAGCAGCTCCTGAAAGCCGACGCTTGCCATGCGTTGCAGGAAATCGGGCCCATCCGGAAATGCCTCAACGGACGCCGGCAAATAGCGGTATGCTCCCTCATCACGCGACAACCAGGCGCCGATGCGCGGCAGCACATGGTGCGCATACCACCGGTAGAGCGTCCGAATAATGGGCGTGCGCGGATGGCTGAATTCGAGTACTACCAGCACACCTCCTGGTCGGAGCACCCGGTAGCTTTCGCGAAGTCCGCGCTCTAAGTTTTCAAAGTTACGCACGCCAAAGGCTACCAGCACCGCATCGAACTGAGCATCGGAGAAGGGAAGCTTTTCGGCATCGCCTTTGCGCAGGATTACGCGATCGTTCAGCCCCAGCCGCGCTATTTTTTCCTGCCCGATCTGCAACATTGTTTCGGCAATGTCCACGCCGACCACGCGCTCAACAGGCAGGCGTCGCGCTACCTCAATGGCCAGATCTGCCGTGCCGGTGGCTACATCCAGCACACGTCGCGGCTGCTCCGGTGCAATCAAATCGACCGCTTGCCGGCGCCAGCGCTGATCAATACCTGCGCTCAAAATGCGGTTGAGCAAGTCATAGCGCGGCGCGATGGCGTCAAACATGGCCGCCACCTGCCGCTTTTTGCCCGCCGCCTCTCCAACAGGCGGATAGTGCTTACGACGACGCGGCATCAGCCCAGCAACTGGGTCAGTTTGAGCAGCTCGTAGTCAATCGTCTTTTTGCGGCTGTAGACGTGCTTGAGCGGCGTCAGCTTAATCTCTCCGTTAACCACGCCCACCATCACGTTCGCATGGCCCTGCAACAACGCTTCAACGGCCGCAGCGCCCAGACGACTGGCCAGCACCCGATCGCGTGCGGTAGGCGATCCGCCACGCTGCGTATGTCCCAGAATACATACCCGCAGATCAATGCGCGCGAATGCCGGATCCTGCCGGAGATCCTGAGCAATCTGGGTTGCCCCGCCGTGCTCGTCCCCTTCAGCTACCACCACGATGGACGAACGTGACTGGGCCGACATAAGCGAAAGAATGCGCTCTTTGATTTCCTCAATGTCCGTGAACGTTTCCGGGATCAGAACCATCTCGGCGCCACTGCCAATCCCACAGTTGAGCGCAATAAAACCAGCATCCCGCCCCATCACCTCAACCAGAAACAGCCGGTCGTGCGCGTCGGCCGTATCCCGAATACGGTCGATGTTCTGAATCGCCGTATTCATAGCAGTATCAAAGCCAATGGTCTCGTCCGTACCAAACAGATCATTGTCGATCGTGCCCGGGCACCCGACAATTGGGATGCGATGCTCCTCATAGAAGACCGCTGCCCCCCGAAACGTCCCGTCTCCTCCGATGGCCACCAGGGCATCAATACCCGCCTGGCGAAGCTGCTCTGCCGCTTTTGCACGCCCTTCGGGCGTCATAAACTCCTTGGAGCGAGCACTTTTCAGGATAGTCCCCCCGAGCTGCAAGATGTTCGACACCGAACGTCCGTCCATCTCCACAAAGTCGCCCTCAATCATGCCTGCATAGCCCCGCCGAATGCCAAAAACCTCCAGATCATGGGCAAGGGCTGTACGCACCACGGCCCGAATGCAAGCGTTCATGCCGGGGGCGTCCCCGCCACTGGTAAAGACGCCGATGCGTCGAATCTCTTCCATATGTCTACCGTTTCGTTTGGCCTCGTGGGGCAACCCGCAGCGCCTGCCTTACCGGCGACGCGGATCAAGTGGACGCGCCACGACAATGCCCACCTGGGCAGGGTTGTTCTGGGCATATATTTGAAGATCCGGCGAAACCCTGACCCCGCCCTGCGGCGATGCATGCAGCAACCCGCGCCGTCCATCAGCGCCTACGTAAACCAGCCCGACATGCACGACGTCCAGCGTCGGCTCACGGGCCACAAACGCGACGATGTCGCCCGGCTGCAAGTGCTGGGCAATGCGCCGTATTTGATGGCGGGGTATGACAAAGCGTTCCCGGATGCTCAGGGCTATCTCGACGTCTCGAATGCACTGCCAGGTGCTGTCGTCTGCCAGGCGCGGATAGAGGGTCCGATGGGTACTCATAAAGGTAATGCGCCGGCGCATCGGGCGGCCGCCCAGCGCCTGGGTGATGTCGCGCACCCAGCCGCGCCGCGCATTGTCGTCAATCCAGTCGGTAAAATAGTGAAGCCGACTGCAATAGCCACGCCGCTGGCCATCTCGATAACGCAACCGTTCCACGCGCCGCTGGAAGCCTTCCCATGTCGTGTCGCCCATCACGACACCCTGGGCCAGCGCCAGCACGCTTTCCACAAACAATACGCAATCAAATCGATCCAGAGGCGTCTGCAGCGACTCGCTCGGCGTCTCATCCAGCAAACCGGTAACGTAGGGCGTTCCCTGGAGCTGAAGCCCCAGTGTCTGCATCACCTCACCCAGCGGTCGGTTCGCTAACTGCTTCTGGCGAGCCACCTGCATCAGTTCAAGAAAACGGGCCTGCCCGACCGAATCTGGTCCGGCCACCAGCAACCCCCCGATCAGTATCGCCATCCAATTCATGATGACAAGTTACGAACATCGGGCGCCCAGTGCACGGGCAACGCAATGGCCGCAGCCAACAACTGTTCAAAAACCGTGCGGGGAATTTCCTCCGCTCCAAATTGCTGAAAATGGGGCGTCAACATCTGAATGTCCAGCAGACGAAAGCCCTGCCGGCGCAAGTGCGCTACCAGATGGACCAGGGCCACTTTAGAGGCTTCTGAGACGCGGTGAAACATAGACTCTCCAAAAAATGCCCCGCCGATACTTACGCCAAACAGCCCCCCAACAAGCTGCCCCGCCTGCCAGCATTCAACGCTATGGGCATGCCCCCTCCGGTAAAGCGCCCGGTACATCTCCTGCAGTTCCGGAACAATCCAAGTAGCTGGACGCGCTGCGCAGGCACGCACCACCTCGTCAAAAGCCTGATCGAATGTTACCGCAAAGACCCCGCGCCGCACCAAGCGGGCCAGATTTCGCGGCACGTGAAACCGCTCCAGAGGCAAAATGGCCCGGGGATCTGGCGCATACCAGTGCACCTGACCGGTCACAGGATCCGGCATCGGAAAATAGCCTCGCTGGTACATTTCTAGAGCAGATCTTTCATCCATCGGATATACTGCGATTGTTCAGGCAGGAAACTTTTTATTTCTTTGTTACAACGACAAATTTCTATTTTTAAACCTTATACTTTTTCTTAAAGTAGTATCTCCGTATATTGAGCCCCGAAATTAAAGCGCAACGGAGCAACCGAATGAGGCGCGTCATGAAACGGATAGGATTTCTGTTGGGACTCTGGTGGGTTTCGCTCGTCCAGGCCCAGGATCTCCAGGTGGTCTCGGTATCGCCCGCTCATGGATCTGCAGGAGTTGCTCTTAACACGCCCGTCACTATCACGTTCAATAAGGCGATCACGCTGGACAGCCTGGCGATTTTGCCGCTGGACACCACCCTCCAGGCACAACTGACTGACCCTTCACGCATCTCGCTCAGCGTCGATGGTAAAACGCTTACGTTGAACGTCACCCACGAAGCGAATCGCGACTATACGTGGGTCGTACATTATGCTAAAGCAACCGACGGAAGCCGGCTGGCTAAACGCGTAACGTTTTACTACACGACTGCCTCCAGCGCAGGCCCTCATACTATCAGCGGACAAATCGTAGAAAGTGGCACCGCCAGCCAGGCTGCTCCGCTTCGTCTCCCTGCTTTGCGGGCCGTACCTGTCGCAGCAACGTCTGCGCCGCCTCATGCAAGGGCATCGGTATCTGCTGCGGTTGAAGGTACAGCGCTTCCTGCGTTGCCCACGTCCCTACCGCCTACCACGCAGGCCAACCATCTGGGCAATTGGTATGTGGCGCTGTTTTCTACCCCGACTCCGGAGGACGAGATGCCCGTTCGGCTGGCCGTTACCAATCCGGACGGCAGCTTTTCTATTGATTATGTGCGGCCGGGCACGTACTATCTGTGGGCCTATCTGTTTGGTCCGGACGCCCGCTTTGAAATTCCCAGAGGTTTTGGAACCTATGATGCCAATGGCGATGGTGCCGCCGATGCGCTGAACGTCACAGGCAACCTGTCTAACCTGACGGTTCCCGTAGTATTTCTCGGGGCTACGCGCGTCAGCCAGGCCGCTTCTGTAGCCCAGGCAGTTTTTCCCCAGGCTGCCTCGGATGCGCAGATTGTGTTTATCGTAGGCAATCCGGATAACAATGGTCGGTCGCTTTTCTGGTATTTTGTGGCCTATTCCGCCCAGCAGCAAAAGGCCTACAGCCTGACGGTTACGTCCAACATTCCGCTTGGCTCTCCGCAGGAGCTCCGTTCGCCTGCGCCCTATGACCAGATGAGTCCGATCAATCTTCAGTCCATGAAGGATTCCGATGTGATTCTGAATGCATTTCTGACGCGTTTTCCGATTACTGGTGATCCCGATTACCGCCAGATGATGGCCGGCCAGTTGTATCCCTTCCTGGTCGCTAACGATATGATCCATCCCGATTTCTTCCCCCTATCCAGCACCACGGTCTTCTGGCTGATTCTGGAGGGCCGTCGGCTGCCATCGCCCCTGCAGGGCACCGCGGACTACAGTGGCGCCTATGATCTATCCACAGGCACCGAACTGCTAACCACGCAGCCACTCACCGCTTTTCGAGCGCTCCAGATTGCCTCCACATGGCTGGCTCCCTCCAAGCAGACGCAGCAAGCCGACGGCGTGGTGAGCTTCTCGAGCAGCTTCTTCAACCCGTACGATGGTACGGCGAGCACCTGGACCATCAATGCGTTTGCCGGCGGCCTGGCCCTCCAGCTAACGCTTACCGACAGCCTGCTTTTGCGCGTTGACACGCTCAACCAGCAGGACTGGGCTACGATGCCCAAGATTCCGTTCCCACAGATTGTTGATTCAGATCAAGCCGCCGATACAGCCCGAGCCAACAACGCGGCTACTTTTCTCAGCAGCCGCCGCGGTCCTGTCTTTGCCAGCATGGAAGGAGGCTTTCTGGGTCCCGTGTACAATCTGAACGTGGACCCGAGCACTCCGCTATATGGTCTGTTTCTTTTCGAAGCCGGGGCGCAGGCCGCCAAGCGTACGCCGTTGCAGCCTGCCCAGGCTACGGCCCGTTATTTCGTCCACATGCAAACCGGCGCTTTTATTGGCAGCTCGGTGCAACTGCCCCATACAGCTCGGGCCCGGTTACAGGCTGTTCAGGATTCAGCCAAGGCCCGTTCCCAGCAGGCTGAACTAAAGCGCATCTGGAGCCAGTCGGTAGGTCCGCTGGGCGTTGCGCTCGACTGGAAGTACGACTATTACGTGCCAGGAGACAGCGCCCAGCTAGAAGTTACGGCCACCCCGGGCCAGATTACCGTGGCGCGCCATCAGCCGCCTGAGATTGCTCTTGCTGGATGGCCTACGCTACCTGAACCTTTCATTGACTCAGACCGGGCCATGAGCACGGCCATGGCGAACGGTGGCAGCCAGTTCATGGCCGCCCATCCCCAGGCAATGATTTTCATGGAAGGCCGGGCCATGCCCGATCGCTATCCGCACTTGAGCGACCGGTACATCTGGGAGGTCCGCTTTCTGGCGCCAGCCGCGCAAGGAAAAGCACCGGGGCTGACAGCGCAACAAGACTCCCTTATCGTCCTCATCGACATGCAAACGGGAGAGGTATTGCCGCTGACGGTCAGCAACGAGCCGCTGCCAGACATCGCAGTGCTGCGCCTGGACGGGGTCTATCCCAACCCGGCTTCCCGCCAGGTCTTTGTGGTGCTGCAGGTGCCGCAGCCGGAACGCCTGCGCCTGACGGTTTATAACCTGCTCGGTCAGGAAGTGGCGCGTCTGCTGGACGGACCAGTGCCCGCCGGCACGCATCGCATTCGCTGGTCGGTTACCCATCTGCCGGCAGGCCTGTACCTCCTGCGGCTGGAAGGCAGCCAGCGCACGGACACGCGCTCTCTGGTTATTACCCATTAACCTGCATCCCTTGCTTCAACCGCTGCAAGCGGCCTGGAAGTCATGCTATTCCGGGCCGCTTGCTTTTTTACTGAAACCCGGTAACCGGCCGGTGCATTCACTTCTGTCCGGGATCACGGTATTAGAGCCGGATTGGGGTTCAATTTTACCCTTTCCATGGGACTTCTGATTTTTTACCTGGCGCTGGCTCTGGGCGTCTCGTTTCTGTGCTCCATTATGGAGGCCGTTCTACTTAGCGTGACGCCCTCCTATGTGGCGGCCCACCGGCATACCACAACCGGCCGCCTTCTTCAACGGCTCAAGCAAGACATCGACCGTCCGCTGGCAGCCATCCTGAGCTTGAACACCATCGCCCACACAGCCGGTGTTGCCGGCGTAGGCGCCCAGGCTATCAAGGTGTTTGGCGACGCTTACTTAGGCCTGATTTCAGGGGGGCTGACGCTCATGATCCTGATCTTTTCGGAGATCATCCCTAAAACCGTCGGTGCTCTTTACTGGCGGACTCTGGCCCCACCAGTCGCTCCCCTTCTGATCGGGTTGATCTGGTTGCTGTATCCTTTCGTCTTGCTTTCAGAAGCGATTACCCGCCTGCTGGCCCGCGAGCGCAAGACGCCGTCCGTCAGCCGCGAAGAGCTGGCGGCGCTGGCCGAGCTGGGACGCCAACAGGGCGTGTTTGAACAGGAGGAGCTACGTATCCTGAAAAATCTGTTGCGTTTTCACGCATTGCGGGCCAAAGACATCATGACCCCTCGCACGGTTATTTTTGCCCTTCCAGAAGACCTGACCATTCATGACGTGCTGCGCCGCCATCCAGAGCTTCGCTTTTCACGCATTCCTATCTACCAGAAAACGCGAGATCACATCACGGGTTACGTGTTAAAAGATGAGATTCTGCTGTATGCGGCTCGCGGTAAAGGAGAGTTGCCCCTGCATCGCCTGCGCCGTGAGATCCTGGTTGTGCCAGAGAACCTGCCGCTGCCTGAGTTGTTCGAGCGCATGCTGAACCGTCTGGAACACATAGCCCTCGTAATCGACGAATACGGCGGCACGGCAGGCATCGTAACGCTGGAAGACGTGGTCGAAACGTTACTGGGCCTTGAAATTGTAGACGAGGTGGACTCAACGCGCGACATGCAGGAGTTGGCGCGCCAGCAATGGCAGCGCCGGGCCGCCCGGCTGGGTCTGCTGCCCGAATCGGGGGCCGACGCATCGTCTGACGCAATGGCTCATGAGCGCGAAGCGGCCGTGCGCCTGGGACTGACGGGTGGTCCTCCCCATCCGAATCGCTAACCTATGAAACGGCTGGAAGATTATCCCGACGCGCATCTGCGCCGGTTTGAGCGGCCTCCTTTGCCGCCTCCTACTTCCGTGCGCACCGTGTACTTGATTGGCATCTGCGGCACGGGTATGGGGACGCTGGCCCTGTTGCTTCGGGAAGCAGGATACCAGGTTAGCGGCAGCGATGCGGCTGCTTACCCGCCCATGAGCACGCTCTTGCACCGCCACGGCATTTCGTTTTATACCGGCTTTGATCCGGCTCACTTAGAGCCGCCGCCCGATCTGGTCGTGGTAGGCAATGCCTGCACGCCAACGCATCCCGAAGCAGCGGCTGCGCGCGAGCGTCGGCTGCCGCAATGCGCTATGCCTGAAGCCCTGTCCCACTTCTTTCTCCAGAACCGACAGCCGGTCGTTGTAGCCGGCACGCATGGCAAAACGACCACAGCAGGCCTGCTGGCGCACGTGCTCAGCCAGGCCGGGATGGATCCGGGCTACTTCATCGGCGGCGTGATGATTGGTTCCGAAACGAGCGGCCGTATTGGCTCAGGCCCCTGGTTCGTAGTTGAAGGCGATGAGTATGACAGCGCTTATTTTGACAAACGTCCGAAATTTCTGCACTATCGCCCTCGCGCGGTTCTGCTCACCTCCATCGAGTTTGACCACGCCGACCTGTACGACGATCTCGACGATTACCGCGAGGCTTTTGAACAACTGGTCGCCCTCTTACCGTTCGACGGATTGCTGATAGCGCACAGCGACGATCCAACCGTCCGCCAGGTTACCCGCACCGCCTACAGTCGCGTCCGGACATATGGTCTGCACACGCGCTGCAACGTAACCGTAGGCCAGGTATATCCCACTCCTGAAGGCCAGCATTTTACGCTGGTTGTCGATGGCCAAGAGCTGGGCCGCTTCTTTTTGCCCTTAAGCGGTCGCCACAACCTGCGTAATGCGCTGGCTGTATGCGCTTTTGGATTGCAGATAGGTCTGACGCCAGAGCAGCTACGCAAGGGCCTCGCCAGCTTTCCGGGCATGAAGCGCCGCCTGGAGGTCCGAGGAGAAGCGGGTGGCGTGCTCGTAGTCGATGATTTTGCCCATCACCCAACGGCCGTGCGGGAGACGCTGCGCGCTGCGCGCCAGCGTTGGCCTGATCGCCGCCTGGTCGCCATCTTTGAACCGCGCTCTAACTCAAGCCGACGCCGACGCTTTGAGCAAGCGTATATGGAAGCGTTTGACGATGCCGACGAGGTATGGCTCAGCACGCCACCGTTTCGGCACAACGATCACCCAGAAGATTTCTTCAGCCCGGAAGCTGTTGCGGCCGGCATTCGGAGCCGGGGCATTCCGGCTCACATAGCAGAAGGGGCCCACGTATTGTTGCCTTTATTGCTGGAAGCGCTTCGTCCCGGCGACGTCGCGCTGATCATGAGCAACGGGCCCTTCGGCAATCTGCACGAACGCCTGCTGCAGGCGCTCACCCAACAAACCACCTCGGAAGCATCCCGGCGTGCCCATGACCCGCTTTCCGCGTAAACTGACCGACGCCCGCGGCCGCACCATTCACCTTACGACGCCTCCCCAACGCATCGTTTCGCTTGTGCCCAGCATAACGGAACTGCTGGCAGCCCTTGGCCTCGACCATGCCGTCGTAGGCCTGACCCGCTTCTGCGTCCGCCCTCCCGACTGGAAACGCCGCAAAACCATCGTCGGTGGCACCAAACAGATTAACCTGGAGCGGCTACTGAGCCTGCAGCCTGATCTGGTCCTTGCCAACCTGGAAGAGAACACGCGTGCTATCGTCGAGATGCTGGACCCGCACGTACCGGTCTTTGTCACCTACGTGCGTACCCTGGACGAAGCCCTGCACATGATCCGACAGGTTGGTTCCCTGACAGACACCGAAGCAACCGCCGAAACCCTGGCCGCCACGATTGCCCAGCGCTTTGCCACCCTGCCTGCCTATCCGTCTCTGCGGACCCTGTACTTGATCTGGCGTGATCCCTGGATGAGCATTGGTGGGGATACCTTCATCCACGACATGCTTCGCCGTGGGGGCTTTGCCAACGTGTGTGCCCACCAGACGCGCTACCCGACGCTCACGCCCGAAGCAATTCGCACTTTGCACCCCGAAGTCGTCCTGCTCAGCAGCGAGCCTTATCCCTTCAGAGAAGCCCACCTTGAAGAACTGCGTCCGCTGTGCCCCCACGCCACATTTCTACTGGTTGATGGCCAGCCCTTTTCCTGGTATGGAGCACGTCTGCTGGAAACGCCCGCCTATCTGCAGCAGCTACGAAGGCAACTGCTGTCCCTCTTGCCATCTTGAATAAGAATGGCTATCCTTCGAGCAATTCCAGAATTGGTCTTTCAGGCACCATGATGCGCACTTTCCTGCTGATGTTTATTCTGGCCAGCTTACTGGCTGCCTGCCAGAGCGAAGCGGACCGGCACTATGAGCGGGCGCGTCAGCTTACGCAGCGATTTATCCTCATCGATGGCCACATCGACGTGCCCTACCGCCTGCGTCAGTTTCCAGAGGACATTACGCGGCGCACTGAGCTGGGCGACTTTGACTACGTTCGCGCGCGCGCCGGCGGCCTGGACGCGCCGTTCTTTTCGATTTATCTGCCTGCTGAACTACAGGACACGCCCGGCGCCTCCAAGGCACTGGCCGATTCGCTCATCGATATGGTGGAGGCGCTGGTTCGCCAGGCCCCTGACAAGTTTATGCTGGCCCGCTCGCCGGACGACGTGCGTCGCGCCCACAGGGAAGGACGCATCGCCCTGCTCATGGGGATGGAGAATGGATCCGGCCTGGAGGGCGACCTGCGCAACGTAGCCTACTTTTACGAACGCGGCATTCGGTACATTACGCTCACGCACGCCCGGGTCAACCAGCTCTCCGATAGCTCTTACGACACAACACGCGTCTGGAACGGGCTCAGCCCATTTGGGGAGCAGGTCGTTGACGAAATGAATCGACTCGGTATGCTTATCGATATCTCGCACGTCTCCGATAGTGCCTTCTACGACGTGCTGCGCCGCACCAAAGCCCCTGTGATTGCGTCGCACTCATCAGCGCGGCATTTCACGCCCGGCTGGGAGCGCAACATGAGCGACGAGATGATCCGGGCCCTGGCCGCTAACGGTGGGGTCATAATGATTAACTTTGGCTCCTCCTTTTTGCGTAGCGAATATCAGACCAGGGGCGACTCGCTGCGCCAGCAGCTCCGAGCAGAACTGGAAGCCCAGGGTCTTGCCCCCGACTCGCCAGAAGGGCGCCGCTGGATGGCCCGGCAGCGCAAGCAGCACCCCATCGGCACGGTGGCCGACGTTGCCGATCACATTGACCATGTTGTGCAGCTTGTAGGTGTCGATCACGTAGGACTGGGCTCCGACTTCGACGGTGTTTTTGCCCTTCCGGAAGGCCTGCAAGACGTATCAATGTATCCCAACCTGGTCGCTGAACTGCTGCGGCGCGGCTACAGCGAGGCAGATATTGAAAAAATCCTGGGCGGCAATCTGCTGCGCGTCTGGGAAACGGTTGAAGCCGTCGCTGCGGAGCTGCAGCAGGCACATCCCTAGCGTGCAAATAGTGTATGGTAGGGTAAAAACGGAGAAGGCGACCAGAAGCTCTCATAGAGCATATATCGATACATGCCGATCGCACCGCCCAGACCGGCCAGGAGCAGGGCTCCTTTAAAGGTTCGGTCCATGGGCTCCTGAATGCGCCTGTAGGCTCGCAACATGGCTATCGGAATTAACAGATTGACCATGTCCAGCAAACGAGGGGTCACATAAATCCCTAACCCGAAGAAAAAGATCATAAAAAATAGCGAACTGTAGATAATTCTTTTTTTCTGGGTAGCCGGAATGCTCGACAGAAAAACACCGGTTAACAGGACAAGTCCTAACATAATGCGAGATATTCCAGAAAATAAGCTGGGCGCCTCCAGACGAGCGTATACAGCAAGTTTGGCCAAAAAGTAATTCTCATTAAGCACAACCAGTACGACCATCACAACAAACAATAGTATCATCCACATTATACTTCTTCTATCCTTTGATTCTATTTTATATTCCTGATTAAACCATAGATAGAATAGAGAGAAAATCATAGAGTAATGAAACATAACAGACAGTCCGCCTAGCAACATTGCAGACAGGGTTCTCCCTCTTCTGTCTTCCTGCAGCGCAAGAAGTAAAATAGAGAAAGCGATTCCTACTCGAATAACATTCATACTAAAATTGTAAAAAAACAAAGGCATAAAAAAAGACATCAGAAAAAATAATTCATCCTCATCTGACCGGTATATATACAGCATCAAAACAACGGCCAGAACCCCTGAAAAAGCTCTGACTGTCAATACAGGATCTTGGGTAATCGCATTAAAAATATACATCAAGATCCAGAAGGCCGGCTCAATTCCTGACCAGGCTTCTGATCGAGTAGCTAAGCGCTCGTATACGGCCGTATCTGTCCCTACAGAACCGCGAAGAACAGCCACCAGACTTAGCAAGAGGGTAACACCAATTGCGAGCGGGCGTAGCTGCTTACGCAGAAAGAAACTGATTGCATGATAATAATAAATAGACAGCCATCCAATCAGATAAATCATCTGTCCTTACGGGCACTTTTTGCAAAAACCTCCTGATATACCTGCTCGGTATCCGTCAACATATGATCCAGTGTAAAGTATGCTTTGTAGCGCTTTCTCCCTGCCTGTCCCATAGATTGCCGCATCGCAGGATGTACCATCAGGGTTTGCAAACAAGCGCGTAGTGCCGCGACATTCCCCCGAGGAAAAAGCAGCCCAGTTTCTCCATGCTGCACACTTTCGCGCACCCCTGAAACGTCTGCGGCCACGACTGGCAATGCTGCCCGCATGGCTTCTAAAATGGAAAGGGGAAATCCTTCATAGTTCGAAGCCAGTACGAAAATATGAGCACGTGCTAGCCGCTCCGCTACGTTCCGGTGCTCGCCCAGAAAATACACACGGTCGTTGAGCTGAAGCTGCCTTGTTAGCTGCTCACAGGCAGGCCGCAACGGTCCGTCGCCGATAAACTCCAGTTGCCAGGGCAATGTCCGCAAGCCTGCTAGCGCCCGCAGGACAAGGGCATGATCTTTCTGCGGACTAAACCGGGCCACCATGATCAAACGCACCGCCTTTCCCTGCTGCACCTGCGGACAGGCCAGCAAGTGATCGGGCACATCGGGAATGCCGTTATAAACCGTGACCAGCCGATCCGGTGCAGCAATACGATACCGCAAGGCAAGCTGACGATCATACTCGGATACCGTAATGATCTTGTCGGCAAAAGGAGCCGCCACCCGCTCCGCCCAACGAAACAGCCAGCGCTGCCGGGACGGAACGCCCTCTGTAAAGGCCCACCCATGCGCGGTAAAGATAACCGGAATGCCCAGGCTGCGGGCAACAAGGCGTCCTATCCATCCTGCCTTCGACGAATGCGTGGAAACCAGATCCGGCTGCAACCTTCGCAAAAGATGCCGTAATGCGAGCAAGCATCGCGCATCCCGCCACGGGTGAATGGCGCGCTGCAGAAAGGGTACCTGTTTGTAGGGAATGCCCTCCGCCTGCACCAGCTCTGCAAACGAGCCCCTCTGTCCTCCCAGAATTGTGATTCGGTATCCCTTCGCCCGAAACCCCCTGGCCAGATCCAGAACATGCATCTGAGCGCCTCCCAGCTCATCTGCCCGCGTAATCAAGTAAACGATATGTAAGGGTCGCTTCGTCTGACTCACCGGCATCGACAGGCACGCGATGGCACGCTTTCTTAAAATATACGCTCCCTGCCGGGCCATACGCGCCTCCTCAAGGTGGTTTAACATTCAGGCGCGTGCAGCGCATCCTTTCTTAAAGAGCCAATTCCACTGAAGCGGACGAGCTGCTACCTGCCCGGGGATCTTTTCGGAAAACAGCCTTCACGGTAACGCACCTTACCCCTTCGCAAACCGCTCATAAAGCATGCCTCCGAACTGCCACTGCGCTCGCGTAGCGCACAGCCAGCCTAAACCCGGACGCCCTGCCCTCTCTTCAGAACAGCGGTAGCTGAAGGAACCAGATTCGGGCCAGTGTAACGGGAAAATCATTATCCTATATTCTCAAACGGATATTACGACAGATCCTTGTAAAATCTTCCTTTAACAGAATAGCGAGCAGGACGCCATACATGCCTATCCCGACAATTCCGGCGCCTATCCATCCCATAGAAGCCTTCAGGACTCCGATGGTAATCCCCATGCCAATCCCTGCCATGCTGATCCCCAGCCCCTTTTTCAGGCCCCAGGGGATGGGAAGCACGGTACGTCCCCACCAGATACTTAAAAGCAAAGCAATGCCGCAGGATACAACGGTAGCCCAGGCGGCCCCAATGATGCCCACCCGGGGAATCCATAGCAAATTCAATCCGATGTTGACCAGAGCTCCCCACAGAACACTTCGGAGCTGTCCCATGGTACGCTGCCCTAAATGAAAGGCGAGGTCGGCATGATACACCCGCATTCCGTCAAGCAACGTCCCTACAGCAACCCAGGCTATGATCGCGCTGGCTGCCTGAAATGCTTCCCCCAGCACCAGGCTGGCAATTGCATCGCGCAGTAAGACCAGACCTACCGTCGCAGGAACAGCGATGATTAAAAGAAGCTGCGCATTCCGACTCAGATAGGTATACGCAACGGGTTTCCCCTCCTGCTCCCATGCTTTCACGATTAAGGGATAAACTGCCAGGTACACAATGTGCATGAGCAGAATGACAGGCTGATAGGCCAGATCATACCCTGCCGCATAAATCCCGGCATGGGCTTCATCTAAGAGCCAGGCAATCAAGAATCGGTCGGAGGCAACGATAATCAGGTTGAACGCCAGGCTACCGGCCACCGGAAGGCCATAACGCAACAGCAAACGCAACCGTCTGGTATCCAGACGAATCGGGATCACCCGCCAGTGCTGATAGGCGAAGACAATCCCGATTCCTACCATGCTAACGACCAGGCCCCATAATGGGCCGTAGGCCTCCAGGCCGCTCAGAATGAACAGGGTCCCCAGACCTAACGCTCCCACGCTACGGGCTCCCATTGCCCAGCCATAGGCCTGCGTCTGAAGTCGCGCGCGCAGCAGCTCCGCATTGAGCTCAAACCAGGCCTGTGCCCAGAGCAAAAGCACCCCCACCCCCATCAGACTGCGCCACCGCGCATCGGCAACCAGGCCAGCCGCTGCACCACCCAGGCTGCCCACAAGGAACATCAGCGCCAGATAGCTCCACCCAATTGTGCCCAGCAACCCCTCTTCTTGCCCTTGATGAGCTGGCAGATAACGCACCAGAGCAAAGCGAAGCCACTGAAAACAGACGAGATTCAGCACATTAACGCCGGCAATAACCAGGACATAGTACCCATAGGCTTCAGGCGTCAGCAGTCGCGTATAAACTGCTACCGCTAAGAAATTCACCAGCGCCGGTACCCCCCGGGCTACCAGATAACGCAGGCTATAGCGCAGGATCATGCATCACGCGCGATTGGCCCCGCCCTTTCCAAGACGAGCAGCCCAACGTTGGACCTGCCGGGAAAGTTCTTGCAGAAAAAACACAAAGGCGTCTGGCCGCCCTCCAGACGCCTTTGCGCTCGTGCGTATGGAAAAACTTATCCTACGGGTTCAGCCTGACGGATAACTTCCTCCGAAGTGATCAGATGCACACCGGCCGCCCTCATTTCCTCCCAGGCGCGCGCCAGTGAGCCGTTTGTATCAATCCCTCGCGTCGCGTCGGTTACCACGTACACTTCAAAGCCCAGCCGACGCGCATCCAACGCCGACCATTTCACGCAGAAATCGGCGGCCAGTCCGACCACATAAAGCGTCGTAATGCCCCGCTCCTTTAAGTAGCCAGCCAGCCCGGTAGGCGTCTTTTTATCGTTTTCGTAAAAAGCCGAATACGAATCGATTTCTTTCCGAAAGCCCTTTCGAATAATAAGCTGGGTGCGCGTCGTATCCAGCTCCGGATGAAACGCAGCCCCTGAGGTCCCCTGCACGCAGTGGTCCGGCCAGAGCACCTGCTCTCCGTAGCTGAGCTGGATCGTTTCAAACGGCTGCTTGCCAGGATGCGCCGAGGCAAATGACCAGTGTCCTGCCGGATGCCAATCCTGCGTCTGAATTACGTTTTCAAAATACGGAATCAGCCGGTTGATGACCGGAACGACTGCATCGCCTTCGGGCACCGGCAACGCCCCTCCCGGGCAAAAATCATTCTGCACATCTACAATCAGCAGCGCCTTCATGGCTCCCCCGAGCGTCTGGTGAACGGTTTCCGCCTCTTCCAAACAAGCGAAGCAGACCGGCCAAAAGTTCCAGGGATGTTCCAGGGGCTTGACCCATGTTTCAAAAACGTATACCATTGGTTTAAATACAGTCTACAACCCACACCCCGACAACGATGACGCCCCATCCGTCCGCCATGCCCTGCACTCCGGAGCTGGCCCGCACCATGGCCGAAGTGTTTGAGCGCCAGCGGCAGCACCACGCCGTAGTTCGCAACCGCACCGTACGTGAACGGCGCCGCCAGCTTATTCGCCTGCGTGAAGCGGTGCTGGACCATCGCGAAACCATCCGGACAGCCCTGTGGGCCGATTTTCGCAAGCCGCCCCTGGAAGTAGATCTGACGGAAATCGCCCCGGTTGTTACCGAAGCCCGTTACGTGGCTCGTCACCTGGCTCAGTGGATGCGGCCGAAACGCGTAAGTTCGACGCTGACGCACCTGGGCACCCGGGCAGAGATTCGCTATGAACCCAAAGGGGTTGTGCTTATCCTGTCGCCCTGGAATTATCCCTTCACGCTAACGCTCGCTCCCCTGATCACTGCCATCGCAGCGGGCAACTGCGTAATCGTCAAACCCTCAGAGTTAGCCCCCAACAGTGCCCGTACTATCCGACGCATTCTCGAAGAGGTGTTCGAGCCAGAAGAGGTAGCGGTCTTCGAAGGCGACCACACCGTAGCCGAAGCCCTGCTGGAGCTACCCTTCAACCACATCTTTTTCACCGGTAGCCCCCGCGTGGGCCGTCTCGTCATGGAGGCTGCCGCGCGCCATCTGGCCTCTGTTACCTTAGAGCTAGGAGGTAAATCGCCCACCATCGTCGATGAAACGGCCGACGTTGACCAGGCTGCCGAAAAGATTGCCTGGGGCAAATTCACCAATGGGGGCCAGACCTGCATTGCCCCCGACTATGTACTGGTGCACCGTAAACTGCACGACGCCCTGGTTGATGCGCTGCGGGAGCAGATTGTAACCTTTTATGGACCAGATCCGGAAACCTGGCACCAGAACAACAGCTACGCCCATATCGTCAACGACCGCCACTATGAACGGCTGCGTCACCTGTACGAAGACGCCCTGGCCCGCGGCGCACAGGACGTTGTGGGCGGCCCCTGGCGGGCAGAAGATCGTTTTGTACCGCCTACCGTGCTGACGCACGTGCCTGACGAAGCGGCAATCATGCAGGAAGAAATCTTTGGCCCGCTGCTTCCTATCCAGACCTTTGACCACTTAGAGGAAGCCCTGGCAGCAATCAATCGCCGCCCCACGCCGCTGGCACTGTACGTATTTGCCCGGGACGAACAGCGCACGCAGTATGTGCTAAACCATACCTCAGCCGGTGGCGGATGCGTCAACGATACGCTGCTCCACTTTAACCATCCCAGTCTGCCCTTTGGTGGCATCGGCCAGAGCGGGGTCGGGAAAGCCTATCGCTACCACGGCTTTCTGGCTTTCTCCAACGAACGGCCTGTGGTCTACCGTCGGTTCGAGTTTCCCCTGCTCCGCCGATTCTACCCACCGTATGGTGAACAAGCCCTGCGCTTGCTAAACCGATTCCTGCCGTTTTTCTGAGCAAGGGGGTCAATCTATAAGCGGAGTTTGGAATCGATCACCGGGTTTCAGACTTTGCACAAAAGCCACAAGCAGACGAACCGTGTGCGCTATGTCATCCAGATCCACCATCTCAACCGGTGAGTGCATGTAACGAAGCGGCACCGACACCAACGCGCAAGGGATGCCGCCACGCGTGGCAAAAATGTCATCCGCATCGGTACCCGTGCGCCGCGACGATGCTTCATGCTGCACCGGGATGCCTTCGGCTTTCGCCACCGCCAACAGCCGCTCCACCAACATCGGATGATTAGCCGTGCCATGAGTTAGAACAGGCCCTTTCCCTAACCGAATGAGCCCATGACGCCGAACGTCAATCCCGGGCGTATCGGTCGCGTGCGTAACCTCCAGCACCAGGGCCGCATCTGGATGCAACCGGTAGGCCACCATGCGTGCTCCATAGCCTCCAATCTCTTCCTGCACGGCGTTGACCGCATAGACTGTGGCGACCGGTGGCTTTTCGGCCAGCGCAGCCAGCACCTGCGCCAGAATGAAGCCGCCCAGCCGGTTGTCGAGCGCCCGCCCCACCAGCCGTCGTCCCTGCAGTCGAAACGGCGCGTCGGCCAGCACAACAGGATGCCCTACCCGAATGCCCAGCGCCGCTACTTCTTCCCGGCTCTGCGCTCCCACATCAACGAATAGCTCATGCCACTCCGGCACTTTCTCGTCTTTGGGGTCGCGTAAATGAATGGCCGTATGCCCCAGCACCCCGTCCACCGGTCCTTTGCTGCCCAGCACCTGCACTCGACGTGCCCGGGCTAATGCTCGGTCCGCTCCACCAATAGGCGCAATGTGTAAAAATCCCTCCTCGGAAATATGCTGCACGATAAAGCCCACTTCATCAGCATGCGCTTCCAGCATCAATCGAGGCGCATCAGCCCGTCCACGTTTGATTGCCCAGACCGTGCCATAACTGTCCTGCGCCACCTCATCGACCCAGGGCTTCACGTGCGCCACCCACGTTTGCTGCAAAGCCTGCTCAAAACCCGAAGGACTAGGCGTTTCCAGCAGCTTCAGCAGAAAAACTTCGTTTTTTGCGTTCATGGCATTATTTCCCTACGTAGAAAGTTGACAGTGCCCCTTTCAGTTGCTAATCTCTGAGAAGCGTTCCTGGTACATCAAGCGCGCTCAAAGCACCATGGCCGAATCAACGCCCACCTACCACATGTTGATCGTTGAAGACGATGCAGATGTCGCGCAGGCCCTGCAGGACTTTTTCGAGCTGCAAGGTTACCGGGTCACGCACGCGCCTGAAGGCAACAAGGCGCTGGAACTCCTCACCAATGCCCATCGCTTCGACGTCGTACTGCTTGATGTAATGCTTCCCGACCGCAGCGGCT
The DNA here is from genome assembly GCF_900142415.1 of Rhodothermus profundi. NCBI lineage: Bacteria > Pseudomonadati > Rhodothermota > Rhodothermia > Rhodothermales > Rhodothermaceae > Rhodothermus > Rhodothermus profundi. The sequence continues at coordinate 156,218 of NZ_FRAU01000006.1, forward strand.
TTGAAGTGTTGCAGGAAATGCGCCAGCGTGGTCTGGAAACGCCGGTGCTGGTACTTACCGGCCGCGGCGAGCGGGAGCAAGTTCTCCAGGGGTTCGACTTAGGCGCCGATGACTACATCGTCAAGCCGTTTGATCCCGACGAAGTAGCCGCCCGCGTGCGCGCCATTTTACAGCGCACGCAGCCCCCGGATCGCGCCCCCATGCAAATCTATCGCATCGGCGACGTAGAGATCAACTTCAGCACCCACGAAGCCTATCGAGGCGCTGAGCGCATCAACTTCACGGCCATGGAGCTGAACGTGCTACGCTACCTGATTCACCACCGGGGGGAGGTCGTTACCCGCGAGCAGCTGCTGCGCGACGTGTGGCACATTGCCGGGGATGTTGAAACGCGAACTATTGACCGCCATATTGCTTCGATTCGAAAGAAAATCGAGCCAGATCTGCGCCAACCCCGCTACATTGAAACGGTTTACGGGAAGGGCTACCGCCTCCGAGCCGATGATTAATCCACGAACTCGCCCCCAACCAACCGATAGCCAATACCATAGACGCTCTGAATCGGCCAGCTTGCTTCATCCTCGCCGTCCATGATCTTACGCAGCGCATTGATGTGGCGGTCAATCGTGCGCGTCTGGACCGTGGGCGGAAGTTGCCAGACTTCACGCAGCAGTTGTTCACGCGTAACCGTACGACCGCGGTGTAAGATCAGATAGCGGAGCAGCCGAAATTCCATGTCGGTTAGCGATACAGGCTGGCCGTCCCGCGTCACTGTCCCCTCCACCAGATCGACTTCCAGTCCCCCTACGCGGAAACGTCGTTTCTCAGGCTGCGGCTGTCGTCGCGAGCGGCGCAGGATGGCTTCAACACGTGCCAGCAGTTCCTCCGGCGCAAAGGGCTTGGTCACATAGTCATCCGCGCCTAACTCAAAACCTTTCAGCCGGTGCTCTCGATCGTCCAACCCTGTCAGCATCAGCACAGGCGTCAGCACCCCATCCTCTTCGCGTAGCTCTCGGAGCACCTCAAAGCCGTCACGTCCCGGCAGGCGCGCGTCAAGAAGGATCAGATCGTAGCCGGGCACTGTGATGGCTTTCTCTCGCCCTTCTTCTCCGGTGGCTACCGCATCTACTTCATAACCCGCCGATTCCAGGCATAGTACCAGCGCCTCCCGCACTTCTGCCTCATCCTCTATAATCAACAGACGTGCGTTTTTCATAATAAACCAGAGGGTTTTTTCAGAAATCTACGATATGAGAGGCTTTCCTACAACAAGCGCCTGTCGGCCGCTCCAGCAGCAGTCGTTTCATCCTCTAGCACTTCGTAAATCCAGCCGCCTGCCAGCACGTCATCGCCTTCATACAGCACCACCGCCTGACCGGGCGTAATGGCTGGCCGGGGTTCCGCAAAGGCTACGTGCAGCGCATCCTCCTCTTGCCAGACCAGACAGGGGGCTCCTTCATCCTTGTACCGGATTTTACCAACGGCTGGCCGCTCTTCTCGCAGGTCAGGATACTTGATCAGGTTGATCTGCCGGGCTACCAGCCGCTGCCGCAGCAGCTCTTCACGGGGCCCCACCGTGATGGTATTGGTCGCGGGATCAATGTGGGTCACATAGACCGGATAGCCAAGCGCCAACCCGAGCCCATGCCGCTGCCCGATCGTGTAGAACGGATAGCCCTGGTGCGTGCCCACCACGGTACCATCCTTAAGCACAAACTTGCCCGGCCCTACCTTCTGGTCCAGGTCAGGCACGCGCTGGCGCAGAAAACGGCGATAGTCATTATCCGGGATAAAACAGATCTCATAAGAATCCGGCTTGTGAGCCAGTCGCTCAAAGCCCATTTCGGCCGCCATACGCCGGATTTCCGGCTTGGTGTAGTCGCCCAGCGGCAACAGCGTGCGCGCCAGGTGTTCCTGGGCGATGCCCCAGAGCACATAGCTCTGATCCTTGTTAAGATCCCGCCCGCGGGAGATGACGTAGCGGCCCAGCGCTTCGTCGTAGCGAATGCGAGCGTAGTGGCCTGTTGCAATATAGTCGCACCCCAGCTGATCGGCTCGTCGCAACAGAGCTGCCCACTTGATATGCGTATTGCATAGAATGCAGGGATTAGGGGTGCGACCAGCCAGGTACTCGTCCGTGAACCGTTCAATTACCCAATCGCCAAACTCCTCCCGAATGTCCACGATAAAGTGTGGGAACCCCAGCCGTACGGCTACCGCGCGGGCATCATTCATCGACTCCAGCGAGCAGCATCCCACCTCCTTGCCGGTACGCACCCCACTGGACGTGTAATCCCACGTTTTCATGGTGATGCCCACCACCTCGTAGCCCTGCTCATGCAGCAGCGCTGCCGTGACGGACGAATCCACGCCGCCACTCATCGCCACCAGTACCCGTCCGTGCCGGCTCATAACTGTTTATGTATGCTTATTTTTCTGGCATGCGCGGCGGTTGTACGGCGAGCGCCTGGCCCCGTTCCGCTCCCTTCAAAGCAGGTGCTTCGACCGTCCTCCGTCCACCGGGAAAGCTACGCCGGTAATGTAACTGGCCCGGGCACTGGCCAGAAAAGCCGCCGCCGCTGCAAACTCGTGCGGCTCGCCAATGCGCTTCAGCGCGGCCTGCTCGGCCCAGCTTGCCTCAATCTCTTCAATAGGGCGACCGGTGCGCTGGTGCTGCACCTGCGCCAGCTCCTGCAACCGCTCCGTGCGCGTGTAGCCTGGAAGCAGGGTGTTAACCGTAATTCCCTCAGGTCCCAGCTCCTCAGCCAGACTTTTCGCAAACCCCTGCACGCCAGCGCGCGCCGCGTTCGACAGATACAGATTCGGGATCGGCTGCTTGGCCGAAATAGAAGTAATCATCAGAATGCGGGCCAGTCCGTTCGGCTCACGTGCTGCTCGACGTAGATGCGGCAGCGCATGGCGGCAGAGGTTGATCGTGCTGAGCAGGTTTAACTCCAGGGCTGCTCGCCAGTCATCGGCGGTAAAATCCCCAACGTAGCCTGCCGGAGGCCCCCCAGCGTTCGTCACCAGAATGTTCAGGCCGTTCCACCGGTCAACGACCTGTTCCATCATGCGCACAATTTGTGCTTCATCCGTCACGTCGCACACCAGCGGCAGCACGCGATCCTCGGCGATATGAGCTGCTTCCACAATGCGTTGCGCCGCGGCCTGAATGCGCGCCGCCGAACGGGAACAGATGGCCACCCGGCATCCTTCACGCGCCAGTTCCAGCGCCGCAGCCCAACCAAGTCCGCTGCTGGCGCCCGCTACTAGCGCAATGCGATCCTGCAATCCCAGGTCCATAACGTCCTTAGCGGATTCTTCGTTTGAAGTTCAATAGCTTCATTTTGCAAGTTAATAAAGGCAGAGATTATTCAAGGAACTATCGACGGAATATTCACCGTGCCTGAGCGTACGATCATCAAAACACCGCGTGCCCCGGCGGCCATTGGTCCTTACAGTCAGGCTGTACTTGTAGGCGACACGCTCTACTGCTCGGGGCAAATTGCCATTGATCCGAAGACCGGTAGCCTGATTACGGACAGCATCGAACGGGAAACGGAACAGGTATTAGAAAATCTGGGAGCTGTGCTGCGGGCGGCCGGCATGGACTACAAGGATGTGGTGCGCTGCACCGTCTATCTCGTTGACATCAATGACTACGCGCAGGTAAATGAGGTGTATGCGCGTTACTTTAATGAATCGCCGCCGGCCCGTGTGGCGGTGCAGGTGGCCGCTTTGCCGCGAGGAGCCCGGGTCGAGATCTCCTGCATTGCCGTTCGTCAGACACCTTCAACCTGAACGCGCAACGTCAGCCGCACTTCGTAAATGTAGTGCTCATCAGGAGCTGGTTGCAGCGGTACCAGGTGCAGTTTGGCGCCGAAAGCCGCTTTTTTCACAAAAGCGGCGACGTCTGTACCGCTGCGAGGGGCCAGGGAGGCTGTTTCATCGTCAGGAAACCCGGCCCGTCCCGCTACTTCCAGATCATTCAATCCTGGAGCAGTCAGCAGCACCCGGGCCTCACTGAGTACCTCTGACAGGTCTGTCAGAAGCGGCTGAATGCGCTCTATGGCAGCAGCCGTCACCGTCGCTGCTACCACTTCACTCTTGGTGTAGCCTCCTCGCTGCTGAAGGGCAGGAGCCAGATCTACGGTGTTGACTGCAATGATTGTGGCGGGCTGACCGTCGGTCAGGGCGTTGCCGTTGATTTCAAATCGAAAAGACACCTCAATTTCAGGCAACGTCAGTCGTTCAGTACCCGCTGCCTCGCAACCGGAAAGCATCAGCACAAGCAGCGCCAGCCCCCACCATCGCCGGTTTTTATACATGGCGGTTTAGAGTTGGAGTACCGTATGTATGGGCACGTGCGCCGGCAGGCGCTTGCGTCCCTGCAAGGCGGTTAGTTCGATCAGAAACGCACACCCGACCACCTGTCCGCCAGCCCGTTCAACGAGGCGGACAGTCGCTTCGGCCGTTCCCCCTGTAGCAATCACGTCATCATGGATCAGCACGCGATCTCCCGGCTTAATGGCATCCACGTGCATTTCAATCGTATCCGTGCCATATTCCAACTGATACGTCTCGGCAAGGGTCTGATAAGGCAGTTTGCCTTTTTTGCGCACCGGCACAAACCCCGCCTCCAGGTGATGCGCCAGCATCCCGCCCAGAATAAATCCCCGGGATTCAATGCCTACCACCTTGGTAATTGCTTCCTCCTGAAACGGTGCCAGTAAGGCATCGATCGCCAGCCGAAGCAACTCAGGATGCCCCAGCACGGGAGTAATATCCTTGAATTGAATGCCTGGTTCGGGAAAATCCGGAACGGTGCGAATCGCCTGTTTGAGCGCTTCCAGGGCTGTTTCGTTCATGTTTGTCCTCGGATAGCCTTGCTCCATGCAGTTAGCGCGCGGCTGGGAACGCCGGTTCCCGTTCGTAGTGTTCCTTGAACGTGCGAGCCGCCCGGAAAATAGCACTGGCCATATAGGCCTGGCCCTGTTTGCTTTTGAGAAAGGCGGCCTCTTTCGGATTGGTCAGAAACCCCAGCTCTACCAGAATGGCCGGCATCGAAGCGCTCCAGAGCACGTAGAAACCGGCCTGCTTGACCCCGCGATTCACGCGACCCACCCGCCGGGCAAATTGCTCCTGCACCAGCATGGCCAGCTTTTCACTTTTACGCAGATAGGCGCTCTGGGCCAGCGTCATCAAAATCAGCTCCTGTTCGGTGAAATGATCATACTGCGATGGATCTTCCTCCAGGCGAACTACACTGTTTTCCCGTTCCATCACGCGGCGGGCCGCCTCTGTTTTGTGCAGTCCCAGAAAGTACGTTTCCGCACCATGCACGCGGCGATTGCCGGGCAAAGCGTTGCAGTGCAGCGAGATAAACAGTTTCCCTCCCGCTTCGTTGGCAATACGCCCTCGTTCGCGCAGTCCCACAAAGCGATCATCTTTGCGGGTGTAAACAACCCGCACCCCCAGCAATCGCTCCAGGTATTCCCCCAGCTTCAGCGCAACGGCCAGCGTCACGTCTTTTTCCCGCACGCCGTTGGCGACGGCTCCCGGATCTTTCCCGCCATGTCCGGGATCAATCACAATTGTATCCAGATGCCATCGATCTGCTACTCGGGGCGACGCTGTCGGCTGCTTATTGAGCGCGACCGTACGCGCCTGCGCTGGCTGCGGCAGCCTGCCTCCCTCGGCGATGGTTGGATCTGTCTGAACCACCGTCAATCCAACGAGAATATCGGTCGAGAAGCGGTCTCGATAGGCTGCCGCCTTTACTGTCACCCGTTCGTCCAGCTCAAACTGAAAAATGAGATGGCCGTCTCGCGGCTCAATCGTGTAGGCGCGCACAGGCCCCTGCGGCGGATCGTGCTGCAAATCAGGGGCTGGCTCGGTATAGTACAGGACAAACTGAAGACGATGGGCATCGAGCCATTCGGGTTCCTGGTAGGCACCTACGTGAGCTGTGGTGTGAATGCGAATGACGTAGCCGCTCTGATCCGCGCGAGGAGCAAACGAAACGCGTGTTACCCGGGGTAGCGCATGGGCCCACGCGCTCTCCCAGAAGCACCCGATCAGCAACAGTAGCAGTGCCGCCCGCATGGTCGATACCGGTTCAATCCGCCCCGATCTGCTGCAAGCTCCGTACCGCCTTTCAAACCGGGCGTTTTTTACACGTTCAGACAGACGAAGCCGGAAGGAAAGGTACGACACTGCCGGCCTTTTTGCCAGTGGCTCGTAGCACCCGATGTTTCTCAGGCGGCATGCATGTGCACTCAACGCGACGAAATCGATGATTTCTGAGACCGGCGCAACATGTAGATCAGTATGCCCGCACCCGGGCCCGGAACCAACAGAATAAAAAGCACGAAACTCAGAATCAAATCAAGGCTTCGTAATTCTAACAGAGGAGGACGGTAATAGGCTGAAGTCGAACGCATTGCGAAAAAGAACCCGATCAGAAACAGCACACCGACAATGCCTTCTAACAACCCCACAAGTTGAAATAACTGCCGCTTTGTAAGCGCTCGCTGCCGTAACCGATGAAGCAGCATAAGCACGCCCAGTTGGAAGAGCAATCCTACCCCGACCGGTAAAAGAAGAAAGATTCGCTCTCTGGCAAAGAGCAACAGTGCGCCTAAAGCCACCAGTAGCAGCCCTGTTAACAGAAGATTCAAACGTAGTAAACCGGAATGGAACCGAATCAATTCGGTCCCTCTTTCAACGGGCGTTTCTGTTTCTTTTGCCGTCGCCTCGGATTTAACGGGCAGCAACAGCAGCGTGAACGTCCCCACAAACCAGAATAACCGATAGTACCAGGGGAAAGCCCAGAAATCATTTTTTATCAGTGCAAAATTGACAAAATATATGATAAAAATAATTCCAGTTATAAAAGCTATATCTATTTTAAATTTTTTTCTACAAAAAGATTTATGCATACCAGTTACATTTTGTATAACAAGCAGGCTAAGAATCCACTCAATATGATCTGAGCTAAAACCATATTCAAAAACAAATTTGAATATCAGTATATATAGAGAGTGAAACATAATATTGATAATCTTATATACCTTAAAAGAAACCATAGCTCAATTCAAATCACCATATCGTTTGACACATTCCATTACTTGCAGCATGGTACTGGCACAACAATGGCCCATTAGTTTCCCGTTCACAAATACCGGAACACAGGAGCTTCCACCGCCTCTGCCGCCTCCTTAAGCCATTGCTGTTGGATCGAATCATTGCGCAGCGCCCGGGCCATGTGACGTTGTATTGACAAGTAGGTATCTCGGATCCATCGCTGCAGAAGCGTGTCCGCCATGAGCTTCTTCAACACCTGTTGTTCATTTTCACTCAGTAGAATCGGCGTATTTTCTGGGATAGCCCGGGCAATCGCCAGAGAATCCGTAGCAGCGACCGACCCGCCTTCTTCAGCATCGAGTTGTGCATTATTGAAGTGAACGGCAGAAAGATAAAACTTTGAGAATATATAGCTTTTGCAGCCCCCTCAAGAAATGCTTCCCTGCTTTTCTCACCGTTGCCCGCCCAGCAGCTCGCGCAGGCGCTGTTCGATGATCCGGCGGCGGTAGCGTTCGCGTTCGTTCAGGCGCTCCCGGAGCAGGCGAAGCTGACGTTCGAGCTGGGCAATTTCCCGCCGTCGGTTCTGCTGCTTGCGTTCAAAGGTCTCTTCCAGCTGCCGGCGCAGCTCGGCAATAGCTGCTTCACGATCTGGTCCTTCCGGCATCTGGCGAATCCGAAGCGCCTGGCGCTGCAGCTCTTGCTCCCAGGTCCATTCTTCCACAAGCCGACGGGCCAGCTCGGCATCCTGCCGCTGCATGTGCATCAGATAGGTCTCCCACTCCAGTCGCGGCAGCAAACGTACCTGTCTCGAAAGCGCAGCCGCCTGTCGCCGAATCGTTTCCAGACGCTGCTCCAGCTCTGAGGTGCGGACCTGCCGCCAGTGTTCGACGCTTTGATAGACCCGCTCGGCTTCCTCCTGCAGCGCCCGGGCCTGCTTGATCAGCTCAGCCATGAGCGCTTCCATCCGATCCGTTGTATCTTCAAAGGATGAAATTGCCGGAATAAAAATCTCCTGATCCAGAAGTTCTGTGGGATGGACCGGCACAATGCGGCTACCTCGAACCTGAAAGAATCGTCCGTTCAGTGAAAAAATGGGACTTTCTTCGCCGTAAAATTGCAACTGCAACGTAAGCCCCGGGGAAAGGTCTAGCTGGCGCGTCTGATACGTCAGGGTAACCCGTCGCCCATCCAACCAGATCTGCCCATCTCGGATTTCAAGCGTACGCTGGGCCTGCACGCTGCCTGCGCCCAGGCTCAGCAGCAACCCGATGCACAGGCTCCACCCAAGCAGTCTGCGACCGTTCATAGCTCCCTTCACCGGGTTTTCAATCATAGCGTCGAGCAGCAGGAATCAGCCCCGGACGGCCATTGCCTGTCGGCCATGCTTCCAGCGGCAACGCGGGTCCCCACCGAGCCGGCGTACTTCGAGCTTCCAGCAGTTGAAGCTGCCGATAGACCTGCTGCACGGCCGCCCGGTCATCCCATCGAAGCACCAGGGTAGCCCTTGGCGTTGCTTCAGCACCAGCCACGGAAGAAACCTGTGCAATGAGCGAAAGCCAGCCATGCGCGTCGACCGGCTCGGGGGCCGTGGACGCCTGCTCGGCCACTACCACTCCCGTGCGCGTAACGGGCTTGTACGGCCCGAACCAGTGCCAGAGCGCACCTATCAGCAGCATCAACGTTCCGATGGACACCCCCCAGCGCCACCGACGCCGGGCTAGCCGCCGCGCGCGCCGATCGGCCCCCCCCGGACGCGCAGCAGCCGCCACGATCCGGTCGATCACTGTCGGATCGGGCCGATGGCGCGGCCGCGCATCCAGCCATGCCTTTACCTCCTGCAGCGTCTGCCATTCATCTGCCAGCTCCGGATCTGCTTCGGGCGCTCTACCATTCGGTAAGGCCTCGCCGTAAAGCAAGCGGACCAGATACAACCGCCTGTCGTCCATCGCGCCCGGTACTTCCTGGTGGGGTAGCCGTCTGCTCATTCCGAAGCCGGTTGGTTTTGCATGTGATGCATCATTTTGCGCAGGTTGATCAGCGCGTAGCGCATGCGTCCCAGCGCCGTATTGATCGAGACGCCGGTCAGTTCAGCGATCTCCCGGAAGGTTAGCTCGGCCTCCTGACGCAGGAGCAGCACTTCACGCTGCTCAGGCGGCAGCCGCTCAATGCAGGCGGTCAGCTGCGCCTGCAGTTCAGCTTCCTCCAACGCCTCGTCGGCACCTGGCGCGTCGTCTGCCAGTCGATCCCAGAACGAAATCCCTTCTTCCCCATTCTCCGGGGGCACATCCTGCCATTTTCTTCGGCTGCGCAAGTAGTCGAGCGCTGCGTTACGCGCAATGCGCAGCACCCAGGCCAGCCAGCGCCCCTGCTGCGTGTAGGAAGCCCGTTCCTGCCGCAGCGCCGCCAGCACGCGCAGGAATGTTTCCTGAAACAGATCGCTGGCCACTTCGGGGTCGCGCACCATTCCCAGTAAATAGCCGTAAATGCGTTCCTGGTGGCGTTCAACCAGTTGGCGGAACGCCTGCGCGTCGCCCCGCTCCAGGTAGGCCGCGACCAGTTGATCGTCGGTGGGGTGCATCCAATCGGTTCCCTTCCGGAAGACTACCTGCGCAGACACTTCCTTAACGAAGAATCCTGACATTTTATTGCCTGCCCCGCCGCGGGTTCGCGAAACCCGAAAAACGCCCTGGGGTTAGTGCTACGCTCATAAAGATGGAACGCATCCAGCAATGGTGGAACGCTCGACCCCGGCTCCGCAAGCGCGCCCCAACGGTCAGACCGGCCGCACCTTTGGCTTTGAAACGCGCATGCTGCATGCGGGGCATATTCCTGACGCCGTCACGGGCGCCCGTGCCGTACCTATTTACCAGACTACCTCCTACGTCTTCGACGACGTAGACTACGCAGCCCAGCTTTTCGAGCTCAAGCAGTATGGCAACATCTACACGCGCATCAACAATCCCACCACCGCGGTCTTTGAGGAGCGCATGGCCTCGCTCGAAAATGGAACCGGCGCGGTGGCCACCGCCAGTGGCATGGCCGCGCAGTTCCTGACGTTCATGACGCTCTTACAGCCTGGCGATGAGATCGTCGCCTCCCAGCACCTCTATGGCGGAACGAAAACCCAGCTCACCCATACCCTCCAGAAACTGGGCGTAACGGTACATTTTGTTGATCCAACAGACTTCGACGCCTGGGAGGCGGCCATTACGCCCCGCACCCGCGCGCTCTATGGAGAGACTATCGGCAATCCGCAGGGCAGCATCCTGGACATTGAACGCCTGGCCGAACTGGCCCACGCCCATCGCATTCCGCTGATCGTGGACAATACCTTTGCGACGCCGTACCTGTGCCGTCCGATCGAATGGGGCGCCGACATCGTCGTGCATTCGGCCACCAAATTTATCGGGGGGCATGGCAACTCCATTGGGGGCGTGGTTATCGAAGCCGGCACGTTCGACTACCGCCATTTTCCTACCATTGCGGACCCCTCTCCCTCCTACCACGGCCTGCGCTTTTACGACACGTTCGGCCACCACGGCTTTCTGATGAAACTGCGCGCCGAGACGCTCCGCGACGTGGGCGCCTGCCTTTCTCCTTTTAATGCCTTCCTGCTCATCCAGGGACTGGAAACCCTCTCCATCCGCATGGAGCGGCATGTGGCAAACGCCCGCGCCATTGCCGAATTCCTGCACGATCACCCCAGAGTCGCCTGGGTCGCCTACGCCGGTCTCCCCGACAGTCCCTACTACGAACTCGCCCAGAAGTACACGCCGCTAGGACCCGGGGCTGTTTTTACGTTCGGGCTCAAGTACGGCGCCGAAGGACCGCGGGCAGCAGGTAAGAAGTTTATCGAGTCGCTACAGCTTTTCTCTCATCTGGCCAACGTAGGCGACGTGCGAAGCCTGGTCATTCATCCGGCCACTACCACGCATCAGCAGCTTTCTGACGAAGAACTGGAAGCTGCGGGTATCAAGCCCGAGATGATCCGTCTGTCCATTGGACTGGAAACCCTGGAGGACCTGTTATGGGACCTGGATCAGGCCCTGCATGCGATCTGACACTGAACTCCATCCTGCCACCAGCGCTTCGGGAAAAGTACCAGCACCCGGCCGTTATCCGTAAGGTGCTGGCCGAATCCCGCACCATTGCCATCGTCGGCCTTTCAGCCGACCGGCAGAAGGCCAGTCATTTTGTGGCCACCTATCTGCAATATGCCGGCTACCGAATTATTCCGGTGAATCCGCACGCTCAGGAGATCCTGGGTGAGCGTACCTATCCGGATCTGCGGAGCATTCCAGAGCCGGTCGATGTGGTCGACGTGTTCCGTCCGGCGCATGAATGCCCCGAATATGCCCGGCAGGCCGTGGAAATCGGCGCCCGTACGCTCTGGCTCCAGCTACGCATCGTCAGCCTTGAAGCTGCCCAGATTGCAGAAGCCGGGGGACTACAGGTGGTAATGGACCGCTGCATCAAGATGGAGCACGGTCGCTACAACGGTAGCATGCACTGGGTGGGTATGAACACCGGCATCATTACGGCGCGCCGCGCTCGCCGCTGGTTTTAAAGCACATAGTCCAGCGCCTCGTGCAACGAGCGCACCCCGACCACCTCCAGGCCGTCGGGACGCAGGAGTCCTTTCAGGTGATGGGCCGGTACCAGAGCCTGCCGAAAGCCCAGCCGGGCCGCTTCGCGGAGCCGAACGTCGAGCTGTCCGACGCCGCGAATTTCTCCGCCCAGCCCGACTTCGCCGATCAGCACGGTGCCCGTATCGGCCGGGATGTCCCGAAAGGACGAAGCAACCGCCACCAGCACACCCAGATCAGCCGCCGGCTCTTCCAACCGCAATCCCCCCACGACGTTTACGAACACGTCATGCGCCGCCAGACGCAGCCCCTCTCGCTTTTCTAGAACCGCCAGCAGCATCTGCAGCCGCCGGTAGTCAAAGCCCGTCGCATTGCGCTGCGGCGTTCCGTATGCGGTCGGTGTCACCAGCGCCTGGATTTCGACAAGCACCGGTCGCGTGCCTTCGAGCGTGCAGACTACCGTGGAACCACTGGTGCCGTAGCGCCGCTCCGACAGAAACAGCTCGCTGGGATTATCAACGGCACGCAGGCCGGTTTCGTGCATCTCGAACACGCCAATTTCATGGGTGGCCCCGAAGCGGTTTTTGACCGCCCGCAAAATGCGATAGGCGTGATGGCGATCCCCCTCAAAATAAAGCACCGTATCGACCATGTGCTCCAGCACGCGCGGTCCGGCAATGGCGCCTTCTTTGGTAACGTGCCCGACCAGAAAAACCGGAACATGCGTGGTTTTTGCATAATGCATGAGCAACGCGGCACTTTCGCGCACCTGGCTGACCGAACCCGGTGCGCTTTCCAGCTCAGGCCGGTAAACCGTCTGAATCGAATCGATCACGAGCACCTCGGGCTTCGCCCGGCGCGCAGCCTCCAGAATCGCTTCCAGGTTGGTCTCGGCCAGGAGCAGAAGGTTTTCCCCTTCTATGCCCAGGCGCCGAGCACGCAGCCGCACCTGACGAACCGACTCTTCGCCTGTCACGTAGAGCACCCGGCGATCGGGAAGGTAGCGGGCAAGTTCAGTCATCAGCGTGCTTTTGCCAATGCCCGGATCACCCGCCAGCAAGATGAGCGAGCCCGGCACAATGCCCCCGCCCAGGACCCGGTCCAGCTCGGCCACGCCGGTTACCAGCCGCGCCTCCTCGTCTAACGGAACAGCCGATAGCGGGACGGGATCAGCACTCGGTGCCTCTGCCCTGCGCTGCGGCACGCGTGCCCTCACGGGCCTTGGTCGCGCTTCCTCCACCAGCGTATTCCATCCGCCACAATCCGGACAACGCCCCATCCAACGCGGTGCTTCGTAGCCGCAGGCCTGACAGACGTATCGGCTCGATGAACGCGCCATGAGATTTGTCTCCGTCTGAAACCCTGTTTTACTCCTCGTGTTACGTTCGCTCGATAGCAGGCGGCTTTTTTCCTGCACGGAAGCTCTGCTTGCTCACGCGTACAGGCTGGCGAAGTTGCGTTCCATGCAAAAGTCACTGTCACAGTTTTTACTGCCCTTTCGGGCACTGGGCCAGTACACGCTGCTGCTTGTCCACGCGTTCTCGGCCCTGGGAGAGTTCAAAACGTATCGAAAGAACCTGTTCGATCAGATGGTGCGTATCGGGGTTGATTCAATCCCGATTGTAGCGATGGCCGCCGCGTTCTCCGGCGCCGTGATGACCGTGCAGACCGCCTACCAGCTTGTATCGCCGTTCATTCCTAAGTCTGTGATTGGCGCAGTGGTCGCCCCTTCCATGATTCTGGAGCTGGCGGTAGTCGTCACGGGTTTTATCCTGGCAGGTCGGGTGGGTGCCCGCATAGCCGCTGAGCTGGGCACCATGCGCGTCACCGAGCAGATCGACGCGCTCGAAGCCATGGGCCTGAACTCGGTCAGTTATCTGGTCGTCCCGCGTGTGCTGGCTGGCATGATCATGGTGCCAGTGCTCTACGTGATAGCCAGTTTCATCGGCATAGCTTCAGGCATTCTGGTAGCCAACCTGGGGGGCTTTCTCTCGACCGGCGAATTCCTCCAGGGCGCCCGGCAGTTTTTCAAGCCGTTTGATCCCATCTTTGGCGTTATCAAAGCCTTCGTGTTCGGCTTCGTGATTACGTCCATCTCCTGCTACAAAGGCTACTTTACCCAGGGTGGAGCTGAGGGAGTCGGACGGAGCACTACGCAGGCAGCCGTCCTGAGCTGCGTGTATATTCTGGTAGCGGATCTGGTCCTGGCCGTTCTACTGCTATAACCCGATGATTCAGGTCGAACATCTCTACAAGAGCTTTGATGGACGCCCCGTCCTGGTAGACGTCTCGCTGGAAATTCGCGATGGCGAGACGCTGGCTATCATCGGCCGCTCGGGTTCGGGCAAGAGCGTCTTGATGAAGCACCTGATCGGTCTGTTGAAACCCGACCGGGGACGCGTGCTGGTCGATGGCGTAGACATTCACGCCATCTCTTATGAAGAATTGCGCCGGATTCGCCGGCAGTTTGGCGTGCTCTTCCAGAGCGGCGCGCTGTTCGACTCAATGAATGCGTTCGAAAACGTAGCCTTCCCGCTGCGCACGTTTACCAATCTCTCGGAAGCAGCGATCCGCCGTCGCGTGCAGGAGTGCCTGGAGCTGGTCCAATTGCCGGACGTGGGGCCCAAGATGCCTGACGAACTCTCAGGCGGCATGAAAAAACGTGTGGCGCTGGCGCGCGCCATTGCCCTGGAGCCACGCTACATTATCTACGACGAGCCAACTACTGGCCTCGACCCGGAGACGGCCAATGCTATTGACGAGCTGATTCGCGACCTGAATCACCGGCTCAACGTTACCGGCATCGTCGTTACGCACGACATGCATTCGGTGCTTTCGGTAGCCGACCGCGTGGCCTTCCTGTATCAGGGCCGTATGCACTGGGTAGGTACCATCGAGGCATTGCATCGCAGCAACGACCCGACACTGCTTGCCTTTGTGAAAGCCAGCGAGTACCAGATTGGTCAACCGATTTCTCGCAGCACATGAACGCACTGATGACCCATCGCAACGAAGTCAAAGTGGGCGTGGCCCTGGTTGCGGCTGCGCTGATCCTGTTTTTCGGAACCCGCTTCCTGCTCAATCTGCCCCTTTTTGAGCGAACCGCCACTTATGAAACGCTCCTGCCAGACGCCGGAGGCCTGGTCGATGGCAGCCTGGTACGGCTAAAAGGGGTGGTCGTCGGACGCGTCACGGAAGTGCACTACGATCCGCAGCACGGCATGGCACGCGTGCGGTTTCAAATTCACGGCGGCGTGCCGCTTCCAGAAGGATCGTACACGCGCATTTCCGGCCTGGCGATGTTTGGCAACGTGGAAATGGAAATCGTGCCCGGCCCTCCCGGCAATCCGCCCCTGAAGCCGGGCAGCCAGCTCCCGGGCCATCTCGATGGTGGCCTGGCAGCCGTGGCCGAAGAAGTTCCTGCCGTGCTGCAACAACTGAACACGCTGCTGGAACGCTTCGATACGGTAGCGGAAGCCGCAGCCACGCAGCTCAGCACGCCGGGCAGCGACCTGCGTCTGACACTCCAGGCCCTCCGCCAGAGTAGCCAGACCCTGGCAGCGCTGCTCCAGCGTGAACAACAACACATCGCCCGCACGCTGGAAAACCTGGCCACTACCTCCGACCAGCTTCGCGAAGCCGCTACCCCTACCGCTGACTCCATCCAGGCCGCCGCCGCCCAGCTCCGCCACCTGCTACGCCGCCTGGAAGCCAGCACTGCCTCGCTGGAGCAGGCCACAGCCTCACTCGACCGCATTCTGGCGCACATCGCCCGTGGCGAAGGCACGCTCGGCCGTCTGATCTATGACGAGACGCTCTACTGGAAGCTCGACACCACACTGACCGGCCTGAACCGCATTCTGCGCGACTTTGAGGCCAACCCCGGCCGTTACCTGCGCGAACTACGGCTGATCGACGTGTTCTAACCCGCTTGCACCCAAACGCGCCATGCCGTTTCTTTAAGGCAGAAGATCTTCCGAACCGCTTTCGGAAACGAGCATGGCGCTCACGCGTCGGCAGGCACTGCGCAGGCTGGCCGGAGCAGCCGCCCTGACCACCATGGGCGCGCCGCTGGTGCTTCCCGCTCGCCAACGCCCTCCGCTTAAAGGACGCATCCGGCACTCTGTCTGCAAATGGTGCTATCCGAACCTGAGCGTGGAAGCCCTGGCAGCGGCCGGTGTCAAGATGGGCCTGCAATCCATTGAACTGCTGGACCCGCCCGACTGGCCGCGCCTTCGGCCGTACGGACTTATCTGCGCCATGGGCAACGGCCCCTCGCGCATCACCGAAGGGTTCAACCGCCTCGAAAATCACGCCTGGCTGGTGCCGCAATTCAAAAAGCGCATCGAAGAAGCCGCCGAAGCCGGGGTCCCCAACCTGATCTGCTTCTCCGGAAACCGCAACGGAATGGACGACGAAGAGGGGCTGGAAAACTGCGTGATCGGCCTCAAACAGATCCTGCCCACGGCTGAGAAATACGGCGTCACGATCTGTATGGAGCTGCTTAACAGCAAGATTGACCATCCCGACTACATGTGCGACCGCACCGAATGGGGCGTGCGGCTTGTGCAACGCCTGGGCTCAGAGCGCTTCAAGCTGCTCTATGACATCTACCACATGCAGATCATGGAAGGAGACATCATCCGCACCATTCAGAACTCCATCGAATACATTGCCCACTTCCACACCGCCGGTGTACCGGGACGCCACGAAATTGACGACTCCCAGGAGCTCTACTACCCGGCCATCATGCGGGCCATTGCCGCGACAGGATTCGACGGGTTTGTGGCGCAGGAGTTTATCCCTACGGCCGACGATCCCCTGGAATCCCTCCGCCATGCCATTGCCATCTGTGACGTGTAAGCCGATGAATCAGCCATGCCCACCTACGAAGACGCCCTGAAGCTCTTTCACGAATGGACGCAGTCTGAAAACCTGCGTCGTCACGGCTATGCGGTCGAGGCCGCCATGGCGTATTATGCCCGCCACTTTGGCGAAGATGAAACGCTCTGGCGCATGACCGGTCTGCTTCACGACCTGGACTACGAGCGGCATCCAACCCCCGAGGAGCATCCGTACGTGGGCGTGCGCGTGCTGCGCGAGCTGGGCTACCCCGAAGAAATGCTGGAGGCCATCCTGGGTCACGCCGACTACACGGGCACGCCACGCCGGACGCTGCTGGCCCGAACGTTGTTCGCGGTCGATGAACTGGCGGGCTTTATTACGGCCGTAGCGTACGTGCGCCCTACCCGGCTTGAAGGCCTGACCGTCAAGTCGGTCAAGAAAAAGCTCAAGGACAAAGCCTTTGCCGCTGGCGTCAGCCGCGAAGACATCCGACGAGGCGCCGAGGAGCTGGGACTGCCGCTGGAGGAACACATCGCGCATGTGATTGCCGGTATGCAGGCCGAAGCCGAGCGCCTGGGCCTGGCTGCTTCCCCGGCCTGAACTACTCCTCCTGCAGGCGAAGGTCCACGCCGCGACATCTTCCGCCCCGGTCCCTGTAGACCGACCGGGGATATATCCATTTTTTCGAAAAAAGCGCTGTTCTGCCACGTTGTCCCATAGACCGAGCCGCTCCAGAGGCTTGCCAAGGTGGATATGCTACTTAGCAGGCCCGTGCGAGCGGCAACCCGGCCTATGGGTCGCGAACAGCTCCTCTAAAAGAAGATGGGGGTGAAGACGGCTGCTGCGCTCTGGTTTCCGGGGAATCCTGCGCTGTCGGGGCAGTTTTTCTCAAACAGGAAGCCCCTCTTCGATAGGTCCGGAGGAGGTCTGCTCGTAGGAGACCGAGTTATGCACTTCCATGGTCTATCAGACCGCTACCGAATGCGTTTTGATCATAATCCGCACAGATTCCCAAACCGGCGAAATAACAGACGCCGAAATCTATACCGGAACAGGCACAGGGCCCGGCTGCCGTCCCGACTAATCCTGACGCTCACGCTGAGTAGCCTGACACTCACGCTGAGTAGTACCGTCGACTTGATAGGAGTCTCGAAGGTGCGGGGCCAGAACATGCTGCGGCTGCCCCTGGACCTTGTCCTGCCAGGCCATCTTTTTGTCCGCGTGGTATCGGTAGCCATGGATCGCCATCAGCACCTCCTGGTGGCCGATGCCGGCGCTTACTACGTGCCACGCTTTAGCGCGCGGGGCGCACCGATCGACACGCTGGGCCAACGGGGCAACGGCCCCGGCAAATTTCAGCCCCTGACGCGCATTGCCTGTCCGCCTGAAGGTGACTGGCTGTTCGTGCTGGAAGAACTGTCCCGTCGCATGCATCGCTGGCACCTGGATCCCGGTCCCTGCCACGTGGACACCCGAGTCCTTTCATTCCCACGCGCCGCCTTTTTCTTGTTGCGACCCGAAAGCCAGGGCGGGCGCGTGCAGCACCCGTCGCCTATCGGGGCACAGCAAGTCCTTGAGGCTGCTACCGCCTGGATCCCGGTCTTTACATGTTCGACACGCGCTGGAAGCTTCCCTTTCCGGCCGATCGACGGGTTCAGCAGCGGCGCCCTCCTCGCCTATCGGTTGCAAGTTCTACCGCCTGTCGATCAGTCGTCTCCTGAGCCTTGTTCTGTCATCGAAGATTCCCAAATGCCACCGTTTTCTCCCGCGTGTCGATCACCGCATAATCCCCTGCGGCCAGTGAGCCGGGATAGACCACGAGGGTATTTCCCAGGTGCACCTTTTCCTTACGTCCTTCTACCCCGGCACACACCACAAAATGCGGATCGTAGGTCTTGATCAGATGCGCCACCGCGGCCGGTCCACTCCGATCGGCCGGTTCGTCCAGTTTGTCGGCCGGGGCCGTATAGAACAACAGGATCCGAGGCGCATCCAGATGCCGCAGAAAGTCCAGCGAAAAAATCGCTTCCCAGCCCGGATAGCGCAGGAAAAACTCATGATCCCGCGCTTCCACGGTGATTTCGCCACCGAATCCTGCCACCATGTAGCGCCCTCCCAGCGGCGCAAAACTGCGGTGCACCAGGTGGATATGCGGCGTCACAATCTCACTGTTGAAGGCCGCCTGCAGGAAAAAGCGCTCCGGCGCGTCGTTACGGCCCGGAATTACATAGACCGGCACTCCGATTGTGTTCAGGCGCCGGAAAAACGCGAGCAGCGATTCCGCGTCGTTTTTCCGTTCTTCGACAATCTCGGGACGCGCCCGGTCGGGCAGTCGATGTTCCTGCACTGCCCGCTCCCACTCAGCCTGACGCGCTTCGGCCTGCAACACGTTGCCGGCAAAGAGCACGGCCTCTATACCGGCGTCGCGAACGACGTCGGGCAGTCGGTCGATATAGTCGAACGCTTCGCGCAGATCACTTGTCGCCAGTAGTTTCATTGGTGCCTCCAAGTTGGTTTGCGCAGTACCCTTTAAGAGAGCTTTTTCTCCGAAAAACGGTTTCGCATTAAACGTGACAAGGTGTTAACAATACGACCTCTGGAAGGCATAAACGACCTTCTAGCAGGCACTTTTATAAGTTGTCAGGTTTAGCGCAGAATCTCGTCTGGCGGCCTCGCTTGCCCCAATGCTTCAGCACCGCCCTTTCTTGTCCCTGTTCGTCAGTAGACGTTCCGAAGCGGCATCTCCTGAAAAGAAACAATGAAAACCACATTGCCAGATCTCAATAGCCCTGCGTTTCCCGGATAGGGATGCATTTTGCCCTTGCTCGACTCTCCACCGCGTTATTTTTTTGTTTGGGGTACGGTGTCAGGTGACCCCTCCGTCACCGGCCGTTCTTCATCGTTGAACTGCTTCTCCAACAAGGCGGAAAGAGCCGTGTCCTGTACAATTTCGCCGGAGTTGTGTCCATGCAATGTCCGGGAAGCAGGCAGATGCTGTCAACGATGACGCACCTCAGGGAGCGTCCGGGCTGAAAGGGTCACGGCTTTGCCAGCCACTTTTTTATACAAGGCACCTATTTAAAAAACTCAAAAATCATCTCAAATTCTCAGATGCACGTTTCGGGACAATAACCCAACCAGCAGGCGCTATGCGGGTACTTTTGCTGGGATTGCTGATGCTGACGGGTTGTGGCTTGCTGGAACCCGGAAGCAGCAGACACGCCGACTCTTCTACTGCGATTTATGTTGAAGCCACCCTCAACGGTCAACCCTGGCAGCCTGATTCAGCCATTGGCATACTGGACATACCTTTAGACACAGGTGAACGCCTTTCACATCTTGGACTTCGCTTTGTGATGAACGACTCCACCCCGGAGCTTCCGTTCTATAAGGCCGTGCTTATGCTGGACCTCTACGAAAAACCGCTTAGGGTCGACACAACCTACTATCTGTTCAACGCTCATCCCTATTACCGGGAGGCCGTTGCGAACGGTACCTACGCCGAAGAGGAGCTGGGACGCATGGGCCGGCTGAGCGAGCATGACTGGCAAATTTATCTGGGGTCTTACTGGATTGCGCGAGAAGATTCGCTTCAGAGCTGGGTGCGTTTCAGTCGAATCGACACGGTGCAGACCGAACCGTTCCTGCTGGTTTTCTATGAAGGGGTGTTTGAGGTAGTCCTGTCTCCCTTTGAGCGAAGCGCAGACTGGAGTCGCTATCCGAACGCTAAGTTACACTTCAGAGGACGTTTTGGCGTGCCTGCTGTAACGCGGGAATATCTACATCGCTGCGAACGGCAGCGCACCTGCTTGCGCACCCATCTACGTGATGGGTGACCCCAACAACCTGCTCTCTCCAACGCTTCCATGTATCGCACGCGATCGGATCCTGGTAGCCGACGCGATCTTGCGCGTTATGAAAACAGCATTGCTTTATGGAAGCCGCCCGGCAGGAGAGCAATTCGCTTTGCTTTTTTTAGCCCTGCTCGGTCTTCTGAACGCCACGCTGTTCTACAGCTCACTTTCATCGCGCCAGCGGCGCAAACGCCAGGGCGAAAGCGTATCGGGCCGCACCAGCAGAAAGTTGACGTTGCCACTGCTTCGAAACGGCGTTCCCTGCTCCAGCGTTACCAGGAGGTTAAACGAGCGCACGACCCGGGCCCGCCGGCCGCGGTCGAACACTTCCTGGATCAAAATCTGATTCCATTGGAGTTGAATAGCACTTGTTGCCAGAAACAAGCGCCGCGTAGCTTCCAGTTCCTGCGAAAACCCCCACTGGCGCTCTACCTGGGCATCGTAGTCGTAAAAGACGAACACAAAGGCAGAGTCCAGGAGGGGCTCATAAAGACTGATATCCCGTAACTCATAAGCCGCTTTGAAATTCTGGAAAAATCCTTCAATCGTACGGGGATCCCCCATGAGCACGGCGAACGGATCGCCCTCCTCCAGCGCAGGCGCGAACGGATTACACCCGCTCAGCCCGACCAACAATCCGCTCAGTACAAACCACCGTACCATTGATAGCTACGCTTTGTTAAAAAGTACAACGCCAACGGCTGGAGAAAAAGTCTGCGGCCTTGTAGATTGCGCCGACGCATAGCCCAGACCAGAAGACCAATGGCGCTAACGATTGATCTGAGCGGACGGGTGGCGCTCGTCACAGGTGCCAGCCGTGGGATCGGGCAGGCGCTGGCCGAAGGGCTGGCACAGGCCGGTGCAACGGTGGCGGTCCATTACCACCAGAATCGGGAGGCCGCCGAAGCACTTGCGGCACGCCTGGGCCGTGGAGCCCGTGCTTTCGGGGCAGATCTGAGTGACGTGGCCGCCTGCTGCCAACTCTTTGACGCCGTGCTGGCCACCTATGGCCGTCTAGACGTCCTCGTCAACAATGCAGGGATTGCGCTGGGTGCCGAGTTGGACGCTCCCCTTGAAGCCTGGGAAGAGGTCTGGGAGCGCACCATGGCCGTCAATCTCCGCGCTCCGGAGCTGCTCTGTCGCCTGGCGATTCAGCAATTCCTGAAGCAGGGCGGCGGACGCATC
Organism: Rhodothermus profundi; assembly: GCF_900142415.1. Lineage (NCBI taxonomy): Bacteria > Pseudomonadati > Rhodothermota > Rhodothermia > Rhodothermales > Rhodothermaceae > Rhodothermus > Rhodothermus profundi. The sequence continues at coordinate 177,774 of NZ_FRAU01000006.1, forward strand.
ATCAACATTGCCTCACGGGCTGCGTTCCGAGGCGACACGCCTGAATACATGGCCTATGCCGCGTCAAAAGGGGGACTGGTGGCACTGACACGCTCTATCGCCCGCAACCCGCAACTTGGCCGGGCAGGCATTCGGGCCTTTGTGGTGGCCCCGGGTTTCACGCGCACCGACATGGCCCAGGATTTTATCGACCGCTATGGCCCCGAAATCGCGCTGGGCGATATTGCCCTGGAGCGGCTAACCGAACCCGAAGACCTGGCTCCTATTGTGGTGCTCCTGGCCAGCGGGCTGGCCGACCATGCTACCGGCTGCACGATCGACGTCAATGCAGGAAGTTACGTCCACTGAACGCCCAACGCCTCTATTTCCATGAGCGAACCGGTTGATCAGTTGCTCCACCTGCTTAACCTGGAACGCATTGAAGAGAATATTTTTCGCGGTCCGAGCCGCGACATTGGCAGTCCTACCGTGTTTGGCGGGCAGGTGCTTGGCCAGGCGCTTCGGGCGGCGGCCTATACCGTGCCTGCCGAACGGCAGATTCATTCCCTGCATGCGTATTTCATTCTCCCTGGTGATCCTAATGCGCCAATTGTTTACTTAGTGGAACGGCTGCGTGACGGACGGAGCTTTACCACGCGGCGCGTTACGGCCATTCAGCATGGCCGTCCAATTTTCAACCTATCCGCTTCGTTCCAGATTGACGAAATGGGCGTGGAGCATCAGGACCCCATGCCCGAGGTGCCCCCTCCTGAAGAACTGCCCTCCGAAGCGGAGCTGCGTCGCCAGTTGGCCGAGCAGGTGCCCGAAGTGCTGCGTCCGTTTTTACTCCACGAGCGGCCTATTGAGATTCGTCCCGTTGAGCCTGTTCATCTGCTTTTCCCGGAAAAGCGACCGCCCCGCCGTCACGCCTGGATCCGTGCGGCCGGAACGCTCCCTCCTAACGACTCGGCCCTGCACCAGAGCGTGCTGGCCTATGCTTCGGATTTTGGCTTTATGGGCACAGCCATGCTGCCACATGGTCTTTCATTCCTGCAACCCCACGTGCAGGCGGCCAGCCTGGATCATGCCATGTGGTTCTACCGTCCTTTTCGCGCCGATGAGTGGCTGCTGTTTGCCATGGAAAGTCCGGTGGCCGCCCGTGCGCGCGGGCTGAACCGCGGGCTGTTTTTCCGGCGCGACGGCACGCTCGTGGCCGCCGTCGTCCAGGAAGGCCTCATGCGCATCCGCTCCGACTAGCCCACCTATCGCCGCACAAACGTACCGCTGTATACCCAGCGTCCAGCCTCCAATCGATATACATATACCCCCGCCGGCCAATCCGCACCAACTACTCGCAGCCGATGCCGTCCCGCCTCGTAAAACCGATCCACTGGACGCGCCACTTCCCGCCCCAACACATCAAACACCACGAGCCGCACCCGAACCGCCTCCGGCAGATCCACCTCCAGCGTGTTGGTTGATGCTTATGGTAGCTTCCCACAGAGCAGGCAATCTCGAAGCAACGTGTCCAACGCCGGAAACACCGGCACCGAGTCCGGCAACATCGGCCAGAGCACCTCCACGCGATCCTCCTCCAACCAGTACACAAACGGCACATTCCGCGCACCCGGACCCGCCTCCACATCCCGCAAAAAAACCACCGCCCGACCATCATAACTCCAACGAGGGTTGTGTCCCCCTCGCTCAGTCAACTGCCGCAACACCCGCCCCCGACCATCCAGCAAAAAAAGCTGCGGCACCCCCTCCACCCGACGCTCCAGCACCACCTCATCCCCCACCGGACTGGGCGCTACCGAAAACGTAAAGGCCTCCTCCGAACCAAAATCCGTCAACACACGCAACTCCCCCGTCCCAAACTCATAACGCACTACATTCTCCCGATAAACGCCCCCCTCGGCCTGCGGCATGATGCCCACCGCAAACCGATCCCGCCCCCCTGGCATCGCAGCCGTCATCGGTGCCACGGGCCCTATCGCCCTCCTGAGCACCAGATCCAGCACATAGGCTCCCCCCCGATAGGGCTGATCCCGCGGCTCCAACACCACCGACACCAAAAGTCGCCTGCCATCCCGAAACCAGTGCGGAAACGTGGCCGTCGGATGCGACAACAGTAAACTGTCCAGTCCCGTCCAAACCGCTACCCGACCACTCCCCAAATCCAACGTCACTACATAAGAATCACAACATAGGCTCGGTTCGTAGCTCAACGCCAGCCGCTTTCCATCGGGGGACCAATCCACACTGCCAATGCCTGCCCCTAAAAAACGTAGCTGCCGACCATCCCGACTGACCAACCAGAGCTGATTGGGCGGATCCAGCCGACCCGGCGTATACGCCCGGATCAATGCCACCCACCGACCATCAGGCGAAAAACGCAAATTAAACAGACTCTCCGTGCCAGGAAGCGGATCTCCCCCATAATCAAACTGCCCGTCCTGATCCGACTCAACAAACGAACACGCCGACACCAACAACACCCCCCAAACCCCCAACCATCCTCCGCTAAGCCAGCCGTATGGCCCCTTCCCCAATCTCATCAAAGAAATGTTGCGTTGGTCCCAGAATCTGAGAAAACTGCTTTGCTGAAATGCCTCCTAAGGCTTCTAGACCTGTGTAAGAAAGAAATTCCTCTCGGTCAATACCTAAATGTCGCCCCATTGCTGCTTGTTCAACCAGGCCCTTCCCATGCCTCTGCTTCCAACATTGGCATGGAGGCTTACTTGAGCAAATGCGACAGCCTCCAATGCTACCATGCGCCGACAAGTGGCTGCTGTTTGCCATGGAAAGTCCGGTGGCCGCCCGTGCGCGCGGGCTGAACCGCGGGCTGTTTTTCCGGCGCGACGGCACGCTCGTGGCCACCGTCGTCCAGGAAGGCCTCATGCGCATCCGCTCCGACTAGCCCACCCGGGCGAATCCCAGTGACTGCGTGGCGTAGAAGCGGTTGTAGTAGGCGCGAAGAGTGGCGTGCTCGGGCGCTTCCAGCTTTGGATCGCGGCGGATCAGTTCAAAGGCGGCCTCGCGTGCTTTAACCAGAATAGGCTGGTCCTGCGTGATGTCGGCAATTTTCAGGTCTGGCAGCCCACTCTGGCGCGTGCCGAAGAAGTCTCCAGCGCCCCGGAGCTTCAGATCCATTTCACTAATCTTGAAGCCATCGTCTGTCTCGGCCATCACCTGCAGGCGCGTTTCCGCTTCGGCCGTACGTCGGTGGTCCACCATCAGAATGCAGTAGCTCTGCTCGGCGCCGCGTCCGACGCGTCCCCTAAGCTGATGGAGCTGGCTGAGCCCGAAGCGTTCGGCATGTTCAATGATCATGACGGTTGCATTGGGCACGTCCACCCCTACCTCAATCACCGTGGTAGCTACCAGGATGTCCGTCTCGCCATTTTTGAAGCGTTCCATGGCCTCTTCCTTCTCGTAGGGGAGCATGCGGCCGTGGATCAGGTCCACCCGATAGGGGCGAAATAGCTCCTTGAGTCGCCGGTAGCCATTTTCTGCATCCTGCAGGTCCATCTTTTCACTTTCCTCGACCAGCGGATAGACCACGTAGGCCTGGCGTCCTTGCCGGAGCTGCTCCTTCAGAAAAGCATACACTTCGCCTCGCCGTTTTTCGGAGCGGATCCAGGTAATCACCGGTTTGCGACCGGACGGCCGTTCGTCGATAATCGACACGTCCAGATCGCCGTAGAGCGTCATGGCCAGGGAGCGCGGGATCGGCGTGGCCGTCATGAGCAGCATGTGCGGATTTTCGCCTTTGCTGAACAGTTCAGCCCGTTGCACCACGCCAAAGCGGTGCTGCTCGTCCACAATGGCCAGGCCCAGCCGCTGAAACTGCACGCTTTCCTGAATCACCGCATGCGTGCCCACGGCCACATGGGCACGCCCTTCAGCCAGATCGGCCAGGATTTCTTCCCGAAGCGACTTGCGCTGGCCGCCGAGCAGCAGCCGCACCTCGACTCCCAGCGGATCCAGGTAGCGGCGCATATTCGCGTAGTGCTGTTCGGCCAGGATCTCGGTAGGCACCATAAACGCACTCTGGTAGCCATTGTCCACGGCATGCAGAATGGCTGCCATGGCTACCACGGTCTTGCCGCTGCCCACGTCGCCCTGGATGAGCCGGTTCATCTGGAGGCCTGACATGGTGTCGCGGAGGATATCCTCAAGGGCTCGCTTTTGCGCGCCGGTCAGCTCGAAGGGCAGCACTTCGTTCAGAAAGCGATGGAAGCGCTCGCCCGGTGGGCCAAAGCGCGGTCCGGCCACTGCCTGCCGGATCTGCTTTGTGCGGGCCAGCATGAGCTGAATAAAGAAAAGCTCTTCAAACTTGAGTCGTTCACGCGCGCGCGCCAGTTCGGTCTGGCTGCGCGGAAAGTGCACAGCACGCAGCGCCACGCGCCCATCGATTAAGTCGTAGCGGGTGCGAATCCACTCCGGCAGAATCTCCGGAAGCTTCAGACCATGCTGTTTGAAGAACGTGTACAGGATGCGTCGGAACGTTCGGCTGGTCAGGCCGACCTTCTCAAGGGCTGCCCCGCCTGGATAGAGCGCAATGATGCGGCCCGTTGCCAGCGCTGCTCCCTCCCCGTCGAGCCGGTCAAAGTCCGGATGCGTCATTGACAACGTATACCCGAAGCGCTGCACCTTGCCGTGAAAGGCCACCCGGTCGCCGGGCTTGAACGCCTTTGAAACCCATCCCAGGCGGTTAAACCAGACGCACTTTAGCCGGCCGCCGCTTTCGTCTTCCAGAACCAGTTCAAACCGCTTGCGGCCTTTTCCTTCGACAATCCCTGCTGCGCGCACCGTCCCCACCACCGTTACTGCGCCCATGCGCTCATCCAGTCGCCGCAGCGGCACGATCGTCGAGCGGTCCAGGTATCGCCGCGGAAAGTAGTGCAGCAGGTCACGCACCGTATGAACGTCCACCTGGGCTAGCGCCGCGGCCCGACGCGGCCCAACGCCAGCCAAGTAGCGCACCTCAGTTGCCAGAATATTCAGATCGGCCACGCCAGCTGTTTCGTACGATTGCGCTCTGCGACAATTTAACGCATTTTTTTGGCCAGCACATCCCTGGCGTTTCGCCCTTTTCCCAACGTTAGATAAACAACAAAGCTGCGCGGTCTGTGCATGGCACAGACCGCGCAGGCCTCGAACAACTCTTTTATTTTTCTGATGCTGCTTCAAACGGCAACTTCTCTTCTCGGTGTCCGTAGGCTTTTAAAGATCCAGCTCGTGCAGTGGGTCTCCGGACTTTTTCTACTCACTAAACGGAGACGTGTTATGTGTGGACGTTTATCGGGACGCGTGCTGATGCTGCTGATCGGCTCGTTGATGCTAACCGCAACAGTTGTTGCGCAAGACCGCTTCTCAGACAACGATGCCGACTGGTGGCATCGCGTAGCGTTACAGGCAGCGGCAAACGTTGGCAGCGACGATGCAGAAATTCAGCAAATCGGCCTTGAGAACTTGATCTTTCTCACCGTTTTTTACCGCGAACAGCTTCCCATGGATTACCTGTTTCAGGCGGTTGTCGCGGCCTACCAGCAGGCGCCCACGGAAGTGAACCGGACGTTGGCCCGAGCTGCCTTAATCAGCATCGGCACCCCCGCTGCTATAGCTCACCTGCATAGCAATGGCTCCCGAAGACAGGAGCAACTGGCTCGCGTCGAGCTGATCCGCGTATTGCAGGACCAACGCGCACATGTTAATCAGTTCTAATCCTAAATTTCGCAACCAGGTCCTTCCCAGGGGCATAGCATATGCTGTGTCCCTGATTTTATATTGGGGCTAGCCGGAAACTCCGGCCGCTCAAAAGCTTTTTTCCCAAACACGCTACCCAATCTTTTCCTGATCACCATGACACCTGTATTGCTGAGCATGCTGCTGTTTTTTGGTTGGAGCAAAGCCGATCGCCCCAAAGTCGGGGATCCGGCACCCGAATTCGAGGCCCAGGCGACGGGCGGTAAAACGATTCGCTTAAGCGACCTGCGTGGTCAATGGGTCGTGCTCTACTTCTATCCCAAGTCGTTCACGCCGGGATGCACAGCCGAAGCCTGCACGTTACGAGACGCCTACGAGCAAATCCAATCACTGGATGCTATTATTCTGGGCGTCAGTCTGGACAATCTTGAAACCCAGGAACGATTCAAAGCCAAGTACAAGCTTCCTTTCGACCTGATCAGTGACGATGACAAGAAGATTGCAAGAGCGTATGGCGTGCTGGGCATCGGCGGGCTGTATGCCAGACGCGTTACGTTTTTGATCGATCCGGAGGGACGCATAGCCCACATTTTCGAAGAGGTTGATCCGGCGCGCCACGACCACGAGGTGTACGAAATGCTCAAGAAACTGCAGGCAACCGCTAAATCCTGATCGGCTTCCGTCCTTTACAGCAAAGCCCCCGGGCCGGGGGCTTTGCTGTTCTGGGGTTACCGGTGGGCCCGGCAGGATTCGAACCTGCGACCGTCGGATTATGAGTCCGCTGCTCTAACCGCTGAGCTACGGGCCCCTTCTGCCGCGGAAAGCAACCGCCAAGGCGGGCTTCAGGATCCCGTCTTGCGCACTTTCTAAATTTTTAAGCACCGCTCTGGCCGTTGCCTCAAATGCTTCATTTTTTCTTCCAACACACCGGAACCCCTTTCATTCAACATAATTTTTCAGGCAAGTAAAACAAAGGACAAACTTATTTCATCAACTTGTCTTTTAACCTGTATCAATTGAGCCATGAGCGCGGTAGAACGTATCGATGAAATCGATGTCCGCATCCTGGAGCTCCTCCAGGAGCACGGGCGCATGAAACGCAACCGCATTGCGGAAGAAGTTGGCCTGTCGGTCCCTTCCGTCAGCGAGCGCATGCGCAAGCTGGAAGAACGCGGGGTCATTACGGGCTACCATGCGGTGCTGGACCATAAGCGCCTGCATTTCGATATCACGGCCTTCATTCGCGTGATCGTAGACGGCTCGGAGCACTATCCGGAGTTCATCCGTCGCGCCTGCGCGCTGGACGAAGTGCTGGAGGTGCATTCAATCACCGGAGAAGGCTCGCACATTCTGAAGGTGCGCACGCGCAACACCACAACGCTAGAACGCCTGCTTTCGCGCATTCAGTCGTGGCCCGGCGTGCACGGCACCATCACCAGCATTGTGCTGAGCACCTTCAAGGAAACGCGCCGTCTTCCCGTGGTGCCCACCGAACTGGTCCCCGTCGAAGCCTTTGAAATGCCCTGACCTACGCCCGCAAACTGATCTACTGCCATGAACAAACTATTGCTCGACTACAATGTGCTGGCGGCGACCAAAACGCGCCAGGCGCTCAACGGGTCGCGCCCCCAGCAATCGCAGCCCATGGACATTGAGCGCATCTTCGGCGAGAACGTCTTCTCGCTGGAGGAAATGAAAAACCGGCTGCCTCGGAAGGGTTACGAAAGTCTGCTGGCTACCATTGAGAAAGGAGAGCCCCTCTCGCCGGAAATAGCCGACACGGTGGCCCTGGCCATGAAAGAATGGGCCATTGAAAAGGGCGCCACGCACTTCACGCACTGGTTCCAGCCCCTGACCGGCATGACCGCTGAAAAGCACGAAAGCTTCATTACGCCCAATAAAGGGGGCGGAGCCATGGCCGTGTTTTCGGGGCGTGATCTGATCCAGGGCGAACCCGACGCTTCCAGCTTTCCCAGCGGCGGCCTGCGCGCTACGTTTGAGGCCCGGGGTTACACGGCCTGGGATCCCACCTCGCCCGCCTTTATCATGGAAAACCCCAATGGCGCCTACCTGGCCATCCCGACCGCCTTCGCCTCATGGACCGGCGAAGCGCTTGACCACAAAATTCCGCTGTTGCGCTCCATGCACGCGCTCGACCGACAGGCGCGCCGCGTGCTCCGGCTTTTCGGTGTGAAAAACGTTCAGAAAGTCTATCCTACAGTGGGAAGCGAACAGGAGTATTTCCTGATCGACGAAGAATTTTATTACCGCCGCCCCGACCTGATCACCTGTGGACGCACGCTCTTCGGCGCGAAACCACCCCGCGGGCAGGAAATGGAGGACCACTACTTTGGCTCCATTCCGGAGCGGGTGCTGGCCTTCATGCTGGAGGTGGAAAAAGAACTCTATAAACTGGGCGTGCCCATCAAAACGCGCCATAACGAAGTCGCACCGAGTCAGTACGAAATTGCTCCCCTCTTTGAAAATGCCAACCTGGCAGCCGATCATCAGCAGCTCATCATGCAAACGCTGAAGAACGTGGCGCGGCGCTACGGACTGGTCTGCCTGTTGCACGAAAAGCCCTTTGCCGGGGTCAATGGGTCCGGCAAGCATAACAACTGGTCAATGGCCACCGATACGGGCATGAATCTGCTTGACCCGGGCGATAATCCGCACGACAACATGCAGTTCCTGTTCTTCTGCGCCGCCGTCGTACGGGCCGTCCATAAACATCAAGACCTACTGCGCATCTCTGTGGCCACAGCCGGGAACGACCATCGGCTGGGCGCCAACGAAGCGCCTCCGGCTATCATGAGCGTCTTTCTCGGGGAACAGCTTGAAGATATCTTCCATCAGCTCGAACAGGGGGGTGTTCGCGGCAGCAAACAGGGAGGGCTGCTGGGCCTGGGCGTGCCGGTGTTGCCGCCACTCCCACGCCATGCCGGCGACCGTAACCGCACCTCTCCATTTGCTTTTACCGGCAACAAGTTTGAGTTTCGCGCGGTCGGCGCCTCCCAGTCGATTTCGTTCCCGAACACCGTGCTCAACACCATCGTGGCCGATGCGCTCGACGACATGGCCACGATGCTTGAGGAAAAACTGAAAGCGCAGGGTCGGCGCACGAAGCGGGCTTTCGAAGAGGCTGTGGCCGACGTGCTCCGCACCGTTATCCGGGAAGCGAAGCCCATCATCTTTAACGGGGACAACTACGCCCCTGAATGGCACGCCGAAGCCGAGCGACGCGGGCTGCTCAACTTGCGCAACACGGTGGAAGCCCTGGAGCATCTGCTCGACGAAAAGAACGTCCAGCTCTTTGAACGTCACGGCGTGCTTAATCGGCGGGAGCTGGAAAGTCGCTATGAGATCCTGCTCGACCAGTACACCAAAACGCTCAACATTGAAGCCGAAACGACTGAACACATCGCACGCACCATGATCCTGCCAGCCGCGCTGCGGTACCTGCGCGAGCTAACCGAGACGCTCGACGAAGCCAGGGACCTGGACCTGAACGTAGTCGGCGCCCGTGAAACGGCCGAAGAAGTTGCCGCGCTGATTAACGAGCTGCGCCAGCGCCTCGATGTGCTGATCGCCGTCAATCGAAAGCGGGGCAAAACCCCTGAGGAAAACGCGCGCCACAAGTGCTACAATGTCCTGCCAGCGATGCAGGCCGTGCGCGAAGTGGCTGATCGGCTGGAGCGCGTCGTTCCACACGACTACTGGCCCATGCCTACTTACCGCGAAATCCTCTTCGTGAAATAACTGTCGCCGTTGCTTTTTCCAGGCCCGCGCGGGATCGGCGCGGGCCTGTTTTTTTCAAGATCAATCATTACTATCTTGCCTCCCAGAGGACCGGGATAGCTGGCAAGATGCGCATGTCTTCTTCTCCTTCAGCCTCCAGTGAACAGGACCGGGCCTTTGTGGCTGAGGCGCTGCAGGGCAACCAGGCCGCCTATCAGGCCTTAATGGACAAGTACCGTCCAGCCCTTCGCCGCCACATTGCCCGCCTGGTCCGAGACCCCCGCGACCTGGACGATCTCGTCCAGGAAACCTTCATCAAAGCCTTCGCTGCCCTGTCTACCTATTCCACGGAATACGCTTTTTCAACCTGGCTCTACAAAATCGCTACCAACCATGCCATTGACTACCTGCGTCGCAAAAAGCTCAAGACCCTGTCGCTGGACGAACCGATCCATACCAAAGAAGGCACGCTGGAACGCGAACTGGCCGATACAACCTACTTCCCTGACCGCCATATCGTAGAAGATCAGCGTCGCATGCTGCTGCAAGAAGCCATCAACGCACTGCCTGAAAAATACCGGCGCGTGATCGTGATGCGGCATCAACAGGAAAAGTCATATGAGGAAATCGCTCAGGAACTGAACCTGCCCCTGGGCACCGTCAAAGCGCATATCTTCCGGGCTCGCCGCCTCCTCTACAAATACCTGCGCAGCAAACGAAGCAGCCTTTGAACTTTTTTCGTCCGAATCCCCTCCGTTTGTCCCTAACTTCCAGCGTCCCAAAAGTTGCACGCAGGAAACCTCAACGGCTATGATTGCGCGCTACACGCGCCCCGAAATGGCGCAGCTCTGGAGCGAAGAAGCCCAGTACCAGTCATGGCTCGACGTCGAGCTGGCTGCCTGTGAGGCCTGGGCTGAAATTGGGGTTATTCCGAAAGAAGACGTAGAGAAGCTGCGCCGGAATGCCCGTTTCGACATCCAGCGCATTCATGAACTGGAAAAAATCACGCGGCACGACGTGGTCGCCTTCACGCGGGCCGTCAGTGAATCGCTGGGCGAAGAACGTCGCTGGATCCATTACGGCCTTACGTCATCCGACGTGGTGGACACGGCCTGGTCCTACCGCCTCAAACAGGCCAACGACCTGATCCTGGAGGCCCTGGATCGCTTCTTAGAGGTGCTGGCGCGGCGGGCGCGGGAGCACAAACGCACGCTGATGATGGGGCGCACCCATGGCGTGCACGCCGAACCCACAACGTTCGGGCTCAAGCTGGCATTGTTTTATGACATGATGCAACGCAACCGGGCCCGCTTTGTGGCCGCTGCCGAAGAAATGCGCGTGGGCAAACTCTCCGGGGCCGTGGGCACGTTCGCGCATATTCCTCCCGAAGTGGAGCGCCTGACCTGCGAAAAACTGGGACTGAAACCAGCCCCTATCTCCACCCAGGTGCTAGCGCGTGATCGCCACGCACACTACCTGTCGGTACTGGCCCTGATCGGGGCTACGCTGGAACAACTGGCTGTTGAAGTCCGGCACCTGCAGCGCAGCGAAGTGCGCGAGGTAGAAGAAGCCTTTGGCCAGGGGCAGAAGGGTTCATCGGCCATGCCCCATAAACGCAACCCGATCGCTTCTGAAAACATCACGGGGTGTGCGCGCCTGCTACGCGGCTACATGCTCTCCGCTTACGAAAACGTTGCCCTCTGGCACGAACGCGACATCTCCCACTCCTCGGTCGAGCGCGTCATCCTGCCCGACGCTACTACGCTCGTGCACTACGCGCTGCACCGCTACGCTGACGTGCTCGATTCACTGCGGATCTATCCGCAGCGCATGCGCCGCAACATGGAGCTGACCTTCGGACTTTACAACAGCCAGCGCCTGCTGCTGATGCTGATCGACAAAGGACTGAGCCGCGAGGCTGCCTACGACCTGGTGCAGCCCGCCGCCATGCAGGCCTGGGACGAAGAACGCCCCTTCTACGAAATCGTCCGCCAACATCCCGGCATCACCCGGCACCTCTCACCAGAAGAGATCGACGAAGCCTTTGATCCGGCATACCACTTGCGCTACGTGGACGAAATCTTCCGACGGGTCGGACTGGAATAGCTCCATTTTTTAAAGAATCTAACAAACATTGACGAATTCCCAGAAGCTGCGGTACTTTGAGATATTTGAAGGTGTATCCTGCTGAAAAGAGACCATGCTGACTGATTTTATTCCGCTGTTTATCATGATTGGGCTGGCCCTCGGGCTGGCCTTCTCGCTGCTGAAGCTGGCCGAAATTCTGGGGCCGCATCGCCCTAACCCTATCAAGCGCATGCCCTATGAAAGTGGCATGGACCCGGTAGGGACGGCCCACGAGCGCTACACGGTGAAATTCTATCTGGTGGCTATGATCTTCATCGTGTTTGACGTGGAAATCGTTTTCCTGTATCCATGGGCCGTCAGCTACCGAGACTTTCTGGAAGCCGGGGCCGGTCTGGGCGTGCTGGCCGTCGTAGTCTTCTTTTTAATCATCCTGGCCATCGGGCTGCTGTACGATATCAAGAAAGGCGGCCTGGAATTTGACTAACCGCATGCCCGAAACAGCCCCCGCCCTGGCACATTTAACCCGTTCGGGCTGAGGTATTGAATCTAACTGATTTGCCCCATGCTAGATCTTCGAGAAGGGTTTCTAACGACGCGATTGGACGTGCTCCTGAACTGGGCGCGCTCCAATTCGCTGATGCCCATGCCGATGGGCCTGGCCTGCTGCGCCATCGAAATGATGGCCTTTGCCGGCCCTAAATATGACGTGGCGCGCTTCGGCAGCGAAGCCATGCGGTTCTCGCCGCGTCAGGCTGACCTGATGATTGTGGCCGGATGGTGCACCTACAAAATGGCGCATGCCATCCGACGCGTGTGGGACCAGATGCCCGACCCCAAGTGGTGCATCGCGATGGGTGCTTGCGCCTCAACAGGCGGAATGCATCGCTGCTATGGGGTGGTGCAGGGCGTCGACAACTTCCTACCGGTTGACGTTTACATTCCCGGCTGCCCTCCCCGCCCGGAGGCGGTTCTGCACGCCCTGATGGATATTCAGGAGAAAATCCGCAACGAATATTCGGTCGCGCAGGATTACACCTACGGAGAGCCGCGCGAGGCTGCTCCGCCTGCACGCCCGCATGTGCTCTCTCCCGAAGGCGAGGAGCCGGTGGCGCGCGACGTACTGCACCGGCCGCTGAAGTCGACCTGAATGCTGCCATGGCTGAACTATCCGGAAACGACCGCCCAAAAACACCCGAAGCGCTGAAATTCCACTTCACGCCGGTCGATCCACCCCGTGGGGATGAGCTGAATCCCCATGCCAAAGCTACTACGTATGTGCCGGAGGTAGTCGAAGCCCTGAAAGAGCACTTTGGCGACATCATCGAAGCGGTGGACGTGTATGCCGGCGAGCATACGGTGCGCGTCCGCACCGACAAAATCGTGGAAGTATGCCGCTTTCTGAAAGAAAAGCAGGGCTTCAACTACCTGGCCGATCTGGGCGGCATCGACCGCTTCACCGAGGAGGGACGCTTTGAGGTGTTTTACAATCTGGTATCCATTGCGCGCCGCAAGCGCATTCGCCTGAAAGTACGCGTGGACGAAGAAAACCCGGTGGTGCCCTCGGTGACCTCCGTCTACCGGGCTGCCAACTGGAACGAACGCGAATGCTACGACATGTTTGGCATTCGCTTCGAAGGCCACCCGGACCTGCGGCGGATGTACCTGCCGGAAGACTTCGAATACCACCCGCTGCGCAAAGAATTTCCGCTGCTGGGCATCCCGGGCTCCCTCCCCCTGCCTGCCCAAACGCCGGGCGGCCCGCTGACGCGCGATCCCTTCGCCCGAGCCCACGGCTACACGCCCCCAGCGGGCTACGAAGAGCCCCCAGCCGACGAAGAAGTCTCTGAGCACTGAGCCGAACCCACAACCATGAGCACGGCGCCCAGTTTTGTAGGACCTGACCGTCAGGGTCTGTTCAACTTCTGGCCCCGCCACAACGAGGCCATCTATCGCCGGCTAGAAACCAAACATGCGTGGCTGGAAGAGCGGCATCGACCTCCCGGCGGCGACGGCGAGCCCGATCCGCTCGAACATGAGATGATTCTTAATATCGGGCCCCAGCACCCGGCCACGCACGGAGTGCTCCGGTGCATCGTGAAGCTCGACGGCGAGGTCATGGAAAAATGTGTGATCGACCTGGGCTACCTGCACCGGGGCCTGGAAAAAGTGGCCGAACACAAAACCTACCAGGAGTTCATGCCCTACACCGACCGCATGGACTACCTGTCGCCTTACTCCAACAACGTGGCCTGGTGCCTGGCCGTCGAAAAAGTAGCCGGCATCGAAGTGCCGGAGCGGGCCCAGTGGATCCGCATGATCATGTGTGAACTGGCCCGCATCTCCAGCCACCTGCTCTGGCTGGGCGTAGGCCTGATGGACGCCGGCGCCGTATCTGTCTTCCTCTGGGCCTTTAAGTACCGCGAAGAGATCTACAGCATCTTCGACGAGGTGTGTGGCGCTCGTTTTACGGTCTCGCACAGCCGCATCGGGGGCGTAGCGTCAGACCTGTCGCCGACTGCCCTCGCCATGATTCGCCGCTTCGTCGAAGAGTTTCCCAGAGAACTGGCCGACTGGGAGAAAATTATCAATCGCAATAAAATCTGGATCGATCGCAACGAAGGCATCGGCGTCCTGACCGCGGAAGAGGCGATCGAGCTGGGCGTCACAGGACCCAACCTGCGCGGAAGTGGGGTTGACTATGACATCCGTCGCTTTGAACCCTACCTGAAATACGACGAGGTAGACTTCAATATCCCGATCCGTACGGAAGGGGATAGCCTGGCCCGCTACTTCGTGCGGATGGAGGAAATGAAAGAAAGCGTGCGCATTATCCGCCAGTGCCTGGAACGGCTGCCCGAAGGTCCCATCCGCAACGATAACGCCAAGCTGGCTTACCCTTCCAAGGAAGAAGTCTACTACTCCATGGAGGGGATGATTCATGACTTCCTGTACACCGATGTGGGCGTCTGCCCGCCCAAAGGTGCTCACAGCTACCACGCAATTGAAGCTCCGAAGGGCGAACTGGGCTTCTATATCATTTCGGACGGCACCGGCAAGCCGTGGCGCGTGCGCATCAAGGCGCCCAGCTTCTCCAACCTACAGGGCCTCGAATACATGATGGAAGGTGCCATGATCGGTGACATGGTGATTTTGATCGGCACCATTGATCCGGTCATGGGCGAAGCTGATAAATAAACGAGCAACCTACAGGCCACGATGGCTGATTTTGTCAAAAAACCGGTGGTTCCGCTGCCAGATCTGCAACCGGAACCACAGATTCCTGCCGACCAGCTTTACTTTACGGAAGAGGAAAAGCAAAAAATTGCCCGCTTCAAGGAACAGTACCTGGAACCAGCCGGCGCTGTGATGAAAACGCTCTGGCTGGCCCAGGAAAAGTTTGGCTTCCTGCCGCCGGAAGTACTGCAACTGGTGGCCGATGAGCTGGGCATTCCCTATGCTCAGGTGTATGGCGTGGCTACCTTCTACACGCAGTACTACAAAGAAAAGAAAGGAAAGTACGTGCTGGACGTCTGCACTTGCTTTACCTGCCAGGTATGCGGAGGTTACGACATCCTGCACTACCTGGAAGAAAAACTGGGAATCCATAAGGGCGAAACCACACCGGATGGCCTGTTTACCCTCCAGGAAGTCGAATGTCTGGGCGCCTGCGGCTCGGCGCCAGTTTTACAGGTATCCAATGGACCGTATGTCCACAACCTGACGCCTGAGAAGGTCGACCAATTGCTGGAAGACCTGAAACAGGGCAAACTACCGCCCTTTGTTTCGCTGACGCTCCCCCAGGACGAAGCCGAACTGGGGGGCAATCGGCGCTCAGACGCCGAGGCGGTCGAGTCGTACCAGACGCCTCCGGTGGCCCGCCAAACACGCTAAGTCAGGATGGAGGCGGTGCGAACATATTGCTGGAGACGCAAGGCCTTCGACAAACTGGCCGAAATCGGGCTCCTCGTCCCTGACGACCGCCTCATCCTCCAGAAAACGAGCTTCTCGTCCCGCCACGCAGCAGCAATCCGTCGCGGTGAGGAATCCTTCCGAGGCGTTTTTCTGCTGCAGCAGTTCGATATGCGCGTGCAGTTGCTCCGGGCGCTGGATCGGGACAGTGAGCCGGCGCCTGACGTGGTTGCGGAGGAGGCCCCCTTCGACGACACGGTCACAGCACATCCAACAACCGCGGTGGTCGAGGGGACCAGTGCCTTGCTGTCCTTCGACCGCGTGCTCGAAATTCCCCGCCCTCCCGAAGACGCACCCTATGGATCATCGCAGGCGCTTTCTCCACCCGACGCGCTCGCTCCCCGGGCCCGACCTGGAGCTTCTATCGAAAGAGGCCGGTTGTTTCCCAACCCTCGCGCTTAACCTGTGAAGCATATGACCACTAACGGAGTGCAGAGCAAAGCCGGAGACTGGCGAAACTACAAACGGGTGTTGCTCCCGCCCGTGCGGGATCTACACCGGTTGGAAGTGTACGAAGCGCACGGAGGCTACCAGACCCTGCGCGACGTGCTTACCTCCGACCGCTGGGATCCTCGGACCGTGATCGAGGAGGTCAAAAAAAGCAAGCTGCGCGGCCGGGGTGGCGCGGGCTTTCCCACCGGTCTGAAGTGGAGCTTCATGCCACCGGTAGATGACCGTCCCCGCTTCCTGTGTTGCAACGGCGACGAAAGTGAACCGGGCACGTTCAAAGACCGCCAGCTCATGGAATTCAACCCCCACCAGATCTTCGAGGGGATTCTGATCGCCTGCTATGCAATGTCGGTGCGCACGTGCTACCTGTACGTGCGCGGTGAGTTTGCCCGGTGGATCGAACATATGGAGCGGGAGCTGGAAAAGCTCTACGCCCGGGGTTACGTAGGAAAGAACATTATGGGCACGGACTTCTCAGCCGATATTGTCATCCACAAGGGTGCCGGCGCCTACATCTGCGGCGAGGAGTCCAGCCTGATGGAATCCATTGAAGGCAAGCGGGCCTACCCGCGCATTAAGCCACCATTTCCGGCCCAGCGCGGCCTGTGGGGCTATCCCACCACGATCAACAACGTGGAGACGCTGGCCAACGTACCGCTTATTCTGCGAAATGGGGGCGAGTGGTTTGCGTCCATCGGTGCTCCCAACCACCCCGGCCCGGTACTCTATGGCATCTCCGGACACGTCAACCGGCCAGGTGTCTACGAATACCCTACCGGCATGCTGATCACCGACCTGATTTACGAAGTGGCCGGTGGTATTCGAGGCGGCAAAAAGCTTAAGGCCGTCATTCCTGGCGGCAGTTCTACGCCGCCCCTGCGGGCCGATATGATCGACGGCGTGACGATGGATGCAGAATCGCTGCGCGAGGCTGGCTCGATGATGGGAACCGCGGGCCTGCTCGTGCTCGACGAAGACACCGACATGGTGTCGTGGCTGCGACGGGTAACGCACTTTTATGCGCATGAAAGCTGCGGTCAATGCACGCCCTGTCGCGAAGGAACCGGCTGGCTCGAAAACATCGTCACGCGCATTGACGAAGGGGAAGGCCGCCTGCGTGACCTCGACCTGCTCCTGGATCTATGCGACCAGATGGAAGGCCGCACGGTCTGCGCGCTGGCCGACGCGGCTGCCTGGCCGGTGCGGTATACAATCCTGCGTTTTCGGGAAGAGTTTGAAGCCAAGTGCAAACCCAGCCTGATTCCTTCAGGCATCGACGTCGCACCTTCTGCGACCTCCGAATAGACCGATGAAGAGCTCCTACCCGCCTTCGCTGAACGATCTCCTGTTCGAGGAGACCGCCCGGGTGCTTCTGCCTGACCTCGGGGAAGTTGCGCTGCGCATGCGCACCGATGAATTGCCCCGTTTTCTGGACCCAAACTTTATCGAACGGCGCATGGCCCAGCTCCGCCACTACCGGATCTGGGCCATGGTGGGCATGATCTTCGGCTTTCTGGCCATCGCATTACTACTGGTGGCAGCCATTTTTCGCATTCCGCTGCCCGATTACGTGCTTTTTCCTACGTCCTTCCTGTCGCTTTCCGCCCCGTACTGGGGCTTCCGATATGCCCGGCTGGGCACTTTCCTGTTTGCCTACCGGTTGCTCAACCACTACGCCTATGACCTGATCGTATATAAAGACTATCGTCCGGCGCTCCATCAGTTGATCGACCAAACCTGAACGCACTATGCCCCGGATTACCATAGACGGCATTGTTTACGAATTCGAAGGGCGGCCCAAGCTGCTTCAGTTTTGCCTGGACCACGGCATCGAGCTACCTCACTTTTGCTATCATCCAGCGCTGTCGATTCCGGCCAACTGCCGACAGTGCCTGGTGGAAGTGGGCATGCCGGTGATCGACCGGGAAACCGGCAAGCCTAAATTGGACGAAAACGGCCAGCCCGTCATCCAGTTCATGCCCAAGCTCCAGACGAGCTGTTCCCTGGATATGGCCGACGGGATGGTCGTCAAGACGCATCGCACCAGCGAGAAGGTCGCGCGCGCCCAGCGTGACAACCTGGAATTTCTGCTGATCAACCATCCCCTCGACTGCCCGATCTGCGACCAGGCCGGCAAGTGCCCGCTCCAGATTCAGGCCTATAAGTACGGGCCCGAGGGCTCTCGCTTCGAGTTCCTCAAGGTGCACAAACCCAAACGCGTACGGCTGGGCCCCCGCGTGATGCTCGACGCCGAGCGCTGCATTAACTGCACACGCTGCGTCCGTTTCACCGACGAGATCTCCAAAAGCCACCAGCTCACCATCATCGAACGCGGCGTCCGCAACTATCCTATCACACCGCCCGGCGTGGTGTTCGATGACCCGTACTCCATGAATGTTATCGATCTATGTCCCGTAGGAGCCCTGACCTCCATTGATGCTCGTTTCAAGGCGCGTCCCTGGGAAATGAGCGCTACCCCCTCCATCACCATCACGAATGCCAAGGGCTCCAACTGCTACTACTGGGTGCGGGACAACCTGATCGTTGAAATCACGCCCCGGGCCAATGCTGCGGTCAACGAATACTGGCTACCCGACGAAGACCGGCTCGAGTATCACCGCTTCAACGAAAACCGTCCGGACGGCCCCGAGGTGCGCCGCGAAGGTCGTCTGGTGCGGGTAAGCTGGGAGGAAGCCTACGACCATGCAGCGGCATTGCTGGCAGGCATCGACGGCCGCCGCATCCTGTTCCTGGGTTCAGCCTATGCCACCGTCGAAGACAACTACCTGCTCAAACGTCTGGCCGAAGCCCTGGGCGCTGACTCGCCTGTGTACATTCCCCACATCGAACCCGGCCATGGCGATGGCTGGCTCCGCACCGACGATCGCACACCCAACGCTCAGGGCTGCCAGCGGCTGGGCATCCTGCCCGTTGATGAAGCACTCCTGCGGAGTCGGCTGGAAAGTGGTGAGATTCAGGCCGTGTACGTCCTTGAAGACGACCCGGTCGGCTCCGGACTCTTTCCGGCCGAGGCCCTGGCCAACATTCCGGTCATCCTGCACTACTACAACACCACCAACCAGACCCTGGCAGTAGCCGACGTAGCGCTGCCAGCCGCCACGGTCGTCGAAACCGTCGGTACCTACGTGAACTGCGACGGGCATGCCCAGCGCGTACGTCCCGCTAAAGCAATCCGTACCGTCAACCGGGTACTGATGCGGGAGATCGGCAAAAGCCGCCTGGATCAGCACGGCACGCCCTACGACCGCTGGTACAATGAACAACACCAGGTGGACTGCAAGCCGAGCTGGGAGATACTGCCCGAGGTGGCCGAGCGGCTGGGCCATCCACTACGCTACAAGGGGCCCAAATACATCATGCAGGAGATTGCGGAGACAATCCCTGCGTTTGCCGGAGCTACCTACGAAGCTATGGGCCTAGAGGGCGTTCGCCTTGTTGAAATCGGCGCCGAGGTGTAAGACGCCATCTGCTGCGGCGTTTTCTGTACAAAAGCGACGGACGGTACGGTAGCCGTCCTGCGGGACCGGGAGCCCGGCAGGAAATGCCGGGTTGGTTCAAGTCGGTATCGTCGTGTTATCTGATAGCGCCCTCCATTATTCCGCGGCCCAAAGGCACTGGTGATCACATCGGCATGCTCCTCATAACTGTTGCTGATCGGCCAGGGACCTGGTACCTGACCCAGAACCACCACCGCCACGTGCAGGCCCCCTATGGATAGCCAGAAACGCTTCATGACGGAAACGCTTGCTTGAGGTTGTAGCAGACTGGCTCAACGTGTAAGCGTCACCTGCTGCAAAACAACCGCCTTCGAGGCGACCCCCACCGGCACATATCCGAACGACAACCCCCGCCCAAACCATCCGTACATGTGCCCGACCACCTTCCCGCCCCGAAGCACCACCAGCTCCCGATCCGGCACCCGCTCCGGAAGCCACCCGTACAGCCGAACCTCCCCGCCTTCCACCCAACACCACCGCGGATATTTCATCCCTCCCTCAATCCGATAAGGCCCCTGCTCCTGACCCGTCCGCACCTCAATGAGCCGCACGTAGTTCACACTTTTTCCGCCCTCTCGCACCAGATCTCCCACTACCACAAACCGCCCGTCCTCCGACAACAGCAGATGATGGAACCTGCGGATCACCTGCTCCCGCACCTGCCCCGTCTCCAGATCCACGATCCAGAGCAACACGCCCCGCTGCATCCAGCGAACAATGCTCACCACAAACGTCGAACCCCGCAAATCGGCTCTTTCTTCTCGAAGTTTGAGATGGAAATTCGAGCTCAACGCCCGGCGGAACAGCACCCTGCGCTGCGTCAAGTCGTACACGAACAACGTCAGCGGCTCCGAACGCGACGGCTTGACCAGCGCCACCAGCCGATCCCCACGAAAGACCCGATACTGCGCCACACGCCCCTCCCCCGCCTTGATCCCAAACGCCTCCTCCAACCCTAAAGCCAACGGCCGCAACTCTGCGTCGAAAAACCTGAACCGAGAAGCCCCGTAGAAATACCGTCCGCTGGGCGCCATGTGCAGCTCTGCAATCCACTCGCCCAGCACCCGACCCGTCTCGTCCAGCACCGCCCGCGCCGACCAGCTCTCCCCGCGCCACTCGTACAACACCACGCGCCGCCCATCCTCCGAGATCGCCAGCCACGTGCCCCAGGCCTCGTCCTCCCGAAACATCATTGGCAGCGTCTGCTCCCAGCGCAGCCGGCCTTCGGGGTCGTAGTAGCGCAGCCGTCCCTGCTGCAGTCCCAGCGGTTCGAAGACCACCAGGGCGCCGCGCTGGGCGGCCATGGCCAGGCTGCTTTTCTGCGTGAGGGTCAGGCCCTCGATGCGCACGGGGGTTGCCTGCACCCGGAGGCCGTCGAGCGTGCCGCGGGCCAGCACGGCCGCATTCTGCTGCAGCA
>NZ_FRAU01000007.1 GCF_900142415.1 Rhodothermus profundi
CTGGAAAATCAGCCTGGGCTTGCTGCTTGTCGCGCTAAGCTGGAGCCTCTACGGCTGGCAAACGCAGCGACGCCTGCCGCAGGTGCCCTTCCCGTCCAAGGCGTTCGTGCCCGTCTGGACCCCGACCAAAGCTCCAGTACCAACTGACCGCCCGGGCGAGGTGCTGCTGTTTTTCAGCCCGGACGACTGCGGGCAGACGGTGGCGCGCACGGCGGCCTTCTGGGTCGAAGGGGCGCAGGCGCTGGGCTATCGGGTGGTGGGGATTCTGGAAGACCGGAGCCGGGAGCTGGCACGCCGCTATGCGGCGGTGATGGGATTTCCGTTCGCGGTGTGGTGGGATTCGGTGGGTTGGTACGGGCGGCATTATGGGGCGTTGGCGTTGCCGCGGGCGCTGGTGCGGCGGGAGGGTCGGGTGGTGGGGGAGCTGGGGCCGGAGGCGTTGCGCACGGTGCGGGGGGTTGAGTCGGTGCGGCTGTTGTTGGCTGCTTATTTCCGCGAAGATCTTTCTGTTCTCAAAAACCAACCAGAAGGAGGTGAGCTATGAGACGCTGGAAGGATCGGCTGGCGACGTTGTTTCTGGTGGTGGCGGTAGGCCTGAGCCTGCTGCCGTGGATTGTGCCGGCAGTTTCTGAAGAAAGGACCTCCGCAGAGTGTCCCAGTTTGGACTATGATTGGATAAGGAAAGAGATCTACTGCAACTGGCTTATTCCCTGTTATGGAAGACCGTTATGCTGCTTTGATTGTGGAATTGCCATTGTTCAATAAAAAGTCAATAATCATTATGTTCAAAGATACATGTAGAATATTTTTAATTTTAATAATAATCTGGATTTATTCACTTACCTCCCTGGGACAATCTATCGAGGATGTAATCCTATGGGTTGACTCGCTCAAACTTGAGGAGACAGAAGAAACATTTACAGGAATTATTGAGGTGAGTTTAGATCCGGAAGGAGGCTTTCTGGTAGCGGATGTTCAGGAGCATCAGGTGCGCCTTTACACGCAAGAAGGTCATCTACGTTTATATTTTGGCGGTCCCGGGGAGGCGCCGGGTAGATTGCGTCATCCTCGGGCGCCGGTCCGCCTTTTATCCGGTAGGATTCTGGTCCCTGATTTTGGAGGGCATCTCTCGTTATTTGATTCCCGTGGAAAGTTTATCCGGCGGTATACCCGGGTTGTCGTATCAGGAACCTATGCGGTGCGGGATGTACCGGGGCCTGAAGTTTTATTAATTGGCATGCGAAAAGCCCAGCGAGGTGCTCAGCCGTTGCTTCATTTTTTCGATCCAGAAAAGGGAAAGATTACCAAAAGCTTTTTTCCTCATCCTATTTCTCCGGGCCAGTATGGTGGCGTAATACATTCATTGGCACATTTAGTTGATGCGGATGTACTGGGTGATCGTATTGTAGCCACTTTTCTTTTGTTGAACCGGCTTTATTTTTTTGATCTAAATGGCCGGTTTATTGAAGCGATTGAAGTGCCCTTACGCCATTTTCGACGAACGATTCCTGAAAAGCCAATAGCCTCGTTGGAAGCATTTACTCAGTTTTTAGAAAGTCACTCGCTTTTGACGCGCGTTTTCTGGTTAAACCGAAAAATCATTCTAATTCTTTATAAGGATTTGTTGGATGTTCAACGCCGAAAGGCCCGCTGGAGTCTGGCAGGAGTCACGCCGAGAGGAAGCGTATTGTTTGAAGTGACGGACGTACCTCGACTGCTGGCGGTTAATCCACAGACAGGGACCTTGTTTTTCACGCATCCGAATTACGAAACAGAGAATCACTGGCTCGTAGGCCGCTTGAAGCCGCATGTACTTCGAGCTGCTGGACTCCGGCCGTAAGTGCATCTCTCGGGAGGGGCATGGCTGCCGGTGGCTGTGGGTGGTGGTCAGCGGAGCCCTCTTGTGCGAGTGCGGCGATTGAGCCCTATGGGGTGCTTGTTTCGATTTCGGGCAGGTGACAGCAGCCGCTGGAGCTTCCGGGCCCGGTGCTGGGGCGAGACGGGGTCTATCATCTTTACATTCGCTTGTCGGACGAGCCGGCTCGTCGGTTGATCGGGCGCTACCGGGTGGCAGTGCGGCAGTGAAAGAGGTGCCCGCAGCTCAAAAGAATGATAGCGTAGGACGGATTATCTGCTTTCTCCGCCCATCAGCGTTACAGGTCTTTTTCCAGCCGCAGTCGATAGTCGCGATAAAATGTATTGTAGTCGGCGCGGGTGACCCGGAATCCCTCGGTCAGTCCCAGCACAGCCATGCCGGGATGCCGGTTCGGAAACGTATCGTAGGCGAAGCGTCGGTAGCCCTTCTGGCGCGCCCGTTCCATCATCACGTACAGCAGTTGGCGGGCAATGCCCTGACGCCGGTAGGCCGGCAGCACGCCCCCCTTGGCGCTGTAAAACGTGCGGCTGTTTTCCCGATAGCCAATTTTGAACCCAACGGGCACCCCGTCCACCCGGGCCAGCAAAATCATGAGATCGTCCCGATCGAACGTATTAATGATGCGCTCTTCCTCAAAGATGGCCCGGTTCAGTTCGCGAATTACCTCCAGTTGTTCCAGTCCGACCTCTTCGATGGTCAGGACGGCACCGCTTGGAACAGGTGCGCGATAGCGTTCCATTGCTAGTCGGCAGCCGGTAATGCGGAAGCGCTTGAACCTGGAAGTTCATGGATAGAAGGCGTAGTCGGTTCCTCGACCAGCACCCAGGGTTCCAGAACCTCCTCCGGCAGATTGTCGAGGAAGCGACTGGGGCTGGTCAGGTATGAACCGGTTCCTGCCTGGTAACGCACCATAGGATAGGAAATGAACAGGTTTTCGCGAGCGCGGGTAACGGCTACGTACAGCAGCCGCAACTCTTCATCCAGCGCCTCTGGATCGCTCAGGGCATAGGCCGAAGGGAGAATTCCCTCCAGGGCGTGGATGAGAAACACTGTATGGAATTCCAGCCCCTTGGCTGAATGGATGGTTGAGAGCACCAGCGGCGGTTCGTCTTCGACAAGCGGATCCACTTCCAGTGCGGTTAGCTCCAGCGGGTCCAGCACCAGGGCCTCCAGAAAGGCAGCCCGGCTCTGAAAGCGCGCGCTCAGGCTGACCAGGTGCTCCAGGTCCTGCAACCGCCGCGGGTAGTCTTCGTAGTAGCGGCGTTCGCACAGCGGACGGTAGTAATGCAGCAGTTCGGTCAATTGCGCCTCTACGGGCAGATCGGTTTCTTTCAGCTTACGCAGCAGCGTAAACAGCCGGATCAGCGCCTCAGCATAGCGCGGCGAGAAGGGTCGCTCTTCCAGCGTAAACGGCGCGCCATCTGCCGAGGTGATCCATTCGATCAAGCGCTGAGCCGTGCGCGGGCCAATGCCTTCAATCAACTGCAGCACGCGGTTCCATGCCGCTGCATCCTTCGGGTTTTCGAGCAACCGGAGATAGGCCAGCAGGTCCTTCACGTGCGCGGCTTCGCTGAGCTTGAGTCCTCCGTACTTTACATAGGGAATGCCGCGTCGGTTAAGCTCCAGCTCCAGGTCAAAGGCATTGTGGCTGCTCCGGAACAGCACGGCCATCTGATGCAGTGGCACGCCCTGCTCGCGGAGCGTCAGGATCATCTGGCAGACGAAGCGGCTTTCGGTGCGCTCATCAGGCGCCGGGATAATGGCGGGGCGTTCGCCTTGTTTGCGCTCGCTGAAAAGCACTTTATCGTAGCGGCGGTGCGCCCGCTGAATGATCCGATTGGCCAGGTCCAGAATGGGCTGCGTGGAGCGATAGTTCTGCTCCAGCTTCAGGATGCGTGCGTCAGGAAACAGCCGAGGAAACTCAAAAATGTTGCGGAAGTCGGCCCCGCGAAAGCGGTAGATTGACTGAGCATCGTCGCCTACAGCCATGACGTTACCGTGCACAGCAGCCAGATGCTGCACGATCTGCGCCTGGAGCCGGTTGGTGTCCTGGTATTCATCGACGAGCACGTGGCGGCATCGCGCCGCCACCTGACGATGCACGTCAGGATGTCGGGCAAAGAGTTCGATGGTGCAGGCCAATAGGTCGTCATAGTCCATGAGCCCGTGCTGGCGCTTGTAACGGGCGTAGTCTTCGCGAAGCATGCGAAGCGCCTCCAGGTGCTCTAAAAATTGCGGGTAGCGCATCTGCAAGATTGCTTCCAGATCGGCGTCGGGATGACTGGCAGCGGCCGAAAAGATGGCCTGAATCGTCTGTTTTCGGGGAAAGCGGCGGCCGCTCCGGTGCAGTCCATGGGCCGTTCGGAGCAGATCGATCACGTCCGCTGCATCGGAGGCATCCAGGACCGTAAAGTTGGTGGGATACCCCAGCCGACCGGCGTAACGCCGAAGCAGCCCTAGACAGAAGGCGTGAAAGGTACCGCCCTGCACCCGTTCGCAGCGACCGTCGAGCAAGGCCGCTGCCCGCGCCAGCATTTCTCGCGCGGCCCGCCGGGTAAATGTTAAGAGGACGATTTCCTCCGGCGGCGTCCCGGTCTCGACGAGATAGGCCACGCGATAGACCAGCGTCCGCGTCTTCCCGGTGCCCGCTCCGGCTACCACGAGAATGGGACCGCCGCCAGCTGTCACTACCGCATACTGTTGCGGGTTGAGCGCTCCGGCATAGTCTACCGTCAGACGGGCAGGAGGAAGCTCGGCCTCTGGCTTTAGAACAAAACGGCGCGCCATTTTGACCGATCGGGGCAAATTCTGTTTTTTTCTCAACGCAGCTCTACAGAGCGTGATCCAGTGGGCTGCTTTTTTGCGAGGGGACTGGTTTACGCTTTCGTTTCTTTATAGATTAGAGAACCCGCAGGTTGTGTGCGTTGGCACCTGTGCAACAAAGGCCGGCCACCATCCGTTTCTGCTCCGTTTGTAGATCCGGTGGCTATAAGCTTTTATAATCCCATGGGTAAAGTTATTGCGATAGCCAACCAGAAAGGCGGCGTCGGAAAAACCACCACCGCGATCAACCTGGCTGCTTCCCTGGCAGCCATCGAGCATCCCACCCTGCTGATCGACATCGATCCACAGGCCAACTGTTCTTCAGGCGTGGGAATCAATCCCCGAACGGTCCAGAAATCCACCTACGAGGTGCTCATCGGCGACATTTCCCTGGAAGAAGCCATTCAGCCAACCGAGCTGCCATTTCTGGAAGTCGTCCCCAGCCACATCAACCTGGTCGGCGCCGAGATTGAGATGATCGATGTCATGGAGCGGGAACGGATTCTGGCCAATGCGTTGCGTCGCGCCCGCCGCAAGTACGACTTTATCATTATTGATTGTCCTCCCTCACTGGGCCTGTTGACGCTCAACGCCCTGACGGCCGCCAACTCCGTGCTCATTCCTGTCCAGGCCGAATATTTTGCCCTGGAAGGACTGGGCCAGCTTCTGAACACGATCAAAATCGTACGCCAGCATCTCAATCCAGAGCTAGAAATTGAAGGAGTGCTCCTTACCATGTTTGATACCCGGCTGCGCCTTTCCAACCAGGTAGCCGAAGAAGTGCGCCGCTACTTCGGCGACCGCGTCTTTCGCACCATCGTGCAGCGCAACGTGCGTCTTTCGGAGGCGCCCAGCTTTGGCCGGCCGGTTTTGCTCTACGACATTACCAGCATAGGAGCCCGTAATTACATGGCGCTGGCCCGTGAAATCATCCAGAACAACCAGCGTTTTTTGCTGCCGGAGCCAACAACCGAAGCAGCTTCTACCAACGGTTTGTCCATCCCTGCCAGCGGACGTTCGCCCTCGGCGTCTTCCGACGCCACTTCGCTTCGCCAGCACCCCGGACGTGACGCCTAAGCAAGCCAACACAGGTTTATGGCCACGAAAAAAGTAGCCCTGGGGCGCGGGTTGAGCGCCCTGCTCCCAAGCGCAAACCAAGAGACAACCCCGCCTGAAGAAGTAACGGGCGTTGAAACGCCGAAAAGTCGGCTCTACCATTTTGAAGAGCGGCTTCGCCTACTGGGACGGGTAGCCGAGATTGAAATCGACCGGATTCGTCCCAACCCATACCAGCCGCGGAAAGACTTCGACGAAGAGTCTCTGGATGAGCTGGCCCGCTCTATTGCGCAACTGGGCATCATTCAGCCCATTACGGTGCGGGCGTTGGGAAACAATGAGTTTGAGGTGATCTCCGGCGAACGCCGCCTGCGGGCAGCGCGGCGCGCTGGTCTGAAACGCATCCCGGCCTATGTGCGTGAGGCCGACACCGAAGAAATGCTGGAGATGGCGCTGGTCGAGAACGTCCAGCGTGAAGAGCTGAATCCTATTGAAGTAGCTCTGGGTTACCAGCGGCTGATTGAAGAATGCGGACTGACCCAGGAGCAGGTTGCGGAGAAGGTAGGCAAGAATCGCGCAACAATAGCCAACTTTTTGCGCCTGCTCAAGCTTCCGCCCCGCATCCAGGCCAGCCTGCGCGACGGGACCATTACAGCAGGGCACGCGCGCGCCCTGATTGGCTTGCCTGAGCCTGTCCAGCTTCGCCTATTGCAGGAAATAGAAACGAAGCAGCTCTCCGTCCGCGAAGTCGAAGAACGCGTGCGCGCCTGGCATCGCCGCCAGGAACGCCAGCATGCCTCTGAAACAACACCCGCTTCCGCTGAACCCGACCCTGAAACGCTCCAGCTTCGCACCTACGAAGACCAGTTGCGTCGACGGCTGGGCACCCAGGTGCGCATCCGGCATCGCACAGGTGGCCGAGGGGGACGCATTGAAATCGCTTATTTCTCGGATGAGGAGCTGGAACGCCTCCTGAACCTGCTACTGGGCACATGACGGGGCTGCTGCTGGCTTTCCTGCTCTTTGCAGGGGAAGCTCCTGCGCCCCGGCCTCCCGACTCGACCCATTCCCCGAACGGAGCCCTCTGGCGGGCGCTGGTGCTTCCCGGATGGGGACAGATCTACAACCGTCAGTACTGGAAAGTCCCCTTTGTCTATGCGGGACTGGGCGGTCTGGCAGCGCTGGCTCATTTTTTGAACGAACGCTATCTGCTCTACCGCCACGCCTACCTGTATGCCATCGCGCCCGAACAGTATCCCCAGTACCGGGAAGCAGGGGAACGCTTCCGCACCGTGATCGAAGCCGGTCGTGCCGATCTGCTGCGCCTGCAGCGCGACCGCTATCGCCGTAACCGAGACCTTACCTACATTGCGCTGGGCTTATGGTACGGACTGACCGTACTGGACGCGTATGTTCACGCGCACCTGTATGATTTCGACGTGAGTGAAAACCTGCAAGTCTCTGTATTTCCTGGACCAAACGGAACCACTATGCACCTGTTCTGGCGATTTTGAAATTTTGATTTTCTTTTCTGCATGAATTTTACGATCTTCCAGCCAAATGTCGCGACCATCCGGCCTGCAGGGGAAGCATCAGTCTCATGGCACGCATTGTCTATGCATTGAGTGGGCAGGGGCGGGGCCATGCTTCGCGCGTGCTGGCGATCGCCCGGGGCCTGCGCGAGCGAGGCCATGAGCTTCGTTTCTGCTGTGGCGGCACGGCCCGGGCTGTGCTGGAAGCCTGCGGCGAGCCCGTCTGGCCTGTTCCTGCCCTTCGGCAGGTGCTGCATGGCAATCGCATGCGCCTGGCAGCCACCCTGCGCGCTAATCTACCGGTGCTCCGCAAGTTGCGCTGCCTGCTTGACGAACTCACCGAGTTGCTGGCTGACTTCCGTCCGCATCTGGTGATTACCGACTTTGAAGCGCTCACGCCCCGTGCGGCCGCCCGGCTGGGCCTGCCCGTGCTGTCATTCAACCATCAGCAAGTCATTACGGAAACGCGCTACACGCTCCCTTTCCGTTACTGGAAAGATGCGCTGCTTGCCCACCTGGCCATTCACCTGATTGCTCCGCCCCGTCCCCTGCACGTGCTGCTGACTTCGTTTTACTTTTTGCCGCTGCGCCATCCCGAACGCACCACGCTGATCCCCCCCATTATTCGCCCCGAAGTGCAACACCTGACGCCCACCGAAGAGGCGCATGTACTGGTTTACTTTAACCAGCCAGAAGGCGTGGATCATTTACCAGAAGTGCTGGCCTCTCTTCCTGTACCGTTTGTGCTCTATAACGTCCCTCGCTCCCCTCATGCAGACGACTATCCCAACCTGACGTTTAAGCCCCCTACCATCGACGGCTTTTTAGAAGATCTGGCTCGCTGCCGGGCCGTTCTTTGCACTGCAGGTTTTACGCTGATGAGCGAGGCCCTTTACCTGGGCAAACCGCTACTGGTCGTCCCCAACCGGGGCATTTTTGAGCAAACGCTCAACGCCCTGTTCTTAGAGCGAAAGGGACTGGGCATGGCAATTTGCGACCGAGAGCTGCGCGCAGACGATGTCCAGCGCTTTCTGGAAGCCTGCCCCTATTACCGGCAGCGTTTGCAGGCCCATCCGTTGCGCTGCGGCAATGAAATGGCACTGGATTTCATTGAACGCCTGCTGCATCGCCTGGAGATGCGCCGCTATCGGGGACGTCCTCTGCAAACCATCCGTGAAAATACCGCGCTTTCGTTCATCTAAACCGAATAGGAACGATGCGCCATAGATCCTTGTGCTCCATACTGCGTTTTAGCGCAAGTTTAAGGATGCTGCCCCAAATGTAGAAACCATTGCAGGATATGCCCATGTCGGACGCGGCCCGTACGCCACAGGAACGGCTGGATACACAGGTGTCGTCTTCGGAGCCCAGCCTGTTTGCCAAGTGCCACAAATTCTTTGCGCCAGACGGCGATTACGCCCGGGTGCAGGCGGCGGGCCTGTACCCATACTTTCGTCCCATTGAGCGCAATGAAGGAACCCGCGCCATTATTAACGGCCGGGAAGTCATCATGGCGGGCTCAAACAACTACCTGGGGCTTACTTCGGACCCCCGGGTTAAAGAAGCCGCTATCGAAGCGGTCCGTAAGTACGGAACGGGGTGTACGGGAAGCCGCTTTCTCAATGGTACGCTGGACCTGCACCTGGAGCTGGAAGAGCGTCTGGCCCGCTTCATGGGACGGGAAGCCTGCATCGTCTTCTCGACCGGATACATGACCAACATGGGCGTCATCCAGGCGCTCA
The DNA here is from genome assembly GCF_900142415.1 of Rhodothermus profundi. Lineage (NCBI taxonomy): Bacteria > Pseudomonadati > Rhodothermota > Rhodothermia > Rhodothermales > Rhodothermaceae > Rhodothermus > Rhodothermus profundi. The sequence goes on from NZ_FRAU01000007.1 coordinate 9,030, forward strand.
CTTCCAAAAATGACATCATCTTTTCGGATAAGGACAATCACGCAAGCATCGTGGCCGGGACGCAGGTCAGCCTGGCCGATACGGTGCGCTACCGGCACAACGACCTGGATCATCTGCGCCGCCTGCTCGAACGCGCACAGGCCGAACGTCCGGAAGCGGGGAAGCTGATCGTTACCGATGGCGTATTCTCTATGAGCGGCGTGATTGCCCGCGTGCCAGAGCTGGTGGAGCTGGCCGAAGAGTTCGGCGCCGCACTCATGCTGGACGATGCCCATGCCGTCGGCGTCATCGGTCCGGGCGGACGGGGCTCGGCTGCCTATTTCGGCCTGGAGCACAAGGTGCACCTGACCGTCGGCACCTTCTCGAAAAGCTTTGCCTCCCTGGGCGGGTTCTGCGTGGGCGACCGCGATGTGATCGAATACATCCGCCACACCAGCTCTGCCCATATTTTTTCGGCCTCCATGCCGCCCGCCAACGTGGCCACCGTTCTGAAATGCCTCGACATCATTGAACAGGAACCGGAACGGCTCGAGCGGCTCTGGAAAATTTCGGACTACATGCGCGAAGGCTTCCGAAACGCTGGCTTTAACGTCTGGAACAGCCAGACGCCCATTATTCCCGTCGTTATCGGAGACATGATGACCTGCTTCCGGTTCTGGCGCGAGCTACTGGAAGAAGGGGTATTCGTCAACGCGGTGGTCCCGCCAGCCGTACCCCAGGGCCAGGCGCTCATGCGAACGTCGTTCATGGCCACGCACACCGACGAAGAGCTGGACTACATCCTAGAAGCATTCTACCGCGTCGGTAAGCGACTGGGCGTCATCCAGGCCAATGGAAGCTGTTAAATCCCCGGAGACGGCCGTCGTTGACACGCCGGTGCAGGTAGTGCCGGTACGCAGCAGACGCCTCCTGCGCAAATTTATCGATTTACCGTACCGGCTCTACCGCGGGCATCCTTACTGGGTCCCTCCGCTGCGCCGAGACGTGGCAGAGACGCTCTCCCCGCGGAAAAACCCGTTCTTCGAACACGGCCAGATTCAGCCGTTTGTGGCCCTGGATGCATCCGGGCGCGTGGTCGGACGCATTGCGGCGATCATCAACGGCATGCACCTGAAGAAGTACAACGATGGAGTTGGTTTTTTCGGCTTCTTTGAGTGCGTGTCGGATTTTGCCGTCGCCCGCGCCCTCTTCGATGCCGCCGCCGAATGGCTCCGCGCGCAGGGCCTGCAACGCATGCGGGGCCCCACCAACCCCTCCCTGAATGATGTAGCCGGTCTTCTGGTCAACGGCTTCGATCGCGCTCCTTCTATCCTGATGCCCTATAACCCGCCTTACTACGCCGACTTTCTGGAGCAGGCGGGCTTTGAGCGGGTCATGACCATGTGGGCCTACTATGTTCATAAAAAATACCTGAAAACAGAAAAATTAGAACGCGGCGTTGCCCTGGTTCGGCGGCGCAACCCCACCATCACGTTGCGCACGCTCGACATGCGCCGCTTCGACGAAGAGGCCCGAACCGTGCTGGACATCTATAATGAAGCCTGGTCGGAAAACTGGGGCCATGTGCCCATGACCGAAAACGAATTTCAGCACCTGGCCCGCGCTTTAAAGCAGGTCGTGGACCCGGAATTAGTCCTGATTCTTGAGGATGAGGGCTATCCCATCGCCTTCTCGCTGTTGCTGCCCAATCTCAACCAGGCCCTCCGGCATGCACGTAACGGACGCCTGTTTCCTTTCGGTCTCATCAAGGTGCTGCTGGCTGCTAACCTGGGCGCCATCTATGAGACCCGTATGCCGCTCATGGGCATCCGCAAGAAGTACCACGGACGCGGCCTCGATGCCCTGCTCGTACTGGAGACCATCCAACGTGGCAAACGCCGCGGGTATGAAGCGTGCGAGATGAGCTGGGTGCTCGACACCAACAAAGTTTTGCTGAACGCCCTCAACCATTTAGGGGCCGTGGTGGATAAGGAGTATGCTCTCTTCGAAAAATCCCTTTGAAAATATTCGCTTTATCTACTTTGACCTGGACGACACGTTGCTCGACCACCGCGCGGCCGAACAGGCAGCCCTGGCCGATGTGAAAGCGGCCTTCCCGGACGTTTTTGCCCACGTACCCCTGGAAAAACTGCTGCATACCTATCACACCATCAACACCGAACTCTGGAAGCAGTACCAGCAGGGCACCATTGACCGCCCAGCGCTGATGCATGCCCGTTTTGCCCGGCTCATCGACGCGCTAGCGCTGCGCAACGTTACTCCTGATCAGCTCAACGCCTGCTATATGGACCGCTACCGCCAACACTGGCGCTGGACACCCGGTGCCCGCGACGCCTTTCTGACCATCGCAAAGCACTTTCCAGTAGGCATCCTGACAAATGGCTTTGCGGCGGTGCAACACGCTAAGCTGGCGCGCTTTCCGGAGCTGCGCCAGCACACGCGTGCCCTGGTTATCAGCGAAGAAGTCGGCGTCGCTAAGCCTCACCCTGCCCTCTTTGCACAGGCCGCGCGCGCTGCAGCAACCGAGCCCGCTGCAATTCTGTACGTAGGCGATTCGTTTGGCAGCGACGTCGTCGGAGCACAAAACGCCGGATGGCAGGTGGCATGGTATACTCCTACGCCACCCGCATCTGTCCCGGAAGGGGTCTTTACCTTCAGGTGCTGGCCTGCGCTGCTACGCCAGCTCGGTCTTTGATGAGGTACCGGTTGTGACCGGACGCGCGCTGCGCCCTTCCACAGGCGGTCGATCTTCCTGCGTAGCAGCCCAGAGTCGCTCAACCAGCTCCCAGGCAGCCCACACCTGATCCTTCAGGCCTTCCAGCCGGACCTGAAGGTGGGCTGCATTACGCCACAGGTCGGGTCGCAGACTTGTCTGCACATGCTGGAGCAGGCGACCGCCGTCTGCATATGCCTGGTCGATCTCCTGCGCTAGCATCTGCAGCTCACGGGCAAGCTGCGCGAGCACCTGCAGGGCTTCTTGCTCTGCCGCTCCGTCCGGCATGACCAGGGGCCAGTGGACGTGCATTGCCTGGCGCTGATTTGCATCGGCCATAGCGCTTCCGGATGTTAGAAAGTGCTGTTTCCGTAATGACCACTTTTTTCGCATTCGGATCCCGCACTGCCCCGAAAAAACGCAGGCCCTTTAGTTGGCGCAACACTTTTTTTGCCAGAAAACCGAGGGGCTATGCGCCAATAGTACTTTCAAGTTCAGCGTAGAGCTTCGAGCTTATAGTCAAAGCTCGTTGTATTCTGCTGTGTTGTTTTTGTTGTTTTATGTCCCACCGTGCAATTAATGGGCAGCGTCGGTTGCTGCTCCTACTGGACGCGGATACGGCCCTCCATCCCTTCATCCAGGCAGCCCTGCGTAGGGCGCCCTATGCGCCGTTGCGCTACCTGGAATGCCATCCGGTGGTCAATGCAGAGCAGCTCCGAAATCATCTGCACGAACGCCGTTATCATGTAGCGTTGCTCTCGTTGGAGTCCATAGGGCATCCCACCCGACCCCTTCTGGAAAATGCGCACCGCACCATCCAGTTAATTCAGGAAGCCCCCGTGGACCACCAACCTCCGGCGGTCGCCATGACTTCGGTCGGCACCTCAGCCCACCGCGAAGCCATACTTCGCCTAGGATTTGCCGGCTACCTGTGCAAACCGTTCACGCTTGCCACCCTGTTTCAGGAACTGAGTACAGCCCTGGCGCTCAGCACCTGAATCACAGCGCAATCACGCCGCGCACGCGAGCGGCTGCCTTGTAGATGGCAATGATTTCATCACTGGAGCGCACTTCCATCCGCGCCGTCAGGCTAATGTAATTGCCTTTGCGGGACTCGCGGATCGTGACCGGATAGTGTCCAAAAACAGCCCGAAGCGCCTCACGCTCGCTGGAAGGGGCAATAAACTTGAACAGATACTCAGCCGGCCACTCGTTCTGGTCATCCAGCAGCTCCTGAAACCGATCCCACCAGTTCTGCTGCGGTAAACTGTCCATCGACGTAATTTCCTGCCTGTTTTTTCCCAGAGCTTCGGTTACTCACAGGCAAAAAGTACGCCCGTTCAATCTGTTCGTTCATCCTCCTACGACGAAAGCCAATACCGATAAGCCCCCTGTTTCACCCGATCGCAACTTTTTTATTTTAACTTAATAGAAGACAACATCTTACAATCTGCCTGAATCTTTCAAAGCAAAATCAAGATTTAATTTTTATCTTTCAACATCTAAAAAGCGCTTTTCAAAAAATATGCTGCTGGGGACCAATCTCAAACACGCCAAGGCCTATAATTTCCGGATCATCTTGGAGACAATCCGGCGCTTTGGTCCAATTTCACGCGCCGATGTAGCTCGTCGCACGGAACTCACCGCTCAGACCGTCTCCAATATCACCCGGGAATTGCTGGGGATGGGGCTGATCTATGAGGCCGAACGACGACGCGACGGGCGAGGAGCCCCTTCGATTCTGCTGGCCATCAACCCTGATGGCGCTTACTCCATCGGGCTCGATCTGGATCGCGACCATCTGACTGCGTTGCTGGTAGACTTCGCCGGCCAGATCCGCCGACGCGTCTATCAGACGCTGGAAGGAGTCCTGCCTCCCGAGCAGGCCATGGATTTGCTGGCCCGAACGGCAGAACGGCTCCTTCAGGACACCGGCGTGCCTCGCGAAAAGGTCTGGGGCATTGGCGTGGGCATTCCAGGACCCCTGGACGTCTCAAAGGATGGCCACGTTACCAACATTGCCAACCCCCGAGCTTTTCCTGGATGGCGCCGCGTCCCGGTCGTCGATATTCTGGAACAACGCCTCAGGCTGCCCATCTTCCTGGAAAACAACGCCACGGCAGCAGCCGTCGGCGAACGCTGGTACGGCGCCGGTCAACATATCCCTACCTTCTTCTACGTATTCTTCAGTGAAGGACTGGGGGGTGGACTCATTTTCAACGGCCTGCCTTATGACGGCTATACCGGTAACGCCGGCGAGCTGGGCTACTGCTACCTTCCTCCCGAAATCTTCTCGGCCGAAGATCTGCACGTTTTCAAAAAACCCCATCTGGGCATTCTGTTCAGCGTCCCCCGCCTGTATCGTCAGCTCCAGGAAGCCGGCTACACGGCTCGCAGCCTGGAAGACCTGGAACAGCTCTTCCAGGACAAAAACCCGGTGTTGATCGACTGGCTGCACGAGGGACTGGAACATCTTGCCCCGATCATCCTAGCCATCGAGTACATAATTGATCCAGAAGCCATCTTTTTCGGGGGGCGCTTACCAGAAACCATCATTGCCTATATCATCGAATGGTTGCAACAGCGCCTGGCTGAACTGCGCATTGAAGAAAAACCTCCAGTGCGCCTGTTGCCCGGGACGGCCGGGGTCGATGCTGCCGCTCTCGGCGTAGCTACCCTGCCCCTTTATGTCCAACTGGCTCCGGGACTCCACGTGTTGCTGAAGACGGGTAATGGTGAAGCCCTGACCCCAACCCGTTCGTCTGCCCCCGCCCGTTAAAAGGTTCCAAAAAGAAAACGAAGTACCTGCTGCGCAAACACTTCCGGCTGCTCTAAAACCAACAGGTGGCCGGCATGGGGGATAAGTATACCCTGCGCTTCAGGAAGCCGCTGCAGGGCCACTTGAAGGATATCGGCTGGTGTCTCGGTGGGCCTGAACAATCGATTGGGAATGAGCTGATCATCTTCCCCAAATACCACCAGGGTGGGGTGCGACACTTCAGGCAACCGCGCAAACACCGGCTCGTCCAGCATACCGGCTATCGCCCGCGCATTGGCTTCGGCATAGGCTCGAAAATCAGCGCGCCGCTGCATTTGCTCGCGTTGCTGCAACAGCCAACCGAACCGATCCGGATCCCAATGGGCAAAGTTGCGCTGCACGTTCTGCGCGTAAAGCGCCGGTGGCATGGCTTCAATGGCTTCGGCCGTAAACAGCAGTTTCAACTGGGCCGCCGCTTCCGGCGTGAACGTCTCAATCCCGGCTGGCGCCGCCAGCACCAACCGACGAACGCGCGCCGGATGCCGGAGCGCCAGAGTAAGCGCAATCTGCCCTCCCATGGACAGGCCGATCAGATCAACCTGCCTCAGCCCCAGCGCATCCAACCAGGAGACCAGCACCTCGGCATAAAAGGACGGGGTGGCCGGTACGTTGTGCTTGTCCGAAAGTCCAAATCCGGGCAGATCCAACGCCAGAACGCGTGCCTTGCGGCGAAGCAACGGAACCACAGCCCGCCAGATCGACAGGTTGGTACCCAGACCGTGCACCAGTACCACCGGTGGGCCAGCGGTGCGGCTGTCGTGGTACACCAGGCGGTACCCCTGCACCTGAATGGTGTCAAGCGCCGCCGGATAGCCTGCCAGCGGCTGAGCCGCTGCATGCGGAACGGCCACCAGCATCATGAGCAGTCCTATTCGTTTCATTGGTTCAGCCGGTTGAGCGCCTGCGCGCGGAGGGCGCGCTTGTCACATTTACCTGTCGGCCCAAGCGGAAGCGTCTCCAGAAAAAACACATGGCGCGGCACCTTGTAACCGGCCAGCTGCGTCCGGCAATAAGCCTGCACCGCCTCGGCCGTCAGCGTCCGCCCGGGCTTCAACACCAGAAAAGCAGCGCCTGTCTCGCCCCACTTTGGATCCGGCACGCCCACCACAGCCGCCTCAGCTACGTCCGGATGCCGCCGAAGCACGGCCTCAACCTCGGCAGGATAGACATTTTCTCCGCCGCTGATATACATGTCCTTCTTGCGTCCCACGACATAGAAATAGCCGTCTGCATCCTGCCGCACCAGATCGCCCGTGTGGAACCAGCCCGCTGCGTCGATCGCTTCGGCCGTCGCTTCCGGCCGTTGCCAGTAACCCGGCGTTACCACCGGTCCCCGCATCAGCAGTTCGCCCACGGTATCCACCCCCACCTCACGTCCCTGCTCATCGACCACGCGCACCTCAACATAGAAATTGGGGAGCCCTATCGACCCGATCTTTCGGAGGGCATCGGCCTCCGAAAGCGAAAAGCAATTGACGCCCACTTCCGTCATGCCAAATCCCTGACGAATCGGGACCCCCTTCGCATGCCACCGCCGAATCAGCGGCTCCGGCATTGCCTCGCCTCCTACCACCGCATAGCGGACGGTCGAAAGCGACGTGCGCTCAAAGCGGGGATGCTCGGCCAGCATCCGGAGCATAGTGGGCACGCCCCAGAGAATGGTGATGCCGGCCTCCTCACAGAGCTGAAGAATCTGGCCCGGATCAAAGCGGTCCAGTAGATAGGTATGCCCTCCTTTGAACAGAAAAGGCGTCAGCAGCACATTCCAGCCTCCTGTATGGTAAAACGGCGCCGCATTAAAGGAAACGTCCTGGCTGGTCAGATCCAGACGATGGATGGTATTAAAGGCATTCCAGGCGATCATGCCATGCGTAATGATCGCCCCTTTAGGACGGCCAGTCGTACCCGAGGTGTAAAGGATCATGAGCGGATCCTCCAGGTGCACCGCAGGACGCACCTTTCGCTGCGCACCGGACCGAGCAAACGTACGCACCGTCTCCAGCGGAAGCAAGGCGTCGACGCCCAGCGTCCGCGCCACGTCCGTATAAGGCGCATCATAGACGAGCAACGCGGGCGTACTGTCGGCCACCTGGTAGGCCAGCTCCGGGGCAGCCAGTCGGTAATTGAGGGGCACCAGGATCCATCCTGCCTTCTGACAGGCCACAAACAGCAGCACATGCTCGGGCCGGTTTTCGGCCAGCACGGCGATGCGGTCTCCCTTCTGCACGTCAAATTGCGCTGTCAGGACGGCCGCCAGTGCCTCACCTTCGTCATGCAGCCGCGCAAACGTCCAGCGCTCACCGGTCGGCACCCAGGTAAGCGCGGGACGCTCCGGCCAGTACTGCGCGTTTCGTTCCAGCCAGTCGGTGCGAATGAAGGGTTGCCGATCGGATTTCATGATCTCGGTTGAATGGTCGGTTGCTGCATCTTGCGACCCAGCAGCGCCACCGCTGTGCTGCTCAACACAGCCCAGGTTGCCGGAACCGCCGGATTATTCCAGTAGGGGCCAAGCTGTCCGTAATACATGCCAAAATGGACCGTCAACGCCGTCAGCGCCGCTATCATAATGACGCGCGGCGGGAGCGAGACGCCCAGGACGCCCAGAAGCACCGGAGCGAACGTGGCCGCAAACAGGGCATAGACCCCGTTCTGCGCTAAAATAGCTACAGAAAGCGCCGGCGTAAGCTGGTCATACCCTAACCCCAGCAGCAGAGGGGCCAGCGCGACCAGCGTCAACTTGCCCACTTTCAGCGCGCGCCGCTCTACCACGCTGGCCGGCACCCCGCGCATCAATGCCCAGGATCGATACAGATCGTTCGCCACAATAGCCGCCAGCGCTACCATCAGTCCTTCCAGCGTCGAATAACCGGCCGCCAGCAATCCAATGGTGATCAGCCCACGCACCACCGGACCAAACCGTTCTACCAAGTAGGTGGGAATGACCGCATCGGCGACCAGGTCCGCTTCGGGCATCAGCAGGCGGGCATACAGACCAGTCAACAGCACGGAGAAAAACACAAATGCTACGCCGAACCCAACCAGCAGGTAGCGTCCTACATCGGCTTCAGAGCGAAGATAAAGGGCTTTGGACAGCAGATGGGGCTGGGTAATGACCGCCACTCCTACAACAAAATTGGCCACAAAGACTTCGAACGGACTGCGAAACAACAAACTTTCGGGATTGACGGGACGCGCCAGGTTCGGATCGATAGCCGCCAGCCGGGCAAGCAGGCCCGACAGCCCCCCTTCCCAGTAGGCCAGGCCCGACCCGATCAGCAACACGGCCACAATGAGCATGATCAACGCCTGGGCCGTGTTCGTCAGCGTATGCGCACCGGCTCCCCCCAGCAGTAGATATCCCAGCGGAATCGCTATCGTCAGCACCAGCGCCACCACCAGCCCGATGCCCAGCACGCTGGAAAGTACCCGGGCCAGCCCGACCACAATCAGCACCATGAACGTGATGAGCAGCAGACTCAGCAACGCATAGAGCACCCCGAGCCGTCGGTCGTCGTAACGCGCTGCAATCCATTGCGGCAGGGTTAACGCTGCGTAGCGATCGCCCAACCGACGAAAACGCCGGCTCAACACCACCACCCCTACCAGGATGCCCAGCGGCGTGGCCACACCGTAGCCCAGGTAACCTGCCCATCCGTAGAGATAAACCAATCCCGGATTGATAACGAACGTCGCGGCACTGGTCAGATTCGCCGCCAGAGAGAGCCCTACCAGCACAGGACTGACCGCACGGCTTCCGACCGAAAACCCTGCCAGTCCACGCGTTCCACGCATCCCGAGCAGGGCTGCCCCGCCGACCAGCAGCAGGTAAGCCAGAAAGAATCCCCAGCCAATGGCATGTTCTGCTCCCATAAGCGTGCGGTCAGGTGTCGTAGGCCCAGCGAAGCGCCATGGCAGCCAGCGCTGCTCCTCCCCCCGAGGCGATCAGGTACACCAGATCCCCTCGTCGCAGCCGATGCTGGCAGGCGGCATCGGCCAGCACCATCGGAATACAGGCGCTTCCCGTGTATCCATACCGATCCATCACATAGTGCGTGCGCGTTTCCGGCAGTCCCAGCACTTCCAGCGTCTCCCGAATGCTGAGCACATTGATCTGGGTAAAAAACAGGTGATCCACGTCCTCAGGCGCCACCCCCAGCGCTGCGGAAAGCCAGCGTACCAGGCGCGTCCAGTGATCGACGTTGTAGGTCTTCGGAAACTTTTTTCGAAATTCCAGAACCTGAGGGCCTGCCGGGCAGCAGGCGCCTCCGGTGTAAATGCCCATGTAGTCGTAGTACTGGCCTTCCGCCTCCAGACGGGTCAGCAAAATGCCTGGTTCGTCCTCATCGGCCGGAGCCAGCACTACGGCGCCGGCTCCATCCGCAAACAACGTAGCGATGTTACGCTGGGAAAAGTCCAGGAATCGGCTCATCAGATACCCACCGGCCACCAGTACCGGACCATTTCCTCGTTCTACAAACTGCCGTCCGATTTCCAGGGCGGTTACAAAGCCGGCGCAGGCCGCATTGACATCGAACGTTCCTGCCCGCGAGGCCCCCAACTTGTGCTGCACGACAGTAGCCGTAGCCGGCGAGAGATAGTCGGGCGTGTCGGTTGCCACAATGATCAGCGTTAGATCGGCCGGAGACAGCCCCGCTTCCTTCAGCGCAGCCCGGGCTGCAGCGACTACCAGATCCGACGTAGTCTGTCCGTCTTCAGCGTACCGCCGCTCCCGAATGTTGCGCTGCGTGCGCAGGAAGCTGTCCACATCTTCGCCGTAGTATTCGTTGAAATAGGCATTGGTCACCACGCGGGGCGGGGCGTAGAGTCCGGTTCCGATAATCTGTGCCCGTGCCATTGGCCTACAGGGTTAATCCTCCATCCACGTTGAGCACCGCGCCTGTGATAAACGAAGCCTCGTCGGAGGCCAGAAACAGGTAGGCACGGGCCACCTCTTCGGGACGTCCCAGGCGCTGCAACGGCGTGCGCGTGCGCACCATGTCCAGCACCTTCGCCGGCACCTGCCGCGTCATGTCGGTTTCGATAAACCCGGGCGCTACCGCATTGACCCGGATACCGTAGCGTCCCAGCTCGCGCGCCCAGGTTTTTGTCATGCCAATGACACCGGCTTTGGTCGCCACGTAGTTTGTCTGTCCGAAATTGCCGGCATGCGCCACGACAGACGAGGCGTTCAGGATGCACCCGCTTCCCTGCGCTTCCATGTACGGCAGCACGGCCTTCGTGCACAGAAAGACGCCGGTCAGGTTCACTTCGACCACCGCCTGAAACTGCGCCAGGGTCATCTTGCGCAGGGTGGCATCCTGCGTAACGCCCGCGTTATTGACCAGGATGTCGATGCGTCCGAAACGGGCTGCTGTGTCCTGCGCCATGCGCTCAACCTCCTCGGGGCGCGTGACGTCCACCGAAAGGGCCACCATGCGCGCTCCTTCTGTCTGCATTTCCTGCACCAGCGCCGCAGCGGCTGCGCGGTCCCGGTCGGCCACCACCACCGCTGCCCCCTCACGGGCAAACAGGATGGCCGTGGCCCGACCGATACCGCGCGCGCCGCCGGTTATGATAGCGACTTTCCCTTCCAGTCTTCCCATGACTCAGTACCTCCATCCGGAAAAGTGGTAGGTAAGCCCCAACCAGGCCAAACGACCGCGCACCGGAGCGCCCAGCACATCGTAGCCTTTGTTGTTCAACAGATTCGAGATGCTTACCGTCAGGTCAAGTCCGATGCGCGGCACCCGGTACCCCAGCGTCAGATCTACCACCGTACGCGCCGGGACTTTGCCTCCATGCTGCGGCAGCATGGTCTCGCTGTTCCAGTAACCCGATACGAAACGATAGGCACTCTGGTAGCGAGCGCTCAGGCTGACAAAAGCGCCTTCCAGGGCGGCATCGTGCACGGTCACCTGGCCCTTTAGCTTTGTTTCGGGCACGTTCAGCGGCAGCTCGCGCTGCCCGGCCGTCTCTGTAAAGCGGCGAAGCGAGATCAGCGAAACGCTGCCAGAAAGGGTGACATACGAGGACGGGTACAGCGTAAGCCCGACGTCCAGTCCTGCCACCTGCGCCCGGCCAAAGTTCAGATAGGTCAGCAAACCATTGAACCGCGCATCCGAAGCCGGAGCCTGCACCGGCGTGCTTCCGTCGGCCTCATAGGCCACCGTGGTAAAGCCATCGGCCACCAGCGTCAACGGACTGATGAAGTTGCGGTACCAGGAGTAGTAGCCCACGACGTCCACGAACGCCCGCGTGCCAAAGGCCCCCTTGTACCCCAGCTCCAGCGCGTCAACCTGCTCCGGCTCCAGCCCGGCTATCCGATTCACAACCTGCCCACTGGCATCCTTAATCACGTAGCCTTCTCGATTGCCAAAGGCATTGACATAATAGCCGGGCACAATGTCGAAACGCGGGATAGGAATGAACAAGTAGTTCTCCAGAATGGTCGGACTTTTGAAGGCCCGATTGTACCCGACGCGGACGTTGTGGCCGGGATAAACGGTGTAGACCAACGCCACCTTGGGACTGAACTGGGTGCTGTAGTTCGTATGGCGGTCGATCCGGGCTGCCGTTACCAGACGCAGCCGATCCGGTACCAACCGGAGATCCACCTGGGCATAGCCCCCCACTTCGGTTGCGCTGAGATCTTCCCCGCCCGCATCAGCCAGAAACGTCCCGTCCGAGTCCGGCAGATAACGCCGCACCTGCAGCCCGGCCACTACGCGCCCCTGCAGAAACGGCAGGGCCTGCCGGTACTGAATCTCCCCATCCAGCAGCGCCCCGCGATCCACGAACGTGGTGGCGTCCCGCAGCACCTCCAGGTCCACCTGCGCCAGCGGCCGTCCTGCCGCTACCTGAGCAGCCGCCGCCTGCACCACGGCATTGAGCTGATAGGTTCGGCCTGCATCGTTCTTCGTGCGCGTGAACTGAACGTACCAGTTCGGATGGCTCAGTTCCACCGTCTGGTACTGCACCACCCAGCCCCGGACGTGATTGCGGCCGTTGTTAGTCAACCCGAAGTTGTCGTTGGTTGAATAGCCCAGGCCGGCTTTGGCCTTCCACGCTCCCAGGCGGTAGTACAGGAACCCTTCCAACTTGGCCGAGCGAATGCGATAGCCCCCCAGGTCTCGCAACACCTCCCCTTCGTAGATCGACGTGCCGTAGTTGTGCAATCCCTCTTCTCGGCTCGGCGCAAAGTCCTCGGCCTTCAGGTACTGGCCCGTAATCTTCCAGCCCCAGGCGCCGATGGTTCCGGCGGCTCGCCCCGTTACATCGATCAGCGATCGCTCACCCGTCCGGGCCATCAGGGAAAGCCCGGACTCATCCCAGGGATCTTTGGTGATGACGTTCACCACCCCGGTGTGGGCGTTCGGACCATACAGCGCCGAAGCAGGCCCCACGACCACCTCAATCGCTTTGATGTCCAGCGGGGCAGTGGGCAGAAAATTCCCCTGAGGGAGTCCGGTCCCGGGAAGCTGCGCTACACGGCCATCCACCATGGCCAGCATGCGCGTGTTGAACTGGCTGTTGAAGCCGCGTGCCGAAATGCCCTGGGCATTGATGCCTGCATCCACGAAGTCAATTCCTTTCAGGCCAGCAAGCGCCGACAGAAACGTGCCGCCACCGGTGCGCGCCAGGTCGGCCGCTGTGATGGTTTCAATGGTAACTGGCGCTTCCAGCAGTTTTTCCGTCTGCCGCGTGCCGGTTACCACTACCGCCTCGGCTTCAAACAGGACGGGCTCCAACGCCAGCGTTAGCTGCACCGACGCCGCGCCCACCGCTACCGGCTGCTGCAGCGTTTGATACCCCACAAACGAAACCTGCAAGGTGTAGCGTCCCGGGGCGACGGGCCCCAGACGAAACGCACCGTCCACATCGGTGGTCGTGCCCTGGCCGGTCTCCAGGAGCACAACGTTGGCGCCAGGCAGCGCCGCGCCACGGTGCGCCTCCCGCACCTGACCTTCAATCCAGACGGACTGTGCCAGGGCGAAAGGGCTTACGAGCCAGCCCAGCCAGCATAACCAGAGCAGCCGTTTCATGACCGCCTCCCTGTGTTTGTGAGTGTATGGTGAAGAAATTTATTTATAGGCAACGTTTGAAATTTTTCAAACGATCAATCTAAAAAAAGAATCATTCAGCTTGAAGACACGCCGGCAGCTTCCAGTTGCGCCCGGACCCGCTCCCACTCCTGGGTAAAGTTCTCGTAGAACTGTTCCATGAGCCGATAGAAGGCCTGCATGTGCCGCAACCGTTCGATTGCTGCCTGGTGGGCAGGATCTCCCGACGCCTCCATCTCCCGTAGAAATTGCTCGGCCGTACGCCGGTTCTTTCGAACCGTGGCCAGATTAAACTTGAAGTTGTTCAGGAAAAGATCAGGATGCGCCACGTAATAGTCCCGCCGGTTTTCCGGCCCGTTCACCTTCCGCACCAGCCCAATGCTGGCCAGCTCCCGAATCGTGCTCGAAATCGGCCCTTTCGAACGATTGAGCAGGGTAGCAATGTCATCCAATGAAAGCGGCTCCGCTTGCGTCAACAACAACCCGACGATCAATCCCTTCAGCCGCGACAGGCCATACCCTTCGTAAATGTTGCCGAACTCCTCCACCAGATCACGCTGCAGTGGCGTCAGCCCTCGTCCCATATCTCTTTTGATTCATTTGAAACTTTTCAAATAAAAATAAAATGGACAACCTCGATTGTCAAGGGCTCATGAATAAAACAGGACCGCCTCGACCTTCCGTGAAACCCTGTAGTTAACTACAGGGCGTACAGAGCCTCGCCATCTTTAGAAGAAAGGGATCCATGATGACCCGTGGCGAACTGGCCCGGCGGACCGGCGTGCATGCTGAAACGATCCGCTACTATGAACAGCGCGGCCTGTTGCCTCCGCCGCAGCGGACAGCCGCTGGATACCGCACCTATACCGAGACAGACGTCGAGCGGCTGCGCTTTATCAAGCGGGCCCAGGAACTGGGCTTTTCGCTGCGAGAAATCGAAGAACTGCTAACGCTGGAAGCCACGCCGGGCGCCAGCAGTGGACTGGTTCGCCAGCGAGCACTGGCCAAAATCGCCGAAATCGAAGCGCGAATTCGGGACCTGACCCGCATTCGCGATACGCTGCGCCGTCTGGTAGCGGCCTGCGACGGTCAGGCTCCAATTGAGCACTGCCCCATCTTGCACGCCTTGCACGACAAGCACGGAGCGTATGTCGATGACGGAGCCGCTGACGGAAAATCCCACGCCTGAGACCAGCGCGGCGCTGCGCCTGCCCGTTGAGGGCATGGAATGCGCAGCTTGCGCCGTTCGCATCGAACGACGCCTGCGCAATGTGCCGGGCGTGCGGGAAGCGGCGGTCAACTACGCCACCGGCGAAGCGGCGGTGGCCATCGATCCCAACGCGGTTGGTCTGGATCAGCTCGTAGCGACCATTGAAGCCGCAGGCTATGGCGTCCGCACCGAAACCCTGCGGTGCCCGCTGACGCGCGCGCCTTCCGATGGCGAGCTGGCGCAGCTTTTTGCGCGCACGAATGGCGTGCTAGCCTGGGAAGTTGTTTCTGAAGGCGAAACGCCGGTGCTTCAGGTGCGCTACGTACCGGTGGTGGCCGATCCGGCCGCGTTGCAGCAGCAGCTCGCCGCGGCCGGCTTGCTGGCCGAACATGAACGCCAGGCTGTACCGACCGGCCGTGAGGCGCTGCGCCGCGAACGCGAAGCCCACTACCGAGACGCTCGACGGCGTTTCTGGATTGCCGCCGCGCTGAGCATTCCGGTCGTTGTGCTGGCCATGTGGCCGGGCGCCCATGAACTGGCCGGCGCTGTCTGGATCCAGTGGTTGCTGACCACGCCCGTTGTCTTCTGGTCGGGCCGCCCATTCTTCACGGGAGCCTGGCGGGCTTTCCGTCATCACGCGGCCGACATGAACACTCTTGTAGCCATTGGCGTGGGCGCTGCCTATGTTTACAGCACGGTTGCCACTGTCTTCCCGCGCTTTTTTGAAGCGGCCGGACGCGCGCCAGATGTCTATTTTGAGGCAGCCGCGGTGATCGTCACGCTGATCCTGCTGGGTCGCATGCTCGAAGCACGGGCGCGCGCTCGAACCAGTGCAGCCATCGAAAAGCTGCTTGATCTGCAACCGCCTCGCGCTCGCGTTGAACGCAACGGGCATCTGGAAGAAATCTCTGTCGAAGCGGTCCGGGTAGGAGACCGGGTGATCGTTCGCCCTGGAGAAAAAATTCCCGTGGACGGCGTCATCGAAGAAGGGGTGGCGGCTATTGATGAAAGCATGATCACGGGCGAGTCGATTCCGGTCGATAAAAAGCCCGGCGACTCGGTAATAGGGGGCACCGTAAATCGAAGCGGAGCGCTGGTCATCCGCGTTACCCGTATCGGGCGTGACACGGTGCTTCAGCAGATTGTCCGTCTTGTTGAAGAAGCTCAGGCCCGTAAAGCGCCCATTCAACGGCTGGCCGACCGCGTGGCGGGCATCTTTGTCCCTGCAGTGCTCCTAGTAGCTATTGCCACGTTTGTGCTCTGGTTCGACTTTGGGCCAGAGCCGCGACTGACGCACGCCTTGCTCACCTTTGTGTCCGTGCTCATTATTGCCTGCCCCTGTGCGCTGGGGCTGGCTACCCCCACCGCCATTCTGGTCGCTACAGGCCGGGCTGCTCAGATTGGCGTGCTGATTAAAGGAGGCGATGCGCTGGAACGTTTGCGCCAGGTCGATCTGATTGTGTTCGACAAAACCGGCACGCTCACCGAAGGGCGTCCGCGTCTGGAGCGTGTCGTATCGCTGAACGGGTATGACGCCGACCAATTGCTGACCCTGGCGGCGGCTGTTGAGCAGCGTTCAGAGCACCCGCTAGCCCGCGCTATTGTGGAGGCGGCCGAAACGCGCGGCCTGAAGCTTCCGTCCGTCCAGGACTTCGAGGTGCTGACCGGTCTGGGCGTTGCCGCCCGGGTGGATGGGCGCCTGGTGCAGATCGCACGTCCGGCTTTTCTGGCGGAACAGGGCATTCCGGTGCCGGAAGAGATGGTAGCCAGGCTGGCTGGCGAGGGGCATACGGTTGTGGCCGTGGCCGTGGATCATCGGCCAGCCGGCCTGCTGGCCATTGCCGACACGATTCGCCCTTCAGCCGAATCGGCTATCCGGGCCCTGCATCGCATGGGTCGTCGCGTCGCGATGATTACGGGCGACAGCGAAACCGCAGCCCGGACGGTTGCCCGGCGACTGGGAATCGACGAAGTACGCGCCAACGTGCTTCCTCAGGATAAAACAGCGGCTGTGGCTGCTTTTCAAGCGGAAGGCTATGTGGTGGCTATGGTAGGCGATGGCATCAATGATGCCCCTGCCCTGGCACAGGCCGACGTAGGCATTGCAATGGGCACAGGCACGGATGTGGCTATTGAGGCCGGCGACGTCACGCTCATGCGGCCCGATCTGCGCGCTGTGGTAGACGCGTTCCGGCTGTCTACTCGCACGCTCCGCACCATCAAGCAGAATCTATTCTTTGCCTTTATATATAACGTGCTGGGCATTCCCATCGCGGCGGGAGTGTTGTATCCATTTACGGGCCTGTTGCTCAGTCCCATGATTGCAGCAGCCGCCATGGCGCTTTCAAGCGTCTCGGTCGTCACGAACAGTCTTCGGCTGCGACGTTTTCAACCTGAACTGCTGTCCTGATCATGGATACGACCGCCTGGATCGTGACGCTGATTGGCCTGGCCGCTATGGCCTGGGTCGTCTGGTATTTCTGGCTCTCTGAGCCCCGCGCGACAACACCCAACCAACCCAGAATATCTGCCATGAAAACGCAGGAAACGCTTCAGATCGAAGGCATGAGCTGCCAGCACTGCGTGCATGCCGTAACCAACGCCCTGAAACAGCTACCCGGTGTCGAAGTGCAGTCGGTCGAAATTGGTCGCGCTACGGTTGCCTACGATCCGGAACAGGTCAGCCGGGATCAGATCAAGGCCGCCATTGAAGCGGAAGGCTACACGGTAGCTACCTGAAGCGCTTTCTGGCGGCGCCTGTCCTGGCTGAGCGCTTTTTAAGGTAACGCTGAGACCGCTTTAAGCATTGGATCTGTATCCTTTAAAAGGATTGAAGATACGTGCCCAACACCTATGCGCGGCGTCGTGTACAGAGGAGTTCAGGGTCTGGGGATCGGGCTGGCAGCCCTGATGTTGACCGGACTGCTGCATCTGCTGGAGCCTGCCTGCCTGATCCCGACCCCGACCCGCGCAACAACCGATGCTTC
The DNA here is from genome assembly GCF_900142415.1 of Rhodothermus profundi. Lineage (NCBI taxonomy): Bacteria > Pseudomonadati > Rhodothermota > Rhodothermia > Rhodothermales > Rhodothermaceae > Rhodothermus > Rhodothermus profundi. Next base: position 26,818 of record NZ_FRAU01000007.1, read on the forward strand.
CCTACCGGTAGGTTGTCTCTCCGGCGGCACACCAGAGGCTTCATCAAGCACCTTCTGCATCCTTTCTGATCCCGCCTCCTGCTGCCTGGAAGCCCACCGGGTCTCGTGGACGTCTCGTCCGGCAACAGGCACCTGTTGCCACGCCTCGCCCACGTTCAAGGCACTGTCCCCCACCCATACGGCAAAGCAAACGCCCCTGCAGCCGGCTGCCCTACCCACCACGCAACAACGACGTGCTTCAACGGTAGCACGCTACCTGCAATTCGCCGTGCTACGCCTCTGAGCCCAACCCGCATCCTGCCTGAATGCCTTTCAGGCAGAAGGTCAACCGATCCCTACCTGCGCACAGCATCTGGTTTCCTCTAACCTTAGCAAAGAAAGGGCTTATGCGTAGCCATGTAAGCTATTTAGGATTAATGCGTATTCTTACTTTTTTGATCTTTCCTCTGACGCTCTATGCACAGCCGAACGCGTCTATCCCCCAGCTATCGCTGAGTGCGCTGGTTCAGGAGGCCTTGCAGGCCAATCCGGCGTTGCAGGCTGCCCGGCTGGCTGCTGCAGCGCGCGGCACCCGTCCGGTTCAGGTCGGGTCGCTGCCAGACCCTTCCTTCGAAGCGGGTTACCGGCCCCTGGCTATCGGGAGCTTCGAAGGTGCCGCGCCGGCTACTTTCATGCTCATGCAGCGGCTGCCTTTTCCTGGAAAGCTCCGCCTGGATGCCGAGGCCGCTCAGCTTGAAGCCGAAGCCGCGGCTCAGGATGCCGATGCCCTGGCCCTACGGCTGGTGTTTGCCCTGCGCGCTACCTACTTTGAACTATACCGCCTGCAGGAGACGCGTCGGCTGATTGAGGACTTCCAGGAGCGACTGCGCGCCTTTGCCGAAGCAGCCGCCGTCCGTTACGAAGTCGGGCAGGGCTCCCAGGCAGCCGTGCTGCGCGTGCAACTGGAGCAGCATCGGCTCTCACGACAATTGCTGGACCTCCAGGGTGCCTGGCAGGCCCTGTATGCCCGACTGATTCAGCTTACTGGACGCACCGATCTGCCCGACACGGTGCGTCTGGAGCCGCTCACGCCACCGGCCGCTCTTCCTCAGCAGTCCATAGCGGAGGCGTTCGAGCGCCATCCCGAAGCGCTGGCGCTTCGCCTGCGCGAACACCGCGCCCGCACGCTTATCCGGCGTGCTCGTCGAGAATACTGGCCGGACTTCGTAATCGGGGTCGGACTGACCGATATGATGCGCATGAACCAGCCGGTCGCTCCCCTTTCCTCGCTGGATGATCGGCTGGCCGTGCGTTTTGGCGTCATTTTACCATTGCAGCGGGCGCGCCGATCGGCTCGGGTCGAAGAGACCCGCCTGGAAGCGCGGCGCCTGGAAGCCCGCTACATCGATCTCTACAACCGCTTTCTCAGCCGCTGGCAGGCACTCGAAGAACGCTTTGCTGCCGACCGGGCCAATCTGGCCCTCCTCGAACAGACGCTGATTCCAGAAGCCCGAACCACGCGGGAAGCTCTGCTGAGCGCCTATACAACCGGCCAGGCATCGTACCTGGATCTGCTGGATGCAGAGCGCGCGCTCTTTGAGCTTGAACGCCAGTGGGTCAACACCCTCACGCGCCTGCTCCTCACGCAGGCCGAAGCCGAGCAATTGCTGGGTCTGTTGCCATCCCCGTGAAAAAACCAAACTGTTGGAGGATAGCCATGCGTACGCGCATTGTCCTGTTTTCAAGCCTGCTGGGCCTGTTGCTCATCGCCTACGTGGCCCACAGTCTGTGGCGGAGCAACGCGGAGGTACCCGTCGCTTCGGTCGACACCACGACCGCCATGGCCCCACCCTCGGGTGGACTGGCCGCCTTTGACAAAAACGGCGACGGAATCGTCTACCAGGACCCCATGCATCCCTGGATCGTCCTGGACGCTCCCGGGAAAGCGCCAGACTGCGGCATGGACCTCGTCCCGGTTTCCATCCATGAAGGCATGGACATGGAAACGGATGGATCGGTCCGGATCGACCCCGTGGTGCTCCAGAACACGGGAGTCCGCCTGACCACTGTCGAGGTAGCGCCACTGGCGCCCACGGTGCGCGCAACGGCCCGCCTGGAGGTCAACGAGCAGCAACTCGTTGCCGTATCGCCCAAGATCAGCGGCTGGGTCGAAGTACTCTATGTGGACTACGAGGGCGCCCGCGTTCGCAAAGGGGAGCCGCTTCTGGAAATCTATAGCCCGGAGTTAGTCTCTACCCAGGAAGAATACCTGCTGGCCCTGCGAAACGTCCGCCAGCTCGCTGGCACACCGGCTGAAGCTGACGCGCGTCGGCTGCTGGAGGCCGCCCGTCGTCGGCTGCTTTTCTGGGATATTACCGACCAGCAGATTCAGCAGCTCGAAGAAACGGGCCAGCCGCGCAAAACGCTGACCCTGTATGCCCCTGCCTCCGGGACGGTGCTGGAAAAGAAAGTGGTGGAAGGCCAGAAGATCCAGGCCGGTCAGACGCTGTTCGTGCTGGCCGACCTCTCGACGCTCTGGCTACAGGTGGACGTTTATGAGCACGACCTGAGCTGGGTTGTCCCTGGCATTCGGGCAGAAATCACCCTGCCCTATGATCCGACCGTTCGCCTGGAAGGCTATGTGGACTACGTCTACGACACGCTGGACCCGACCACCCGGACCGCCCAGGCTCGCATTGTGGTGCCCAACCCCGGCCTGCGACTCAAGCCCGGTATGTATGCGGTGGCCACACTGCACGGGCGGCCTACGCCACCTCGACCGCTGGTACCAGACGAAGCCATTGTACGCTACGGCAACGAAGCCTTTGTCATCGTAGCCCTTGGGGAAGGCCGCTTCCTTCCTACCAGGGTTCAGGTCGGTCATGAGGCTAACGGATATGCCCAGATTCTGGACGGCCTGCAGGGAGGCGAGCAAATCGTTGCCCGCGCCCAGTTTCTTATCGACTCAGAAGCCCGCCTGAAAAGTGCCCTGGGCGCGCTGATGAGCGGTCATCAACATGGCAGCGCGATGGAGGCGGACGAGCCTGACGCCCACTCCTGAATCAGATTTCTTCCACCTAAACCTGAAAAACAGCCATGTTAGAGCGGATCATAGAAGGAAGCATGCGGAACCGCCAGCTCGTGCTCATGCTGGCGATTCTGCTGGCCGCCCTGGGCGTGTGGGCCACCCTGAACATTCCGATTGATGCGATACCGGACATCTCCGATGTGCAGGTGGTCATCCGCACCGAATACCCCGGGCAGGCTCCGCAAATTGTCGAAGACCAGGTTACGTATCCGCTGGCTACGGCCATGCTGGCCGTGCCGGGCGCCCGGACGGTCCGGGGCTACTCCATGTTCGGGACCTCCTTCGTCTACATCATCTTCGAAGATGGAACCGACATGTACTGGGCCCGAAGTCGGGTCCTGGAATATCTGAACCAGGTGGCCGGCACCCTGCCTGAAGGCGCCAAGCCGGCCATCGGACCGGACGCCACCAGCGTCGGCTGGATCTTCGAATACAGCCTGGTCGATACGACCGGACGCCACGACCTGGCCGACCTGCGCACCCTGCAGGACTTTTTCCTGAAATACGAGCTACAGTCCATTCCCGGGGTCTCGGAAGTCGCCACGGTCGGTGGGTTCGTCAAGCAGTATCAGATTGTCGTTGATCCGCAAAAGCTGCTGGCCTATGGCATCCCGCTGAGCCATGTCCGCATGGCTATCCAGCGGTCTAACCGGGAAGTAGGCGCTCGTCTGCTGGAACTGGGTGAACGGGAGTTTATCGTGCGGGGGCGCGGCTATATCCAGAGTCTGGACGACCTGCGCCAGATTCCCCTGAAAGCGAAAGATGGGACGGTCATCACGCTGGACGACGTCGCCATCATTCGGCATGGCCCGGAAATTCGGCGCGGCATTGCCGAGCGCAACGGCGAAGGCGAAGTGGTCGGAGGGATTGTAATCATGCGCTATGGCGAAAATGCCCTGCGCGTGATCGAACGGGTCAAGGCACGCCTGGCCGAGCTGGAGGCCAGTTTGCCCGAAGGCGTTACCATTAACATCGAATACGATCGTTCCCGGCTAATCCGGGATGCAGTTCGGACGGTCACGCTGAAGCTCTGGCAGCAGTTGGCCGTTGTCGCGCTAATTGTCTTTGTGTTTCTGCTGCACGTGCGCAGTGCCTTTGTGGCGCTGGTCTCGGTGCCGCTGGGCGCGCTGACCGCGCTGCTCATCATGTACCTGCTGGGCGTCAACGCCAACATTATGAGCCTGGGGGGCATTGCGGTGGCAATTGGGGTGATGGTGGACGCTTCCCTCGTGATGGTGGAAAACGCTTTTAAGCATCTGGAGCAGGCCCGCCTGAAAGCGGGCACCACGCAGCTTACCGCCAGCGAACGCCTGCGCGTGCTGCTGGCATCTGCCCGCGAGGTCGGCCCCAGCATGTTCTTCTCGCTCCTGATCGTGACGATCAGCTACCTGCCGGTATTTGCACTGCAGCAGGTAGAAGGCCGCCTGTTCCGCCCCCTGGCCATGACGACCACGTTTTCCATGGCCGCGGCATCGGTGCTGGCCGTTACCTTGATTCCTGCCCTGATGGTCCTCTTCGTACGGGGCCGCATCCGCACCGAACATCAGAATCCCCTGACGCGCTTCTTTGCCTGGGCTTACCGGCCAGTGATCCGCTACACGCTCCGCCATCCGTGGCGCATCGTGCTGGGCAGCGTGTTGCTGCTGGGGTTGACGCTGCTGCCCATTCAGCGGTTGATGCTGGGCCGCGTTTACATCGACTTTCCCCAGATCGGCTCCGAGTTTATGCCGCCGCTGAACGAGGGCGATCTGCTCTACATGCCGACCACCCTGCCCGGCATCTCTCCTCAGAAGGCCAAAGAACTGCTTCAACAAACGGACCGGATTATCAAGAGCTTTCCCGAGGTTAAGTCGGTCTTTGGCAAAGCGGGCCGCGCCGAAACGGCTACCGACCCAGCTCCCCTGTCCATGTTTGAAACGATCATCATCCTGAAAGATCGGAGCGAGTGGCGGCCCGGGATGACGTTGGACCGGCTCATTGAAGAAATGGACCGGGCCCTGCGCATTCCTGGATTGACAAATGCCTGGACGATGCCCATCAAAACCCGGGTCGATATGCTGGCCACGGGCATCAAGACACCGGTTGGCATCAAGATTATTGGACCGGATCTCCCGACGCTGGAGCAGATCGGGGCCCATCTGGAACAGGTGCTGCGCCAGGTACCGGGCACCCGCTCGGTGTACGCCGAACGGGCCATGGGAGGCAGCTACCTGGACGTGGTGGTTGACCGCGCCGAAGCAGCCCGCTATGGCCTGACCGTAGGCGACGTGCTGGAAATTGTGCAGACGGCTATTGGCGGCATGAACGTTACCACCACCATTGAGGGGCTTGAACGGTACCCGGTGCTGGTCCGCTACCCCCGCGACCTGCGCGACAACCTTCCGGCTTTACGCCAGGTGCTGGTGCCCACTCCTTCAGGTGCCCAGGTTCCGCTGGGGCAACTGGCCCGCTTCGAGCTGGTCGAGGGCCCGCCCATGATCAAAAGTGAAAATGCTCGCCCCAACGCCTGGGTCTACATCGACCTGGAGCAGGGTATCGATATCGGCTCATACGTCCAGCAAGCCCAGGAAATTGTGGCGCAAGAGGTATCCCTGCCGCCTGGTTACTCCCTGGTCTGGAGCGGGCAGTATGAATACATGGAGCGAGCATCGCGGCGGCTGCGGTTTCTGGTGCCGCTGACCATCGGGATCGTGTTCTTGCTGCTGCTCATTCACTTTCGCAGCCTGCGCGAGACCTTGCTGCTCATGGCCACGCTACCTATGGCGGCTATTGGAGCCGTCTGGCTTATGAGCATACTGGGCTTCAACATGAGCGTTGCCGCTGCGGTGGGCTACATTGCCGTGGCCGGACTGGCAGCCGAAACCGGCGTGGTCATGCAGGCCTTTCTGTCCGACACCATCGCCCGTTACCGCCGAGAAGGTCGCCTGACCTCGCTAGCAGCCCTACAGGCTGCTCTGGAAGAGGGAGCCTCGCGTCGCGTGCGCCCGCTGCTAATGACGGTGTCGACCTCGTTGATCGGCCTCCTGCCTGTTATGTTCGGCTCTGAAACCGGAGCCGAGGTCATGAAGCGCCTGGCCGCTCCCATGGTAGGCGGCCTGTTCAGCGCGGCCGCCCTGACGCTGGTGGTTATCCCTGCCCTGAACATGATTATCCACCGCATTCGGCTTCGGAAAGAACTGTCAACCCGCACCACCGACCATCAGCCGGAACCTGCGCCGGCTTCCTCCCCGGCTTCGTAAGCTTCCTCGGCCCGTTTCTTGTGTGCGGTAAAAGTGCTAATTTGCCGCACACCATCCAAAAGGGCCCATCATGCGTCGCTACCGGTGGCCGAGCGTTGTGTGGTGCCTTGTTTTCTGGAGCGCAGCCGTGGGGGCGGCGGCCCAGCCGTCGCCTCCACGGGGCACCCTCTTAGAATGGGCAGCCCATATGCGCCGCCTGGTGCTGGATCGCACGCATGGCTACGGCGGCCGCTACTACGAGGGCGGCCTTTTCCGCACGTTCACCCGCAAAATGGACTACGAGTACGAGCTGGACCTGCTTACCTATCGCTTCTCGCTATTTGATGACGCCCGCTGGGTGCAGCGTCCCGGAGGGTACCGGGTCTATACCGGCAGCATCGACTACGGGGTCTTTGTAACTGAGAGTCAGTTCAAGCACACCGTTGCCCTGAATCGCCGCAGTCGCTTTCAGCTATGGGGCCTTCAGGAAGAAAACCTTCGGGCTCGGCGCTTCTTTGTCGAAATAGGCTATACCTATCAACTGGCCGCCCAGCACCAGATTGGCCTGCGTCATACCCTGGGGATGGACAAAGCCGACCTGGATTTTTCCCTGCATTATCAGTGGCGTTCGCTTGCCCGCGGTGGCGTGCGCCTGGAACTGGGCCTGCTGGACTGGGCCAGCAATTTTGTTTACCGATTGATAGCCCGGAGCAATCGCAGCTTTGAAACCCGCCAGCGCTACCAGCACCGTCCTTATTTACTTTCGATCACAGCGACCACCCCGGTCGCTTCGCCGCTCCGAGCCGAACTGGCCGCCGGCCTGCAAACCCGCGCCCGGGCTCGCGTTGACCAGACGGTCGCCCGCACTCCAGGTCGCGCTGGCTATGTAACCGAACAGTTGCGCGCCTTTGAAAACCAAGAGTCAGTTGGATATCTGGGATTGCTGCTTGAATACGCTCATCCCTTCTTTACCCTGGGCGTTACCTATCGCGGCCGCTACGCTTCGGTCAACCGCACCCCGTCCGCCGACAGCACCGGCTGCTGGGAAGCCGCCCGCGGACTGAGCCGCTGCTGGGTACCCTATCCCGCCCACTTTCAAAGCCGGGAATTCTCCAGCGCTTTAGGCCTGCACGGTGCGCTGCGCTGGCGCCGCCTGGCCGTGCAAACCGAGTGGATTCGCGCCATCAATGGCGATCGAATGCAGGGTCCCGCCTTACCGGAAGCCTTTGTGGTTCCCTATGACTTTCGCGAGCGCCGCCTGACCGGCAAAACGCGTCTGACCTACCTGTCGCCAGGAGGCTTCTGGGCGGCGCTGGAGCTCAACCTCGAAGACCGTAACGTACGAGGTCCTCGACAGGCCGGTACCATTAATCTTTCGTTTCGTCGTAACTTTCCCGACCAAGTAGTCCCGTTCAACCGGCGGGTTACCCTACTGCTGGGCTATCAGCGCCCCACGCTGGAACTGACCGTCGGCGTCTCCTTTGATCAGGACGGTGACCTGTACAGCGGCTGGGGCATTCCCAGTCAGTGGCGCGACAGACCTGCCCGTTTTGACGGAGGCTTCTTTCGCCTACAACTAACCTGGCCGTAATTACGATGCGCGTACCCGTTCGCACCATCCGCAAAATCCACCGCTACCTGGGGCTCATTATCGGCATCCAGCTTTTGCTCTGGACCGTCAGCGGCCTGTTTTTCAGTCTGAACCCCATTGAAAAGGTGCGTGGAGAGCATCTGATGGCTCCGCCACCCACGCTTTCCCTCGACGACACCCTGCTGGCCTCACCAGCCCGGGTGCTCCAGGCTGTTGAGCAGCGATTTCCAGGCGCTGAGGTGCTTCAGATTACCCTGCGTCCGCTCCTGGACCGGCCGGTCTATGAGATTACGCTGCGCACAAACGAAACCCTGCGTTTCGCGCTGGCCGACGCCCGCACTGGCCAACTGCGCCCCCCTATCACAGAAGCTGAAGCTATAGCTATCGCTCAGGCCGACTTCACGCCGGAAGCCCCTGTTGCCGCCGTCGAATACCTGACCGAAGCTCCGCGTGGTTCTGAATTTCGAAACAGCCCGCTGCCTGTCTATCGGGTGGTTTTTGACCATCCTACGGGAACGCGCATCTACGTGGCCGCCGAAAATGGCCAGATTACGGCTCGTCGCAATGATACCTGGCGCTGGTTCGACTTTTTCTGGATGTTCCACATCATGGACTACCGGGATCGGGACAATTTCAATCACCTGCTTCTTCAGGGCTTTTCCCTGTTTGGATTGCTTACGGTGCTCAGCGGCTTTGTGCTCTGGGCTGTTACCTCGCCGACGCTTCGGGGACGCCGGAAGCGGAAGCGCATTCGTCAGGTGGTCGGGTCTCCTCAAGCGTAGCGGCAGCAATCCCCCCGGAAAGCAGCGTTAGCCCCGCGATGGTACCAATCGCCCAGGAAATGCTCAGCACGTCAGCCAGCACGCCAGCCAGCAACGCACCGATCACATACCCCCCATCACGCCAGAGCCGATAAACCCCTACGGAAGTAGAGCGCCAGGCGGGATGCGCTACATCGCCGATGACGGCTAAAAGCGTCGGGTACACCATGGCTGTGCCTACGCCCAGGCCTACCATGGCCGCAGCCTGCCCGGCAAACGCAGGAGAAAGCAGCATGCCCCCAATGCTTACGCCCTGCAGCACCATTCCCCCGACGATCAACGGTCGCCGACCTAGGCGGTCGGAGAGAGCTCCTGTGATTAGTTGCCCCAGCCCCCAGACGGCCGGATAGAGCGCGGCCAGCCAGCCAATCTGCGTCAGGCTATAGCCCAGCGCCGCGAAAAAAAGCGGAAACAGCCCCCAGGCCATGCCATCGTTCAAGTTATTCACCAGACCGGCCTGGCACACAGCAAACAGCCGCCGGTCGCGCCAGGAAGTGCGCAGAAATACCTCGCGAAACGACGGAGTCGGCTCCTGAGAATCAGCGTGCTGCTGCGCTTCGAGCGCAGCGTGGTGCCGCGTCTCCCGCACAAACAGCAACGAAAGTCCGAGACCGGCCAGCGAAAACCCTACCCCCAGATAAAACGGCTGCGGTCGCAGCGCATAAGCGGCCGCTACATAACCGGTCGCCAGCGCGGCCAATGATACGGCCAGGTAGCCGGCCGCCTCGTTTAGCCCCATCGCCAGGCCGCGCTGCCGGGGCCCCACCAGGTCAATCTTCATAATGACTGTCATCGACCAGGCCAACCCCTGATTCAGCCCGAGCAACACATTGGCCACGACCACCCAGTCCCATGAGGGGGCCCACATGAGCAGCCAGGGCACTGGCAGACCTACCAGCCAACCGGCCAGCAGCACCCGCCGCCGTCCGATCTGATCGCCCAGTCGACCTGCCAGAAGGTTGGCCAGCGCCTTGGTCAACCCAAAACTTGCCACAAAGGAAAGCGTCGCCACCCGCGACGCCAACCCGAACTCCTGCTCGGCCAACAGGGGAAGAATCGCCCGCTCCATCCCTACCATAGCCCCTACAAAAGCGTTGACGACGACCAGCAGGCTAAACTGCACCCAGTTGGCCCGCAATCCCAGACGAACCGGCGAATCCATAGCGCATGCTTCCGTTCAGATTGCTACGCAGCCAAGACGCGTGCGCTTCAGACAGCGTGCTCCTTCTCTCCTCGAAGCAACACGCGAAGGCAATCCCTTCGGATTACACACCTCTCCGAACTATTGAGGCACGTCCCTCTTGTCGGTTTCTGGCTCTTGATCCTGCAGAGGGAGAATTCTTATATTCTAACATCAGAATATTATGATATTAAAATTAATAATTATATTCAATGTCTGCAATACCAGATCGTCTAGCCCTCAAGGCAAAGCTTTTTCGCGGGTTGGCCGATCCGGCCCGGCTAAGCCTTTTAGAGGCGCTGCGCGCGGGTCCCCAGACAGTTACGGCGCTGGTGCAGGCAACTGGCCTGAGCCAGCCCAACGTTTCTAACCACCTGCGCTGCCTGCTGGACTGTGGCCTGGTGCATCGCAGCCGGCAGGGTCGTTTTACCATTTACCAGCTCAGCGATCCTCGCATTGCCGAATTGCTCCAGTTGGCCGAGCAGGTGCTGGCCGACATTGCGGCGGGCATTTACCATTGCACGCGCTACGACGCCCCATGAAGACCATCGAGTTGCCTGTCGAGGGCATGGATTGCGCCGATTGCGCCCGCCATGTGGCACAGGCCCTGGAGCGGGTGCCCGGCGTCTGCCGCGTTGAGGTGTTGCTGGCTGCCCAGAAAGCGGTCGTGGAAGTAGATCCCGTTCGGCCGCCTGCACTGGAGGCGTTGTGCCGGGCTGTCGAGTCAGCCGGCTATCGCGTCTCGCCTCCCGCTACGCCCCTGCCGAGCGCATCTCCCACGCGGCGTATCGTTACGCTGCTGGCCTTTGTGTTCGGGGCGGTGTTGACGGTTGTGGTGCTGGGCGAGTGGTTGGGGCTTTTCGAGCAGCTTACGGCACACGTGCCCCTGCCGGTGGGCATCGGACTGGTCGGGCTGCTGGGCTATCCCATCTTTCGCCAGGTAGCGCAGGCGCTGCTTCAGGGACGCATTCTGGCCCACACGCTTATGAGCATTGGGGCGTTGGCTGCGCTGCTGGCTGGGGCCTGGCCAACTGCGGTAGTGGTGGTTTTTTTCATGCGTATCGGGGAGTATGTCGAACGCTTCACGACGGAGCAGGCGCGGAGCGCGCTGCGAGGGTTGAGTCGGCTGATGCCCCGGCAGGCTCGCGTAGAGCGTGATGGAGCGCTGATCGAGGTAGCTGCTGAGTCGGTGCAGCCTGGTGAGGTAGTGCTGGTTCGGCCAGGGGAGCGCGTGCCGGTAGACGGGGAAGTGCTGGAAGGCACTGCTACGCTCGACACGTCGGCCCTCACTGGCGAATCCATGCCCGCCGAGGTAGGTCCGGGAAGTGTCGTGCTGGCCACCTCGCTCGTCCGTCAGGGCTACTTGCGTCTGAAAGCAACGCGCACTGGCACTGCCACTACATTTGGCCGCATCCTGCATCTGGTTGAAACGGCCGAGGCGAACCGGAGCGCTACCGAGCGGCTGGCCGACCGCTTTTCCGCCTACTACCTGCCGGTAGTAGGGGGCGTGGCTCTGCTCACCTATCTGGTGCGAGGCGACCTGATGGCTACCGTAGCCGTGCTCGTAGTGGCCTGTAGCTGCGCGTTTGCGCTGGCGACTCCTGTTGCGGTGCTTGCCGCTATTGGAGCTGCCGCTCGTCAGGGCATTGTTATCAAAGGCGGTCGCTACCTGGAAGCACTGGCTCGGACCGACGTCGTGCTGCTCGATAAAACCGGTACGCTCACGCTGGGACGCCCGCAACTGACCGATGTGATTCCATTGCAGGATCGCTCGCCCGACGCCCTGCTGGCCCTGGCTGCCTCAGCGGAATATGCCTCAGAGCATCCGTTAGCCGAAGCCATTCGCGAAGCAGCCCGGCAGCGTGGTCTCCCGATACGTCGCCCGGAAAACACCCGACCGTTGCCCGGCATAGGAATTGAAGCCCGGGTCAACGGACACTTCGTGCGGTTAGGCCGCCTACCCGCAGGCCAGACCTTTCCGAAAGCAGACGCGCTGGCTGCAGCGGGTAAGACGCTCATGCTGCTGGAGATTGACGGGCAGCCGGCCGCTTTGCTGGCTGCGGCCGATACCGAACGCCCGGGCCTCCGCGAGGCGCTGGAGGCGCTGCGTCGGCTGGGCATTCGCCATCTGGAACTCCTCACCGGAGATCATCCCCGTACTGCCGAACCACTGGCTCGCCGGCTGGGCCTGACCTATCGGGCCGGTCTGTTGCCTGCCGACAAAATCCAGATCGTGCAGGCATACCAGGCCCGGGGCCATACGGTTGTGATGATCGGTGATGGCATCAACGATGCCCCAGCGCTGATGCAGGCCGACGTTGGCATTGCGATGGGTTCAGGAACCGATGTGGCGCTCGACACGGCCGCCATCGTCCTTCTGCGAGACGACTGGCGGCAACTTCCCGCTCTGTTTCGTCTGGCCCGCCGCACGCGCCGCGTCATTGCCCTTAATCTCGGTTTTACAGCCCTCTATAACCTGATCGGCCTCGCACTGGCCGCGCTGGGCTATCTACCGCCTGTTCTGGCCGCTGCGGCGCAATCGTTGCCCGATCTGGGTATCCTGGGCAATTCGGCCCGCCTGCTTCGTGTCCGTCTGTCGACTTCCTGACCGGCAGGCTGCCATCCTGTCACCTGTCCTTCAACCGGTACGCTTTTCGTGCCCGGTCAGCGTGCACCTGTTTACTGGCAACGTGTCAGGGAGCGCAAACCAATTAACCCGAGAAAAACAATGAATCTGCAGAAATTTACCGTTAAGGCGCAGGAGGCGGTGCAACGCGCGCTGGAAATTGCCGCGCAGAAAAACCACCAGGCAATTGAACCGCCGCACCTGCTCAAGGCTCTGCTAAGCGAGCCCCAGGGTACAGCGGTTTCCATTTTGAAACGGCTTGGCGCCAGTCTCGAGTTGCTGCACACGAAGACCGACCAGGCGCTGGCAAAACTGCCGGTCGTGCACGGCGCCTCGGTATCCGGGCAGTACGTAGGCAATGAATTGAAGAAAGTCTTCGACCGGGCGCTGGCCGAGGCCGAGCTGCTCAAGGACGAATACGTCTCCAGTGAGCATCTGCTGATTGCGCTGGCCGAAAGCCAGACAGATGTGGGGCAAGCACTCCGAGAACAGGGCGTCACCAAGGAAAAGATCCTGAACGTGCTCAAGGATGTGCGGGGAGCGCAGCGCGTTACCGATCCGCATGCCGAAGAGCGGTACGAAGCCCTGCAGCGCTATGGCCGTGATTTGACAGAGCTGGCCCGCAAGGGTAAGCTGGACCCTGTTATCGGCCGCGACGAGGAAATCCGGCGGGTGCTGCAGATCCTTTCGCGTCGGATGAAGAACAACCCGGTCCTGGTAGGAGAGGCCGGTGTGGGTAAAACGGCGATTGTCGAAGGACTGGCCTTGCGCATTGTGCAGGGTGACGTGCCCGAAAGCTTGAAAGATCGGCGCATTGTAGCGCTCGACATGGGCGCCCTGCTGGCGGGTGCCAAGTACCGAGGAGAATTTGAGGAGCGGCTGAAAGCGGTCGTTCGCGAAGCGGCTGCCTCGGAAGGGCAGGTCATTCTCTTCATCGACGAGCTGCACACCGTGGTAGGCGCCGGAGCAGCAGAAGGAGCTGTGGACGCAGCCAACATTCTGAAACCAGCCCTGGCGCGCGGTGAAATTCGCGTAATCGGGGCCACGACGCTCGACGAATACCGGAAGTACATTGAAAAGGATAAGGCCCTGGAACGGCGCTTCCAGCCTGTGCTCGTCGAAGAGCCCTCGGTAGAGGATACCATCTCCATCTTGCGGGGCATCAAAGACCGCTACGAGGTGCATCATGGCGTGCGCATCACCGACAGCGCGTTGATTGCAGCAGCCGAACTCTCCCACCGCTACATCACCGATCGGCATCTGCCGGACAAGGCCATCGACCTGATCGACGAGGCGGCCGCGCGCCTGCGGATTGAAATTGATTCAATGCCGGAAGAGCTGGACCAGTTGGAGCGCCAGATCCGCCAGCTCGAGATCGAACGGGAGGCGGTCAAACGCGACAACGACCAGGAAAAGCTGAAAGCCATCAACGAGCAGCTTGCGAACCTTGAGGAGCAGCGGCGGGCGCTCCGGGCGCGCTGGCAGCAAGAAAAAGAGTTGATCCAGCGCATCCGGCAAATCAAGGAGGAAATTGAGCAGCTTCGGATCGAATCCGAACAACTGGAACGGCAGGGAGAATACGGCCGCGTGGCAGAAATCCGCTACGGCCGCATTCCAGAGCTGGAAAAACAGCTCAAAGAAGCTCAGCAAAAGCTGGATGAGGTCCAGAAGGATGGAGCCCTGCTGAAGGAAGAAGTTACGGCCGAAGACATTGCCGAAATTGTTGCGCGCTGGACGGGCATTCCCGTTGCCAAGCTGCTGGAAAGCGAGCGCGAAAAGCTGTTGCGGCTGGAGGAGGAGTTGTCCAAACGCGTCGTCGGGCAGCCTGAAGCCATCTCGGCTGTGGCCAACGCTGTGCGGCGCGGCCGCGCTGGACTTCAGGAGCCCAATCGGCCCATTGGCTCCTTCATTTTCCTCGGATCAACGGGCGTCGGGAAGACCGAGCTGGCCAAGGCACTGGCCGAGGCCCTCTTTAATGACGAGAACGCCATGATTCGGATTGACATGAGTGAGTATCAGGAGCGCCACTCGGTCAGCCGCCTCATTGGCGCGCCGCCCGGTTACGTTGGCTATGAAGAAGGGGGCCAGCTCACCGAAGCCGTGCGGCGGCGTCCTTACTCGGTGGTTCTGCTCGACGAGATTGAAAAGGCGCATCCGGAAGTCTTCAACATCCTGCTCCAGGTGCTGGACGACGGCCGGCTCACCGATAACAAGGGCCGGACGGCCGACTTCCGCAATACTATCATCATCATGACCAGTAACCTGGGCTCTGAGCTTATCCGTGAACGCATCGACGCGCACGGCGGCGAGGTGCCTCCGGAGGTCTATGAGCGGATGCGCGAAGAGATTCTCCAGTTGTTGCGGCAGCGGCTGCGGCCCGAATTCCTCAACCGGATCGATGAAATTATCGTCTTCCGGCCGCTGGGCCACGAAGAGATCCGGAAGATTGTCGAGATCCAGTTTGCCCGTATCCAGCAACTGGCAGCTCGCAGTCATAAGCTCAAGCTGGAACTGACCGACGCGGCGAAAGACTGGTTGGCCGAGCGCGGCTTTGATCCTGTCTTCGGTGCGCGGCCGCTCAAGCGGGTCATCCAGCGCGAAATTACAAACAAGCTGGCGGAAGAAATCCTGTCCGGGTTCTTCTCCGACGGTGACACGATTCGGATTGACGTGGCGCCGGACAGATCGGGGTTGATCTTCGAGAAGATCGCCCAGGTCGAGGCCGAGCCGGCCGGTACGGCCTAAGCGCCGGCGCCGGTGGCTCTGTCCTCCAGGCCCGGGTCCATAACGGACCCGGGTTTTTTGTTGGGTCAGTCAGCTTCTCGCTCAATGCTGCAGCAGTGTGTGCTTTCAGCCACGCCGGCATTGATGGCCTCCAGTACAGCACCGCGCACCGGACTGGGCCGGTAGGTCGTGCACCCTTTCAGGCCATGCGCATAGGCCCAGTCGTAGAGCTGACGAAACGCCTGAAACGGCGTGTCGGCCGGCACATTCACGGTTTTTGAAATGGCTCCGTCCACATACGGCTGCAGGGCAGCCTGCATTTTTAGATGATCGTACGGGTCCAGATGCTGCGCGTCGACAAACGCTTCAGGCAGCATCTCGCTGTTGCCGTGCAGTCGTTGCCATAGCCGCAGTGCGTAGTCGGTCAGGGTGTACGCCTGTCGGCGGCCATTCATATCCAGAATGTAGCGCGTGTAGCGATAGGCGAAAACGGGTTCAATGCCACTGGACACATTATTGGCCAGCAAACTGATCGTGCCCGTGGGCGCAATGGAAAGTAGATGGCTGTTTCGAATGCCGTAGGTAGCAATGCCTTTGCGAATGTCTTCCGGCAGCGACTGGATGAAGGGACTTTCCAGATAGCGCGCCCGCTCAAAAAAGGGAAACGGCCCCTTTTCGCGAGCCAGGGCAATGGAAGTGCGATAGGCCGTGTAGCAGATCGTCCGCATAATGCGGGCAGCCAGCCGCCGGGCTTCGTCCGAGGCGTAGTGCAGGCCCAGCATGATCAGCGTGTCGGCCAGTCCTGTGATGCCCAGGCCGATACGTCGCGTGCCCCGGGCCTGCTCGGCCTGCGCCGGCAGCGGAAAACCCGACACATCAATCACGTTGTCGAGCAGGCGCACGGCCACAGCGACAGTCTCCCGGATCCCTTCCCAGTCAAGATCGGCTTCCGGTGTAAACGGCGCCCGCACAAAGCGCGTCAGGTTGATCGAACCCAGATCGCAAGCGCCATAGGGGGGCAACGGCTGCTCGCCGCAGGGATTCGTGGCGGTAATATGTTCGCGATAGGCAAGATTGTTCATCCGATTGATCGTATCGATAAAAAGCACGCCAGGCTCAGCGTAGTCGTACGTGGCGCGCAGCATCTGCTCCCAGAGCGCCCGTGCCTTCACAAGGCGGAGCACGCGGCAGGGAACGGGCCGGGCGGCGCCGGTCCAGCGTCGGTAAAGGATCGGTCGGTCTCCCATGCCTTCGTCTTCCAGCGTAGCAGCCGGAAAAACCAGCGGCCAGTCGGCGTCGCGCTGCACGGCTTCCATGAAGGCATCGAAGACCTGCACCGACAGATTAAAGTGCGTGAGCGCGCCCGGCTGGTGTTTTGCAGTGATAAACGTCTCGATGTCGGGATGATCGCATCGCAGCGTCGCCATCATAGCGCCCCGGCGGGCCCCTGTCGATAGTAGCGTGGCGCACATAGCGTCCCAGATATGCATGAACGAAACGGGACCCGAGGCAATAGTGCCCGTGGTGCGCGCGCGCGTTCCGGCTGGCCGCAACGTTGAGAAGTCGTAGCCAACTCCTCCGCCCTGTTGCATGGTCAGGGCGCCTTCTTTCAGGCTATCGAAGATGCCGTCGAGCGAGTCTTCAATAAGCCCCATAACAAAGCAGTTGAAAAGCGTCACGCGGTGGCGGGTGCCGGCGCCCGCCAGAATACGTCCGCCCGGCAACAACTTGAAGCCATAGAGCACCTGATAGAAGCGCTGCGCCCAGCGTTCTCGTTCGGGTTCAGCCGCAGCCAGGGCCCGGGCTACCCGGCGCCAGGTATCTTCAATGGTTTGATCCCGCACGACGGCTCCTTCGCGGTAGCGGTACTTTGCATTCCAGACGTGCCAGGAGACCGGTTCATGAAAATGCGTTCCCAGGTCTGGTAGCCCTTCCACCGCCATAGCCGCTACGTTCGATACACTGATACCTGTTCTAATGATAACGCAGCGGCTGCGTTTGAGATTTGCTGCGGTGCCGCGACCTGAGGGATCCCGGCGAAAAATGGCCAATTCGTTACGGTACCGGCACGTCGGGCCGACGCCGATAGGTCACAAACCGAAAGCCTGGATGCTGCTCAACGGCCACTTCTTCGAAGATAGGACCGATGAGCGATTCATAGGGAGGAAAGAAAGTGTCGCCCTCGTAGTCTCCTTCCACCAGCGTCAGCTCCAGTCGGTCTGCACGCGGCAGAAACTGGGCATATACGTTGGCCCCACCAGCGATGAACAGACGGGGCACTGCACCGGCCGCAGCCAGCGCTGCCTCCACGCTGGGATAGACCTCTACACCTGCCAGATCCGGATAGGTACGGGTTCGGGAAAGCACCAGATGGCGCCGGCCAGGCAGCGGTCCCCCGAACTGTTCCAGCAGCGACTCAAAGGTCTTCCGTCCCATGAGCAGTGGATGCCCCATGGTCAGTTGCTTGAAGCGCCGCAGGTCTTCCGGCAGATGCCAGGGCAGCCGCCCCTCTCGTCCAATGACCCGATTCTTTTCGGCCAGGGCGGCAATGAGCACAATTTCTGGTCGTCTGAGTGCTGTCGCTTTATCCGACCGATGCATTGGTCCTGTTCTTATGCGTTCTTCTGCTGAAATAGGGGAGCCAGAGACCCTGCCTCTTCAAAGGCCTGGTGTGGGGAATGGTTACGCATGCCGAGGTACTTTCATGTTCGTCCTCCAGGCCCGACCCGCCTCGTGCCACCTGACGTTTCCTTCCCAGAGGACCGCTGCGAAAGACGCTGCCGGCATTGTTTTAACCGGACCGTTTCTGGCCGCATCACACAGCAATCGGCGCCTTGATCGGCGGATGATACCGGTAGTTCACAAATTCGAAGTCTTCCATGCGATAGTCGAAGATCGACGGAGGCTTTCGCCGGATTACTAACTGAGGCAACGGATAGGGCTCGCGAGAAAGCAGCTCATTTACCTGCTCCAGATGATTCAGATAAATATGACAGTCGCCTCCTGTCCAGATCAGCTCCCCTACCTCCAGGTCGGTCTGCTGCGCTATCATGTGGGTGAGCAGGCTGTAGGAAGCAATGTTAAAGGGTACGCCCAGGAACGCATCGGCTGAGCGCTGAAAAACCAGGCAGGAAAGCTTCCCTTCTGCCACGTAAAATTGAAAGAGTACGTGGCAGGGTGCCAGGGCCATTCGTCCCTGGCGTACGTTTTCCTGGGGGGAGCATCGCTCGTCAGGCAAATCTGCCACGTTCCAGGCGCTCACCACGTGCCGCCGCGACCAGGGTCGTTCTCGGATTGCGCGCACGACTTCGGCGATCTGATCAATCTCACGTCCATCCGGTGCGCGCCACCGACGCCACTGCTTGCCGTAGATGGGTCCCAGTTCGCCCTCTTCCGTTGCCCACTCGTCCCAGATTGTCACGCCGTGCGCGTGCAAATACGCCAGGTTTGTCTCCCCTCGGAGAAACCACAGCAGTTCGTGCACCACGCTCTTGAGATGGATCTTTTTCGTCGTGACCAGCGGAAAACCCGCCTGCAGGTCGAACCGCATCTGGTAGCCAAACACGCTGATCGTGCCGACGCCGGTGCGGTCTTCCCGTCGAATACCGTGCTGCAGGATATGGCGCAGAAATTCGTGATACGGTCGCATGGCGCGTTGGAACGTAGCAAACGGGCGCTCGTTTTTCAGACAGACTGTTGCAATCTACGAAAGGTTTGACATTCTGGAAATATGGATCCGACGCTTCATCAAAAACAGGGGATCAACCACCTGAAGCGTGTGCTGGCCTACGCGCCTATGGTGGCCGAAAACGGTCGCGCGCAGGTGCATCTGACGCAGGAAGACTGGTTTGTGGTGGCCGATACGCTCTTCCGGATGCATACCCCAAAGGAAATGTTGCCGCCGGAGATTCAGGAATACCGGCTTACGAACGAAAACCGCACGATTGAGCTGGTTACGCCGGATCTGGTAATCGAAGTGGAAATGTTCTGAGGCTCAGTTGGCCGCCACACGCAGATCAAAGCGCGGGATCGTAACCCGGAAGCGGCGTCCGTCGGGCCACCGCATCAGGTAATGCCCCTCCATAGTGCCACTGAGTGACGAGAGAATGCAGTAGCTGCTGTAGATGTGCGCGTGGCCAGGCTTGATGACAGGCTGCTGGCCGATTACCCCTGCCCCTTCCACTTCGCGCACCAGGCCGCCCGCTTCTTCAATGCGCCAGTAGCGCCGCAAAAGCTGTACGGGCTCGTCTGTATGGTTCTCAATGCTGATGAAATAGGCAAAAACGAACCGCTTCTCAAAGAAATCGGATGGTTCGTCCAGATAGACCGGCCGTACGGTGACCGTTACCCCCCGCGTCGTTGCTGCGTAAGGAACCATGTCTTCCCCCCGCACCCTATTTGAATCATGTAAAGCAAGGTTAGCCGTTGAACTCCCCGCATCTTTTTGCGTTGCATCTTTTTGCGAAATATCGGACGTTCTTCAGAAGATAGACCTCATTGATTCGCGCTCGTTTCTCTGATTATGGCCGTCTTTGAAAAACCCGTGGAGGTCCTCCCTGAGGCGACCGTGCTCTTTGCCGGCGACTCAGGAGACGGCATGCAGCTAACCGGGATGCAGTTTGCCCGGGCTACGGCCCTGGCCCGTAACGATCTGGCTACGCTTCCCGACTTCCCTGCCGAAATCCGTGCACCGGCCGGTACCACGTACGGAGTCAGTGGCTATCAGCTCCACTTTGGTTCGGTTCCCATACGCACGCCGGGAGACGCTGTTGACATGCTGGTGGCCATGAACCCGGCGGCACTGAAAGTTCATCTGCCGCGCGTGCGCCGGGGCGGGACCCTGCTCATCAACGTAAACGCCTTTGATCGACGTGGGCTGGAGCTGGCCCGGTATGAGACCAATCCGCTGGAAGATGGCTCGCTGGAAGGGTACCAGGTGATTCCCATCGAACTGACGCGCCTGACGCGTGAAGCGCTGGCCGACAGCGGGTTGGATAAAAAGGAGATCGACCGCTGCAAGAACATGTTTGCGCTGGGGCTGGTGCTCTGGCTTTACTCCCGCCCGCTGGGGCCGGTCGAGCAATGGCTGGCCCAGAAGTTTGCCAACCGACCGGCTATTCGGGATGCCAACCTGAAAGTGCTGCACAAAGGCTACCACTACGGCGAAACGCACGAGCTGTTTGCCGTCCGCTACGAAGTGCGGCCAGCGCGCCTGCCCCCCGGTCTGTACCGGGCCATCCGTGGCGTCGAAGCGTTGGCGCTGGGCCTGATCGCTGCCAGCCACCAGAGTGGCCTGCCATTGTTTTACGGCTCCTATCCGATCACGCCTGCGTCGGACCTGCTGCATGAGCTGAGCCGTCACAAGAACTTCGGGGTAATGACCTTCCAGGCCGAAGATGAGATTGCTGCTGTGGGCGCCGCTCTGGGAGCTAGCTTCGGAGGAGCCTTAGGGGTAACGGCCACCAGTGGCCCGGGACTGGCGCTCAAGGCAGAAACGCTTGGCCTGGCAGTAATGACAGAGCTGCCGCTGGTCGTAATCGACCTGCAACGCGGGGGTCCTTCCACAGGCCTGCCAACCAAGACCGAGCAGAGCGATCTGCTTTTTGCCCTCTACGGTCGCCATGGCGAAGCTCCACTACCTGTGCTGGCGGCCAGCTCACCGGGCGATTGCTTCTACGCCGCCTACGAAGCCTGCCGCATCGCCGTTCGCTACATGACCCCGGTAATTCTGCTGGCCGACGGCTACCTGGCCAACGGAGCGGAACCCTGGCGCGTGCCTGACGTGGCCTCGCTGCCCTCCTTTGAAGTGCGCTTTGCTACGGAGCCTAACTTCCACCAGAACGGCGACGCACGCTTTCTGCCCTATCTGCGAGACCCTGAGACGCTGGCGCGGTCATGGGCGCGTCCGGGCACGCCCGGGCTGGAACACCGCATCGGCGGTCTTGAAAAAGAGGATGAAACAGGCAATGTCTCTTACGATCCCCTCAATCATCAACGCATGGTAAAGCTGCGGGCCGCCAAGGTAGCTCGCGTTGCTCGCGAAATCCCCCCCACAGAAATCTTTGGCGATCCAGAAGGGGATGTGCTGCTTATCGGGTGGGGTTCGACGCGCGGCGCCATTGAAGCGGCTGTCGAACACCTGCGCCGTCGCGGACTGCGCGTCGGAAGCGTGCACTTGCGCTACCTGAACCCGCTTCCCCCTGACCTGCCCGAAATTTTCGACCGCTACCACCATCTGGTGGTGCCGGAGCTAAATAATG
The DNA here is from genome assembly GCF_900142415.1 of Rhodothermus profundi. NCBI lineage: Bacteria > Pseudomonadati > Rhodothermota > Rhodothermia > Rhodothermales > Rhodothermaceae > Rhodothermus > Rhodothermus profundi. Next base: position 48,305 of record NZ_FRAU01000007.1, read on the forward strand.
GGCAACTGGTGCGCGTGCTACGCGACGTGCATCTGCGCCCCTTCGTGCCGCTTAACAAAATCCAGGGTCTTCCTTTCCAGGCCCGGGAAATTGAAGCGTTCGTCACCGACCTGGTGCAGGCCTAAACAATAAGCCCTGATATTGCTGCTATGTCCGACCACAAGCGTCCGGAAGAAAATACCCCGCGGGGAACGCGTCCAGCGATGCCGCCAAGTGCAAAGCCGGCCATGCCGCCTCGGGCACGTCCGGCCTCAGCTCGACCAGCCATGCCGCCGACTGCCCGCCCGACAGGCGACGGCAAGCCACGCCTGACGCGCAAGGACTTCGCTTCAGACCAGGACGTGCGCTGGTGCCCGGGATGCGGCGACTACGCTATTCTGGCTACTGTCCAACGCCTGCTACCTGATCTAAACGTGCCACGCGAAAACATCGTGTTCATTAGTGGCATCGGCTGTTCCAGCCGCTTCCCCTACTACATGAACACCTACGGTATGCATTCCATTCACGGCCGAGCACCGGCCATCGCCACTGGCCTGAAAGCCAGCCGGCCTGAGCTGGACGTATGGATCATCACAGGCGACGGCGATGCCCTCTCCATCGGAGGAAACCATCTGATTCACATCCTCCGACGCAACCTGAACGTGCAAATTCTGCTGTTCAACAATCAGATTTATGGCCTGACGAAAGGTCAATACAGCCCTACTTCAGAGGAGGGCAAAGTTACCAAAAGCTCGCCTTATGGTTCTATCGATCATCCCTTCAATCCCGTAGCCCTGGCGCTAGGCGCGGATGCCACGTTTGTGGCCCGCTCCATGGACCGCGACACCAAACACCTTCAGGCCATCCTGCGCCGCGCCCATGATCATCGCGGGGCCGCCTTTGTCGAAATCTACCAGAACTGCAATATCTTCAATGACGGGGCCTTCTTCCAGTTTACCGAGCGCGACACCAAACCCCATCGCGCTCTGTTTCTGGAGCATGGCCAGCCACTCATCTTCGACGAAGGTCGCAAGGGCATCCGGCTCGATGGCTTTCAGCCAGAGGTGATCGACCTGACCGACGATCGCTGGTCGGTGAATGATTGTCTCGTCTATGACGAAACCAACCGCGAACTGGCCCACATCATGGCCCGAATCTTCTTCCGGCCCGATCTGCCCCAACCTTTCGGCGTCTTTTACCGAGAGGAGCGTCCTACCTACGAAGACCTGCTTCACCAGCAGATCAAGGAGGTTACTGCGCGCAAAGGGAAAGGCGACCTTCAGGCCCTGCTTCAAAGCGGCGACACCTGGGTCATTGAGCCTGAACCGGCTGAAGAATCTGCGTGAAACAGCCACAGGTCTCTCAGCAAAATGAGCCGGAAGCGCCGCGTCTAGCTCCCCGGGGACGGGGCGCCGCCTTTAATCCGTCCGGTCGCTTTGAGCCGCGCCATCTGATCCCCGATCCGGAGGCGCTTGCCCGGGAACCGGCTCCTTACCGACTGCCCACTACCATCGTAGAAGAACACGCGCGCTCGGCACTGGCCCGCAACAACAGCCCGGACATTCCCTTCACGTTTAGCCTGAATCCCTATCGGGGCTGCGAACATGGCTGCGCCTACTGCTACGCCCGCCCCTACCATGAATACCTGGGATTCTCGGCCGGACTGGACTTTGAAACAAAAATTGTGGTCAAACGCAACATCGCCCACCTGCTGGAACAAACGCTCCGGCGCCCTTCCTGGAAACCGCAGCCTATTGCGCTTTCTGGCGCGACCGATCCCTATCAGCCTCTGGAGCGTCAGTTGCAGCTAACCCGTGCCTGCCTGGAAGTTCTGCTGCGCTACCGCAATCCGGTGGTCATCGTGACCAAAAACGCGCTCATCCGGCGCGACCTGGACCTGCTTACCGAGATGGCCCGCCGGGAACTGGTGTTCGTATGGATCTCGGTCACCAGCCTGCAAGAAGAGATCACTGCCTGCTTAGAGCCTCGGACAGCCCGTCCTGCGCTTCGCCTGCGCACCATCGAAACGCTGAGCCAGGCAGGCATACCTGTCGGCGTGCTGGCAGCCCCTGTAATTCCGGGCTTGACCGATGAGGAACTGCCTGCGATCTTGAAAGCAGCTACGCACGCAGGTGCCCGATGGGCAGGCTACACCGTGCTCCGTCTTCCCGGTGCCGTACGCACCATCTTTCTGGATGCGCTTCAGCGCCACTTCCCGAATCGGTACAACCGGGTTATCCGGCGCCTTAAGGCCATACGAGGCCCCTCGCTTAACGACACAGCGCCAGGTCGTCGCCTGCATGGAGCCGGCAAAGAAGCGGAACTGCTGGCGCAGCTCTTTATGCTGAGCTGTCGGCGCCTGGGCCTTAATCACACGCCTCCTGTCTTACGCACCGACCACTTCTGCCGCCCGGGAAACCAACGCTCGCTTTTTGAACAAACAGACGGACGACCTTCTGCTCCGTACCATCCTGATTCGCTTTGACGTAGCCGCGCTGCAACCCCCTCTGGATTTTCGCTCCTGCCCCTTCCCGAGCGCCCTGCCCGTCTGCCTCATCTGATCCTTACCAGCACACCAGAACGTAGCGATGCCATCTGTTTTATAGCCCGTGCTGTTCATGCCTTCTGACCTGGATTTGCTTGTCTTTTAGCAAACCTTCTTCTATTTTTTCCGCCGCTGTTGTATCTAAGGAAGAGATCTATGCTGCAAGATCCGGCACAGCGTCGTGACCTAGGCCTGCTAATCCTGCGAATCGGACTGGGCCTGACGTTCGTGTTCATCCACGGAGGGCCTAAGCTGATAGGAGGACCAGAGCGATGGGCCCGCGTGGGCCGCGCCATGGAAGTATTCGGGATCGACTTTGCCCCGACGTTCTGGGGCCTGATCGCTGCCCTCTCGGAGTTCGTGGGAGGCGGACTGTTGCTCATGCTGGGGCTGTTCTTCCCCTGGGCGCTGGTGCCTCCGGCGCTCACGCTACTGGTTGCCGCTCTGGGGCACATGACCGGACTGATCTCTGGCACTCCCTGGTATGCCCTGGAAATGTTGGTCGTGTTCGTTGGACTGATGCTGACCGGCCCAGGCCGCTACAGCCTCGACGCACGCCTTCGACGATCAACGGAAACGGCACCATAGCGCTGCAGCTTACCGGATGATGCTGAACGCTCTCTGAAACGTGTTTCTTCCTTGCTGCTTCTCTCGAAAGGGACCAGCGGACACAGCCCGGTGGCGGGCCGTAGCCTGCTTATGCTTCCTCGACGGCCGGATCGACGGGCAGGCACCCGACGTACAGGCTGCAGCGTAGGAACCTGCCGCTGATGATGCGCTGCGCATCCCTGCTGATGCTCCTCGTGCTGGCCTGCCGGGCGCAAACGCCTGCCTTGCCCCGGCTCCCCGCCGACACGCTGCGAGCTGAAGACGGCGGTGCGGTGGCTCTGCCCCCTGCTCGCTACCACGCCCTGGTACGTCTGGACTCCCTGTGGGCCCGGGTGCTTCCTCTTCATTACCGCACGTTGATTTTCGATGGCCACGTCGACACGCCGACGCGCATGCGGCAGGGCTTCGACTTTGGCCGCCGCCACCGCCGCGCCGATGGGCACGTGGACCTGCCTCGCATGTTTGAGGGTGGCCTGGATGCGGCCTTCTTTTCGATTTACGTGCCCGCTGCCTATGGGGAAGGTGCCGCCGCCGTCCGCTATGCCCGTCGCCTGATTGCCGAAGTGCGCCGCCAGGTGGCCGCGCATGCCGACCGCGTCGCCCTCGCCTATACTGCCGCCGACGTGCTGCGTCTTACGCGAAGCGGTCGCAAAGCCATCCTGCTGGGCCTTGAAGGTGGCCACGCCCTGGCAGGCTCTGTAGATACGCTCCGCGCCCTCTATGAAGCCGGCATCCGCTACGTCACGCTCACCCATGTCAACACGAACAGCCTGGCCGACGCCTCGCAGGATCGCCCAAAGTGGAACGGCCTGAGCGAAAAGGGACGCCAGATCGTCCGCGAAATGAACCGCCTGGGCCTGCTCATTGACCTGTCCCACACTTCCGACGCCACGTTTTTCGACGTGCTGGACCTTACGGAAGCGCCGGTCATCCTTTCCCATTCTTCCATGCGGGCCCTGGTACCTGCCGTGCGGAACGTCAGCGATGAAATGCTTCGGGCGCTGGCCCGCAACGGCGGCGTCGTGCTCATCAATTTCTTCGACGCCCTGGTCAACCCCCACCTGACGGCCGACGTCTATGCCGAAGCCGAGCGCCGCACCGGAGGCAATCTGCGCCAGCTCTGGAATGCCGTCTATGCGATCCGACGCGAGCGAGGCCTGCCGGGCGCCACACTCGAAGACGTACTCGACCACATCGACCACGCGGTGCAGGTGGCCGGCATCGACCACGTGGGCCTGGGCTCAGACTTCGATGGGGTATTCGACCTGCCTGACGGACTGGAAGACGTAACGCGCCTGCCCTGGATCACGTACGGCCTTTACCGCCGCGGCTATACGGAAGCGGAGATCCAGAAAATCCTGGGCGGCAACCTGCTGCGCGTGCTGGCCGAAGTCGAACGCGTTGCCGCGCGCCTGCAAGCTATGGAAGCCGGATCAGGCGCCGACTGACGCGCTGCCCCGCCGTCTCCACTTCAACCCAGTACATCCCGGCCGCCAGTCCGCTCAGCTCCATCTCGAATCGCTGCGGCCCGGTGCCCGCGGGTCGCTTCCACCGGCGCACCAGCCGTCCAAGCACGTCCCATATCCGGATCGTGGCCGGTGCGCCGCGTCCGTTCCAGATCAGCGTAGCCCGGTCTCGCACCGGATGGGGATAGAGCTGGAGCGCAGCCGGCTGTGCGCTTCGGACTTCCACCGCTGTCGTTCCACCAAAGCGAAAGCGTGCGTAGACCGGCAGATGATCGGAGGTGGAAAACACAAATCCGGGAATGGCCTCCAGCAAGGCCGAAAAGCGCGCCGCCGAACCTTCCTCATAGGCATCGAACAGCTCGTCGGTGATCAGGATGTGGTCGATGGTGGAGCCCGTCCAACAGGTCAGGTTGTTGCCACACCAGGTGGGCACGTCGGCTGCATCGAGCGTTTCGGTGAGGAAGCGATAATGGTCGGCGTCGGCGCGGAACGCTTCGTAGGGTGAGGGAAGGCCGGTGATAATAGAGCCGTGCAATTCATCGTTCCAGTCGCCCAGCACCACAATGGGACGGTTTCCATAGAGCAGGTCGAGCTGGCTTTTAAGCCGTTGTGCGGCATCCCGGCGTCGGTTGTAGTCCGACAGATCGCGTCCTGCCTTCATGTGCAGCGTGATGAAGGTGATGATGACGGCCGTGTCGGGCAACTGCACCGTGGCTTCCAGGAGCAGCGGCGGCCGGTAGGCAAACGCCTTGGCAAAATCCGTCAGGATCTGCCGGACGCGGCGGAGCTGCACTACGTTGCGGTGGTAAACAAATGCGATCCGTTGCGTTACACCTGGCGCCGCGGTTTCAGCCAGCACGCCCTCGTAGTCGCTGCCCAGGCTGTCGAGTAGCGCCTGAAAGGCGGCCGGATCACTTACCTCCTGCAGGGCCCACAGGTCAATACCGCTCTGCGCAATGACGGCGCAAACGTTCGCCTGCTGGCGCGCCTCATCTGCTGGGCCATGATCAGGATCCCCGAACCATTCGACGTTCCAGGTGGCCACCTCCAGCGTCGTGGCCGTCCCGACCGATGGAATTTGCGCCCATGCCGAAACAGCCCAGCCGAGCAGCAGGACGCATGCGCAGCGTTTCATTCGAAGTCGGTGTTGAGCCGAAAGCGAGCGATGCGGTTGTTGCCGGTATCGGCCACGTATACGATGCGTCGATCGTAGGCCACGCCCTGGGGATTGTTGAACTGACGGGAGCCATCGCCCCGTCCTCCGAACGATACGACTACCGGCTTCGTGCTGGCTGCCCCGGCCGGCGGGGCGACCCCTTCGACGCCTGCGGCGGTGAACACAAACAGGCTGTCCTTACAGGCATCCAGCACAAACAGGTAGTTGGTGCCATCGGCCGCAAAGGCCAGGTCCGATGGGCAGGCAAACTTGAAGTCCTCATACAGAAAGCCGTCGCCCCGGGTGGTGTCGCCCACCACCTGGATTTTGTCGGCATCGGGCCGGTATTCGATGCCATCCGGTGTTTCGACGGCGCGGATTGAGAGCACGGCGTAGCGCAGCCGTTCTCCCTCAGGGGGCGTCTGCGCGATGTAAAAGTCCCGGGTGAACGGGAACGTGGTGCGCTGGGGAGGATGGACGAACGTCAGCACGTCGGAAGGATTGATGGCGCTCCGCAGACTGGGCTGACGCGGATTGAGCGTCACGAGGGCCTGCGTGTTGATGCCGTCTGGCGTGAATTCCAGGATCGTGTTGTGCGGCAGAATCACCGACGCCGGATCGTTGACCGGTCCGCGCCGGGCCACGTAGATCGAATTGTCGGCCAGCACGGCTACCCCAGTAAATTCGACCTGTTCATCCGTAGGAATGGGATCCGGTCGGTTCAGCTTCCGGGAGCGGTCATCAAACGGATGCCAGATGATGTCTACCAGCCGGGGGTTCCCGGTTGGGATGCCTGCGTAGTGCAGCACGACCGGCAGGTTCCAGGTGCGGCCGCCGATGGTGGTGTCGCGCCGGGCGGTCACGTACACGTGCAGGCGCCGGTCCTGAATGACCGAGGTTGCGCCTCCCGGAATCGGAATGAACGCAGCGGGTCGGCCGGCCTGGTCCAGCACGTGGAGGCCCCGGGCGTCCACCACGTAAATAAACGTGTCGAAGCCCACGTACACGTCGCGCGGGGCTTCCAGTGGCGCGCCGTCCCCGCCCAGCGTGTAAAACGGGAAGAGCGGCACGTACTCCACTTCGCGCAGCAGGCCGGGCTCGGTGCGGCCCACGCGAAAAATTTCCTCCGTGGTTGGATCCTGTTTGCTCCCTAGCAACGCATCGCACCCGACAAGCAGCAATCCCACCCCGAGAAGGAGTGGCGCTACGTTAGCGAACAACGTGCGGTATCCCGGCATGCTCATAACTCCAGGTTAAGCCCCACGCGGTGCACTGTACCGAGCCGTTCCAGATGTTGAAAGCCATAATCGAAGCGCGCCCGCAGACCCGTCACCAGTTCGGGCAGCCAGAACCCCACCCCCAGCGATGGCGTGCGAAATTCTTCAACACCAAATCGATAGCCTATTCGTACCATCAAAGTGTGATTCCAGGCATACTCAGCGCCCACGTTGAAGCTTTCGGCGTTGTCGTTCGGATTGGTAAGCTGGCCCAGCAGCACCAATCGATGTTGTGGATGATTCCGCAGCAAGGTGTAGCTGACGCCCAGTAAAAAGGTGGTGGGCGGCGTAATCGTTTCGAACTCCGTTTCGATCAACACTCCCCGTTTAGGCGTGGTGGCAATGGTCTTTGCATCCGCAGGGGCTTTGGCAACAGCGCTGGTTCGGTCGATTACCGGCCGCGCCAGCCGCCCTCGGGGACGTCCATCAAACCCAAAGTGTCGGATCGCGACCGCCATCTGCACGCCTGTATCGCCCACCCGATAGAAAATGCCCAGGTCAAACACCAGGGTCTGGGTTACCAGTTCGGCCACACTCTCGCGCACGTAGCGGGCCGTTATGCCATAGCTGAACAGATCGGTGAGCGGCTGCGCCACGCTCACTCCCAGCGCCAGGTCGCGGAAACGAAACGTCTCGCCGGTACCATACGGCTCAAATTCAGTTGTTACCGGCATCTCGCCCGAGTCGAGCGTTTGCAGGCTCAGTCCCAGGGTTACCCCTCCCCAACCGAGCGGGTAGATTAATGACAGGTAGTCGAGCCGAATGTCTACAAAGTAGGCTGTGTGCCCAACACCTACCTGCACGTTTTCGAGCTGAGCCGCCAGCGCCGGGTTCCAGAACAGTGCAGACGCATCGAATGCCCCGGCCGCCACGGTCTCGCCCAGCGCAGCCGAGCGGGCGTCCACGGCAATCTTCAAAAACTGGAAGCCTGACGTGCCGGCCCGATCCCGTCCATAGGAGGGCATGAGTTGGGCTCGGGCTTCTCCGAGCCCGCCAAACAACAGGGCCAGCACCAGATAAATCCGTGTCATCGGCTCAGAACACATACGAAATACCAAACATCACATGACGCGGCGGCAGGAAACGCGCCGGATTGAACGGAGGCAACCCGCTCGTGGTCGGGTCCTCGTACCGAGGGTCCCGCACATTGATGGGGACATCGAAGTCTCGGTTGCCCCGTAACTTCGTAAAGTCGGTTTTTCGGGGATCGACGTCAGGGTAGGCCTTTCCGGTTACCGGATTGATAATCACGCTATTTTTCTGGTTAAACAGATTAGTAATTTCGACCGAAAGCTCCAGGTCATTGCCGCCCAGTTGGATGCGGCGTCGCAGCACCAGATCGAACCACCACCAGGGCGCTCCGATGCGGCTGTAGCGAGCGGCCGGATCCGAGACGATCTCATAGATCGGGCGCCAGTTTGGCTCGCCCGTAAACGGATTCGTCTGGTAGCCTTTGAATTCGGCCGGGGTGTAGCGCTGGCCACTGCGGAAGGTGGTAGAAAGAAACAGTTGCAGCCGGTTCAGTCCGGGGAGCCCCAGCAGCGGTCTGGGGCGGTCGTACGTAAGCGTAACGCTTGCTTTCAGGTCGAGCGGTCGGTCCCAGGCCAGTGGTGTTTCAAAGGTATTTTCGATGTCGCCCCGGGCCAGGAATTGGACCAGCGCATCGTTGTTGGTCGAGCTCAGCCCGGTAGCGCGGGAAAACGAGCCGGCCAGTTGTCCCAGGAACCAGTTGCCGATGCGCTTTAGATAGCTGAGCTCCAGGCCGCGCACGCGGGCAAAATCCCCGTTGATGCGGAAGGCCCGCACGGTTTCGCGGCCGGTCGGATCTCGAATGATTACATTTTCAATGGTGATAAAATCGAATTTGTCTCGCCAGAAGGCCGTTACGCTCAGCACATCGTTGCTGGTGACCTGGTAGCGGAGGCCCAGTTCGTAGGAGATATCTACCTCTGGGTTTAGATTTGGATTGCCCAGATCGGCAAAGAACGAACGGTCCTGGTAGAACGGGTCCAGGCCCGCATAGACAAAAGTGGGATGGGGCAGTCGGGTTGAGCGTCCGTAGTTAAAAAAGAGCACCTGGTTTTCGCGAATGGGGAACGACACGCGCAGGCGAGGCAGCAGGAAAAACTTGGTGCGGAGTCCAAAGAACGGTACGGTATCCTCCTTGTAGGCCTGGCGTACCGTTTCCAGGATAGGAGCGCGCGGGTCGTCAACGAGCCGGTCTACGTACCGGCCGGGCGACCACCATTCGAGCCGGAGCCCGGCGTTCAGGATGAGGCCTCGGTAGCGCACCTGGCCTGTGGTAAAGAGGGCGCCCCGGCGTGGTTTGACGCGCCAGATGTCGGCGCTCTCGCCCAGACGTCCGGTAGCCTCAGCTTCTTCCGAGCCAATGGGTGCTCCCACCCAGGGTCGAATGATGTCGATCCACTGGTAGTCGTTGAATTTTAGCTCCAGGCCGGCATTCAGCCGCCGGTTGCGATCTGTCGAGAACAGGGTGTAGGTAGCCAGTAGCGTCCACTCTTCGGCAAAGTGGTCGTGGAAGCGCGTAGCGATGCCGCCGTTGTTGAAGAGTCCGGGGCCGGGCAGAACGAACAGGGCATTCGGGTCGAAGGGCTGGCCATTTTCGTCCACAAAGATGGTGGCCGGATAGGTAACGATGCTTCGCGGATCCAGCTCGGTGGTGACGGCGCGGGGCCGCCAGCGGCGTCCGTTTGCATCGGCCCGCAGCCGCGTAAAGAGGCGGCTGACCTGGATTTCGTAAAAGGAGCGTTCGTTGATTACATGCGAGGCCTTCACATAGGCCAACACATTGTCATGCGCAAACGTGTTAGCATTTTCCGGCTGCAGGATAAAAGCATACTGAAAGCCCGGGGCTACCACCGCTTCGTTGCCTGTTACCTGCAACATGCGCGTGTTCTGGTTGACGGTCAGCGAGCGTTGATAGGCAGCCTGCAATTTCAGTCCGGGCCAGGGCGTGTAGGTCAGCTTCAAAAAGCCGTTCCAGCGGTTGCCTGTGCGCGGCAGCAGGAAGTTCCACTTGACCAGAGAGGAACGGATAGAGTCCGGATCTGACACCTGGCGGGTAAACCCATCGGAAAGTTGAACCTGGCCGGCGACAAAAAAGCGCAGCCGACTGGTGCCGAGCGGTCCGCCTAGCGTTAGCTCGTAGATATCTTCGCGGAAATTACTATCCCAGTTTTCGTTTAGCCGGCCAAAGTTGTCTCGCTTGTGCGTGAAGCTCCCGGAAAGGCGCTCGCCCCCTTCGCGGGTTCGAATGGAGACGACGCCCGAGGTGACATCGCCGTAGCGGGCATCCAGTCCGCCTGTGATGACCTCCACCTCCTGGAAGGCATTTGTGCCCAGATCGAGCCCGAAGCCGGTGCCAGCCAGTGGATCACGGGCTGAGACGCCATCCACGTAATAGCCTGTCTCATAGGCGCGGCCTCCGCGAATGTACAGACCGGTCGGGTCCTGCAACACACCGGCTTGCTGGCCTACTACTTCCTGGACGGAACGCAATGGCGCGGCTTCGATCTGCTCGCGCGAAACGATATAAGCACTCGATGATTGCTCGACATCTACCAGAGGGCGCTCTCCCACGATAACCACTTCCTCACCCACTACGACCTGTTCCCGCAGCGTGATGTCCAGCATGGTCGTCTCCCCATCTCGCACGCGCACACCGGTAAAGAGCTTTGTCTCGAAGCCCACATAGGAGACGCGCACCGAGTATTCGCCGGGGCGCAGCCCGTCAATTCGAAAACGTCCTTCCAGATCCGTGGCTGCGCCGAACGCAGTGCCCACTACGATCACGTTCACACCGGGCAGCGGCTCGCCATACTCGTCACGCACAGTACCCGCAATGCTACCCTGCGCCCGGGCCAGCTCCATGCTGCTTGCCCAGACGACAAGCAACAGCAAAGCTGTCCTGAATCCTGAAACGCTCCGATTCATCGCTCTGGGAAACCAAGGCTCCGCAGCAACAACATAATGGCCTGGCGGCCAGCATCTGGATCGCCGTCGGCTCCGATCAGCACCGGCTCTCCCGTGAGCTCGTTCACCAGCGGCAGCCCAAAAAGGGCTACGCGAGCATCGGCACTGATGGATGCAACGGTACGGGGATGGGGCCAGCGCCCACGACGGCCTCTGCGACTTAGATACTGATAGTCGGCTTCATACAGGGGAACGATTGTTGCACCTTCTGCAAAGTAGGGCAGCTCGTTGATAAAAAACCGATTGCTTTGCAGCGGAGGCAGTACGGTTGATACGCCTGGAGGAGTATTTACCGGCGTAATAGCAGCTCCACTGGCCAGCTCCAACCGTCGCACTGTGTCGGGCAGTACAAGCAGGTCGCTGAGCGGCAACAGTAAGATAGCCGGATTGCCCAGGTTTGCTGCAGGATCACGCGGCTGGGTTACGGGGCTATGCACCAGGATGCGCCCGCCCTGCTCGAAGAACAGATCCATTACTGCCGCCGCGTACGGCAGATTGTTACCTACAATGCTATTGACCGTCGCCGTTGATACCCAGTAGATGTAGTCCCAGAGCGCCAGCGTCTGGCGCAGTGTTGGATCAGGCACCGGTGGCAACGCGTCCGAACGGGGCGTATTGCCGGCTGATCCGGTCACGTACGGCTGCGACAGATCCCACTCATCAATGGGCATTCCGGGCGGCAGAAAGTCGCGCAAAATTGCCCGATGATAGGCCATTACAACGGTCCCGGTAGCCTTTCGGTAATCGTTGACCAGCAGCACCCGGCTCCGGGGTTTTTTGACAAACCAGGTATACCGGGCCAGTGCGCTGCTTGTATCAGCCAGGTCAACAGCCCGTACGTAGAAAGTATTTTCGGCATCCAGCCGAAGCCCCGGCACTTCGATAGTTGTCGACCGGAAGGCGCGGCCCGTATAGACCCGGGCCGTCGCTTCGGTCTGCGTGGGATTGTCCCGGTCAACGTTCGCCACAAAGGTTACAAAATCGACGTCGGGCGGCAGGGCCACGAACTGCGTTGAATCGTTGAAGCTGACTTCAATGCGCGCCAGATTGACAGCTCCGTCTGGATCTTCGGCCTGCCAGCTAAAGGAAAAGATCGGAAACGTAGTGTCAGGCGGCAGTTCAAAACTGATCAGGCGGATCTCCGGCGGAGAATTGCGAATCGGGAAAACCGTACGCGCAGGGGTAGGATCGGCCAGCCCTTCGTTATCGATAGCCCGCACTTCGAACACCACGTTAGCCGTAGCGCGGCCCGGCGGAATGGGCAACAGAATGAGCGAATCGTTGCGGACCGTTCGGACCCACAAGGCCTCGGTTGGCACGGCAGCCGCATCATAATAGCGGAATTCGTAGGCCGCTACATAGCCATCTGGATCGTCGCCCGTCCAGGATACGTAGACCGTGCTAACAAGCCGCTCTTCGTCTGCCAGGTTATCGACGAGGGAGCTGTCGCGCACGCTCAGGTAGGTCTCGGGGGGCAGGTTGGGCAGCGGCTCTCCGGTAAATCCGGCATCGCAACCGGTCATCACCCCGCCGAGCAGGATACTCACTACCAGTGTTCGCAAAAGGGACGTCACGGCCTCCTGCACCATAATCTGTCGGGTGGGCAGCGGCTCTAAGAGCCGCTGCCCACCCGGCCAACCCATTACTTCATACGGACGATCATGCGCGTCGCCGTACCCGCCTCTGTGGTCAGGCGCACCACATAAAGCCCGTTCGACAGATGCCGGCCGTCTAGCTTCACCTCATGCATGCCGGCTGGCTGCACGCCGTCGACCACTACGGCCACCCGGCGGCCCAGCAGGTCAAACACCTCCAGCCGGACGGGTCCGGTCTGGGGCAGCGTGTAACGCAGCGTGGTAACGTCGGCAAAGGGGTTGGGATAGTTCGGTGCCAGCGCAAAGGTGGCCGGTAGCGCCTCGCCCGGATCTACATCCGTGATGGTGCCAATATCCGTGGCCGGATCTTCGGGCACGAGCTTGTACTCGCCGAACGAGTACCACCAGATCCCCTGGATGAACGCGAGCTGGTCGCCAGCCTGAAAGGTGCTTGCCGCAAAGTCTCTGGGAATAGCTGCCGAGCGGTCGTCGGCCTTTACCTTGTTTTCTGCGGTTCCATCTGAGGAAAAAGACCACTCTCCATAGCCTTCATCCGGATTAATAATGGTAACGTTCTCAAAGCGCACAAGCATTCCTTCATGCGCTTCGGCTATGGCTGGATCGACCAGATCGTTTGTGGTCATTAGCTTGTAGCCCAGAAAATCACCCGTGCTTGTTTTCGTAAAGACCACACTGTCCAGCTCGGTTACCCCGAACCGCTCCCGGATATGGGCCCGGGTGATGTGCAGCCGGTCACCCCGCTGCAGCGTATCCCGGACCGTCGAGGGCAGGTTCAGCAGAATCCCCGACCACGGTCCCAGATTCGCATCGTCCTGCACGGCTACCATCCCCGAAATAGCCGGCTGACTTTGCACGACAACGTTCAGGTTCATGTCCGTCGTAACCCCGACAAACGGACTGCCTCCCGGCCCACCGGTAGGCGTTTCCTGGACGTGAGCTACCTGCGTGATTCCATTGTAGAGGACGCGGTAGTACTGATCGTCTGAGCGCACGCGCGCCCCTGTATTGTCCTCCGCCTCTATCCAATAGACCACAAAATCTCCATCTGGCGCTGCCGGAATGTCGGCCTGATAAAGCGCCAGCGTGCCCTGTCCTGTCTTCGCAGCGGCCGGAGCAGCCTGGACGATCTGGGTGTCGGGTTGCGAACTGGTATAGTAGTGCAGCTCTACTTTTGCAAGCTGTCGGTTCGGGTCAGGCGTCACATTAAAGGTAACGGTTACCGGTGCATTGCCCGGGACAAAGGTAGGACGGCTGACGTCGGAAATGGCTGGTGGCGACTCAAGCACTTCCAGGTCGGTATCTTCAAAAGGTGCCAGTTTCAGCATGGCACCGGGCGGAACCGCTCCCAGATCAAACGCTTCGAACGTACCCCGGAAGACCACAAAGCCCTGCACGTTGATCAGCGCCCCGGGCGGTGGTGGCCGGAACGGATCGCCGGGATCCCGGCGGTTGTATTCGGCGGGATAGCCAGCACGGTCGTTCCGGAAGCGCAGTGAGATGTCGTCCGCCTGCACAAAAGTCTGACCGTTGTCGCTCGAAAATAGCCAGTTGGGCCGTCCCTGGTCCGCCAGCGTGCTGCGCAGGATGGTAGCGCTTTCGATTCGGACGTACTGGTTATTCAGCCGGGCGAAATTATCCCAGTTCACCTGCACTTTGCCGGTGGCCATGTTCATATTCAAATCGGCTGTAGTAACCACCACCGGATCGAGCAGGCTGTCGGGCAACCCCAGCGTAGTGTAGTGCCCTTTGAACTCAATGCTGATAGGCGTCAACTGAATCGTATGGCCAAAGTAGGTCACCACCGCCGTGAAGGTGGCCACGTCCCCTTTGGTCAGGTTCTTCAGCCCTGTCGTTTCGTAGGAGCCGTCCACAATCTGGATGGTCATGCCATCTTTGCCCTGGGAGATGGCAGCCGTGTCGCGCACGAACACATGCAGGCGCGAAGGCACATTATCCTGGTTTAGACTGGCCAGCCCCGAGTTAAGCGGGTCGCTCATGACCACGCCTGTGAACCGTACTGTATCGCCGGTCAGTGGCGAGCGAATCAAGCTTTGAATGCGGCTGATATCAAGGTTGGCGCCTAACTGCTTGAGCAGGGCCAGACTGTCGGGGTGAATCTGGTTAATCTCCCGCACGGTTACGTCTTTGATTTGAGCACGAGCTGGCAGCATCAGCCCGATGCCCAGCATCAGCAGCATGAATGTAGCAATGCGTTGCATGGCAGTCGGGGTTTTGGTGGTGGTTAGGGGGTTATTTAAGGATCACAAACTTTCCACGCTGGATTTCACCGGTCTCCAGGTCCTTTACGGTAAAGAGATAGAGGCCGGCTGCTAGCTCCAGACCATTCTCAGAAAGCAGATCCCAGGCATGCTCGCCTCCACTGAACTGGCGGCCGGGACCGCTGAAGTCATTGAACCATCGGATATCTCCGCGGTAGGTGGCGGCGTCGTGGTAGAGCGTTTTGACAATCTCGCCGGCCAGCGTATAGATGCGGATTTCGCATCGGGGGGGCAGGTTGTAGAAGTAGAGCTTGCGCGTTCGGCTCGTTCCGCCATCCCAGGCCGCTCCAGCCCGATAGGGATTGGGATAGACGCCCACGGGTCCACGCCGGGTAGGAATCGTCCCCGGAAAGACCCGGACGGCACCAGCGGTTCGCGACGATTCGAGAGGTTCCAGACCGGCGTCTGGATCTCCTTCGTCGAAGGCAGTCACGATAAACAGGTATTGCCAGCCCGCTTTGAGATCCGGCATTTCGAAGCGATACCAGTACTGCGTCGTATCGTCTGGGAACGTAACGGGCTCTGAGAGTCGAATAGCGGCAAAGCCATTGTTGAAGCCGGTTCGATTTCCGGGTTTGTCATACTGCGCAATCAGGACGGCGCGATCCAGCAGATTGCCCTGCAGATCATCACCGGGATTTGTACGATAGATGCGATAGCCTTCGAAGTCTCGTCGTCCGGTTACCGGATCGACAGCGGCCTCAGCGCTTCGGTCCCAGTAGAGCACCACGCCGGTGCGCGTGCGGCCGGTCTCCGGATCGGTGTCGGTGGTAAATTCGACGCGCACGCGCGGGGGTGGGGGTGGTTCAGGGATGAGGTAGCGATCGAGCCGGCCGTTGCCGTTGACATCTTCGCCCGGATCCAGGCGTCCGTTATAGTTCAGGTCTTCGCCAGCATAGGTTCGGCGGGCCCAGAACAAGTTCTTGCGCAGCAGCCTGCGGCTTTCCGCGTTGTCGACGGGCCGTCCGGCCAGTCCCTGATAGGCTTCGGGTTTGAGCGCCCCGACAAAGGCAAACGTCACGCGCAGCGTGTCGCCCGGTAGCACGCGCCGGAAGGGCCCGATAGGCGTCAGGCCGATCCAGTTGCCCTGGGAGCGCTGGCCGGCGGTCCGCAGCTCTTCCCGCCATGTACGAAGCGCTTCCAGATAATCCGGATCCTGACAGGCCAGATCCTGCACGCCCTGGCATCCTGGATAGTCAGCCGGATTGGGATAGGGCGTGCCCATGCGCTGGTAGCGCGTGCGGTCGTCGCCTGGCCGCGAGCGTTCGTCGGTTCCTCCGCTAAACAGCCACCAGCGAGGATTCACGATAGGCGGCGTGTAGCCATCCCGCACATACTCCTCCGCCACGTTCGGATGGAAAAAGCGGTACTGCCCCGTGCGAGGATCCCGCCACTCAGCTCCCAGAAACGCAATAGCCCCATAGGTATTGATCGACTCCTCCGTTCCTCCCGCATTGAAGGCATAGGTAGCATGCAGGCTGTCGATAAACCCGACCCCATTTTTGTTGAAGAAAGCGCTTCCCTGGTCCTGCGTCGTGTTCACATTACGCACCACAAGATCATGATAAAGCCCTACGTAGACGCTGTCCCAGGGCTGATCGCTGATATTGATAATGTCAAAGTTAATAATAACAAAGCTTTCGGTAAAGGGAAAATTCCAGGCGTAGCTGGTCTGGATAATTTTGGCGCCGAGCTGACCGGCCGGATCCGGCATCGGGATAAGGGTACCCGGCAGGAAACGGGCTGTGTCGGTATATGCCGTTAAAAAGTCCTGATGACTAACGGCCGCGCGCGTAAAAACCGGCGAGGTAGGGAGCGTGGAGCGCTCAATAATCGGCTCAAGGGGGGCCAGCTCATACCCTGCCGCGCCGGGTCGATAGCCACCTGCTGCAGTGACGGCCCCGGTACGTACCGTAATAATGCCGTCGCTCCGGATTGCCCCGATCCAGAGCCCTGCCTCAAACAGATGCTCAACACCCGAGTCGAGCGGATACTCGAACGAAGGCGGGCCGGCCGGATTGTTACGCACATTGGCTCGCCCCACAAACCCCGCATTCGTAATGGTCAGCCCCACATTGCCAATATTCACCACCGCCTCCTCAAACCCCTGCGCGCGCGCAACCTCTCCCATCCCTCCTCCGAATCCCACCAGAAATCCGCCCAGCACTCCTAAACCAAACTGTAAACACCACCGGGCTAGCTGCACACCCCTCATACTCGCTAAAAACCTTGCGCGTCTTGGCTTTATCCCCTACTTATTAGGACAAGTATACACGGTAGGCCTCAAGAATACAAGTCGTCTGCTGGTTAGAATACCCCAAGACTTCATTGCCGGCTTCAGAGAGCGTACCTTAATTTATTGGCGGAATTGAACTTTCGTTCACCTACCTGCAAGGCGATCATGCGACGCTATCTTTTGCTTGGATTGCTCTTTTTGGTGGCTGGAGTCGCATACGGGCAGGGAGTAACCACATCTGCCCTGCGGGGCGTGGTGCGCGACGAGCAGGGCGAGCCGCTACCAGGAGCCAACGTAGTAGCCACCCACATGCCCTCGGGCACCCAGTATGGCACCGCCACCAATGTAGATGGGGTCTTTTTCATCCCCAACATGCGCGTGGGCGGCCCCTACCAGGTACGCATCACTTTTGTGGGCTACCAGCCGTACGTGCGCGAAAACATTATGCTACGACTGGGTGAAACCTTCGTGCTGAACGTGCGGCTGGAACCTCAGGTGGCGGAACTGGAAGCCGTGGAGGTTGTGGCCGCTGCCGGTGTGTTTGACGCCACGCGAACAGGCGTGGGAGTCAACCTGGACGAAACCCGCATCAATACAGCGCCTACCGTCGGACGCGATCTGGCCGACTTTGTGCGGCTGGTGCCGCAAGCATATGTCGAAAACGACGACGATGACGGTCCGGCCATTTCTATTGCCGGCCAGAACAACCGCTATAACGCTATCTTTATCGACGGCGCCGTAAACAACGACGTGTTTGGTCTGTCGGCGCAGGGCACCAACGGCGGGCAGACCGGCGCTACGCCCATCAGTCTGGACGCCATCGAGCAGTTCCAGATCAACATCTCTCCCTATGACGTGACGCAGAGTGGGTTCACCGGTGGCGCCATCAATGCAGTAACCCGCAGTGGCACCAACCGGTATGAGGGCTCCGTCTACTATTTCCTGCGCAACGAAATGCTGGCAGGCCTGACTCCCAAACCCCTGCCGGGCCAGCGCCGCGAGCGGCTGCCTGACTTTATCAATCAGCGCTACGGATTCCGACTGGGCGGTCCCATCCTGCGCAATAAGCTGTTCTTTTTCGTCAATGCCGAGCTGCTTCGCTCCGAGACGCCGCAACCCTACGTGCCCGGTGAATACCTCGGGGAATCGGCTCACCGGTTGGATGAAATCCGCACGGTGCTCCGCGAAGAACTGGGATATGACCCGGGAACGTACGGCACCAAGGCAGCTACGCTCGACGACAATAAGTTGCTCGTGCGCCTGGACTGGAACATCAATCCGCAACACAAGCTGAGCGCCCGTCTGAGCTATTCGGCCTCGGACAACCGTGACGAATTCGACAGTGGTCCCTTCCAGATCGTCTTCCTGGACCGCACCGAGGTGTTCCCCAACCGCACGCTCTTTACCACGGTCGAACTCAACAGCGTGCTGGGCACCTCCTATGCCAATAAGCTGATTGTGGGCTACACCCGGGTCCGGGACGACCGCGACATCGACCGTCAGCCGTTTCCCACAGTCAATATTGAGGACGGGCAGGGCGATATTCTGCTGGGCCCCGAACCGTTCTCAACCGCCAACATGCTCAACCAGGACATCTTCACCATCACGAACAACTTTAACTGGTTCAAAGGCCGCCACACGTTCACCCTGGGAGCCCATTTTGAATACTACAACATCGCGAACCTCTTTATTCCCTTCAACTTTGGCTGGTACTTTTACGACAGCGTCGACGACTTTCTGCAATCTGTCTGCGCTGCCAGCGCTCGCGACGGTCAGGTCGTTACGCCCACCTGTCAGGCATATGGACTTGACGTAGAACCGGCCAGTGCCTTTTTCCAGCGGGGATTCTCGCTGGTGGGCAGCGACATCGGGGACGAAGCCGACAACATCGGTGCCTTTAAGGCCTTCCAGATCGGCTTCTACGTACAGGATGAGTACCAGGTAAACGACCGGCTGCGCGTTACGGCGGGCCTGCGGTTCGATATCCCGAAAATCACAACGCGGCCGCGGTATGCGCCGGACGTGTTTGACACCACAATCCCGGCCGTCTCGCAGTACTACGACCTGGAAGGCGCCCGGCCTGGCCAGACCCCACGAGCCCTGCTGTACATTTCCCCCCGCATCGGGTTTAACTACGACCTGTCTTCCAATGGCCGGCGTGCCCAGCT
The DNA here is from genome assembly GCF_900142415.1 of Rhodothermus profundi. Lineage (NCBI taxonomy): Bacteria > Pseudomonadati > Rhodothermota > Rhodothermia > Rhodothermales > Rhodothermaceae > Rhodothermus > Rhodothermus profundi. The sequence continues at coordinate 67,629 of NZ_FRAU01000007.1, forward strand.
TCGCGGTGGAGCTGGCATCTTCCTGGGCCGCGTACCCTTCGTCTGGCCGGGCGGCATGTTCCTCAACAACGGGGTCAACACGGGCTTCATCTTCCGAGGCGGCCCGGTTGAGTTCCGCCCCGACCCTCGCAACGCCCTCAGTCCGGTGGACTTTGGCATCTCACCCGATGCCCTGATACCCAGCGGCCGGCTGGAGATCTTCGCCCGGAATTTCCGCTACCCACGGGTCTTCCGCACCAGTCTGGGCCTGGACTATGAGCTGCCTTACGGCATCATTGCCACCATCGAAGGGCAGTTTACCAAGACGCTCAACAATATTCTGGTCAAAAACATCAACCTGAAGCCCCAGAACGCCCAACTCTCCGGCCCGGACAACCGCCCGATCTACGCCTACGGCTTCGACCGGCGCGGCCGCGTCGACCGCCGGGCCAGTCTGATTGACAGCCGCTACTCGTCCATCATGCTGGCCACCAACACATCCAAGGGATACACTTACGACTTTACCATTCAGCTCCAGAAAGAATTCGGGCGCACGCTCTATGCCAGCCTGTCTTACACCTATGGCGATGCGTTCGCTGTTAACGACGGCACCTCCTCCCAGATCGTGTCGCTCTGGCGCTATAACGAACATGTCCGCGGCGCCAACAACATCGGCCTGGCCCGCTCTGACTTCTCCATTGGCCACCGTATCCTGGGGCAACTGACCTACCGGCGCACTTTCTTTAACCGGCTGGCCACCACCATTACGCTGTTCTACACGGGAGAATCCGGCCGGCCGTTTTCCTATACCATCGGCCGAAGCCGCTACATGATCGGCGAAGGTCCAGAGTCGCGGGACGTTGCCCTGTTCTATGTACCGCGGAACGCTAACGAGCTGGTCTTCAAGCCCTACACCAGCGGCGGCCGCACCATCACGCCCGAAGAACAGGCCGCAGCCCTGGAGGCCTTTATCGAAGGCAACCCCTACCTGCGCAAACGCCGCGGCAAGTATGCCGAACGAAACGGCGACCGCACGCCCTTTGAATCTGTACTCGACCTGAAGATCGCCCAGGAGGTCTTTACCAACATCGGCGGACGCCGCCACAAGGTGGAACTCACCCTGGACATCTTCAACTTTACCAACCTGCTGGGCGAGCTCTTTGGCGCCGAATGGGGCATTCGGTATAACCGCCCCTTCCAGTATGCCGTGGTGCAGTTCGAAGAATTCCGGGATCCTGAAAACGGGGACCTTACGCCAGTCTACACCTTCCGATTGCTGGATATCAAGAGCAAGCAGGATATCTTCGATCGACTGGTCAAAGACTTTGGCACCTATAGCTCCCGCTGGCAGATGCAGTTAGGCCTGCGGTATACCTTCTGACTTGGCCAGCACTCGCAAGCAGAAAGCCCCGCCAGTGGCGGGGCTTTCTTTTTGGGTGTCCCTGATCAACTTCGACCGCGCCCAGCGGTAGGGTTGGCGCCGAACTTCTACGAACGGTCAGACGTCAACGGGGGCACCGGTTGGGTCCTATCGTCTCCTCAATGAGCTTCAGAATGCGCCGGTATTCGTCGGTCCAGCTCGACGGCTCCCGAAAGCCGTGCCCTTCGACGGGGTAGACGGCCAGCTCCCAGTCTTCTTTGCCCAGTTCAATCAGCCGCTGCACCAGGCGGAAAATGTCCTGGGGCTGCACGTTCGTATCCACCAGCCCATGGCACATAAGCAACGGGTCTTCCAGCCCTTCCGCATGGTAAATGGGTGACGAGCGCACAAATGCAATGGAGTCGGTCTCGGGCGTATTCAGAATGTTTGAAGTATAGGGGTGGTTGTAGTGCGCCCAGTCAGTTACCGCTCGGAGCGCTGCCCCCCCACCGAAATGCTCGCCTTCCGTAAAGAGGGCCATGAGCGTGAGGAAGCCTCCATAGGAACCGCCATAGATAAAGACCCGCTCAGGCGGAATGCCGTAGTGCTTTTGCACGTAACGCGAAGCGTCCACGTAGTCCTGCAGATCCCGGCCGCCCATGTGACGGTAGATGGCTGTGCGCCAGTCGCGGCCATAGCCGGCCGAGCCCCGGTAGTCAAGATCCAGTACCAGGTAACCTCGGTCGGCCAGCAGGTTATGGAACATGTACTCGCGGAAATAACTGCTCCACCAGCGGTGCACGTTCTGCAGGTACCCTGCGCCGTGCACAAAGAAAACGGCGGCTCCGTTCAGGGAATCCGGTTCATAGACGCGCGCCGGCACCCGGGCCCCATCTGATGCTTCGATGAACCGGATTTCCGGGTCGCGCCATGGATAGGCCAGCCATTCCTCCGTGGGCGAATGCGTGATGCGCTGCGGTTCGGCCGGACGGCCCCACCGCAGGGGTTGCAGATAAATCTCGGGAGGCCGGTTGCTGTAGGAATAGCGGATGCCCATAACCTGCTCATCGGGGCTCAGCACCACGTCGTTGCGCCCCGTCAGCGTCGTGAGGCGCTGGCGCGGTCCGCCCTCAATGGGCATCCGGTAGAAATGGCGTTCAAACGGGGAGCCTTCACTACTGGTAAAATACCAGTATCGCCCATCGCGGGAAATGAACGGGTTGAACACCTCAAATTCGCCCTCGGTAAGCTGTCGGATCTGGCCGGTTTCGACGTCCACTACGTACAGGTGGCTGTAGCCGGTGCGTTCGCTCTGGAAGTAGAAATGGCGGTTATCCGGTAGCCAGCCCATGGTGCTCCGCCCCCCGAACCAGGAGATGCCCGGCCCGGCAATCCAGGCCTCGTCATGCTGTCGATCCAGCACGGTCAGCCGTCCGGTTTCCGGGTCCAGCCGGACGATCCATCGATCCTTGTTGTCACGTGCCCGAATTTCCAGCACAGCATACCGGCCGTCTCCACTCCAGTACGGTCCGTAGGCATATAGAAAGCGCCTGGTCTTTTGCGAGTCGGGCTCGACACCCTGCGCTCGCAGGTATTCGGGCACGTCATAGGCGCCGGGTACCTGATGCAGGTCAATCTGGTAGGTCGTATCGCGCACCAGGTCCTGCACGTATAGCTCAAAACTACCAGGTGGCACGCCTACCTTGGGCCGCGCCGGTAGCTCCCGCGCGTATCCTGAGTCTGTCACATAATCCATGACAGCCGTCATTTTATCCTGCGGCGGAGACGTAGTCAGCGCAAACGTAACAAAACGACCGGTGGGATCAAGCTGCAGTTGCTCCACCCGTTTATTCCCGTAATAAAAGGTGGGCGGGGGATTCTCGGCGTTACGATCCTGCTCCAGCGCCTTCTGGCGCGCTTCCCGCAACGCCTCTCGCTTTCGGATCACTTCGAAGAGAGCGCGCTGCTGCGCTTTCAGGAACGCATCCTGCGCATCTGGCTTGCGCTCCCGTGGCTTGCTGCCACGGCGCAGGTCGGTTAGCTGCGTAAGCGCCCCTGTACGCAGATCCAGTTGAAACAGATTATTTTCTTTGACAAATACGATGGCCTGTCCATCAGGCGTAAAGCGCGGACTCTGCTCCCGAGCAGGCGTTCGGGTCAGGCGCGTGAGCCGGCGTTCCCTGCGATCATAAAGGTACAGATCCCCGTCTCGCACGAACACCTTGCGCCGAAAGTCCGCGTCATACACCCACGTGCCATGATGCCAGCCGTCAAAAGCGGGCGGCAGGCTGCGGCGTTCTTCTGGTGAGACCTTTTCAGGGGTTCCCCCGTTACGGGATACCTTGAAGAGCGAGTCAGAAGGGAACTGGCCTTTGGGATTCCACCAGAAATACAGAAACTGGCCATCTTCAGACCAGAATGGATTATCGGGCCAGTCACCAATCCAGGTCTTTGGATCCTGCATGATCTTCTCGACCGTGAGCTGCGGCTGCGCCCAGACAGCAGGGCTCAGCAGGAGCAGGATCCATCCGGCCGTCAGACGTTTCATGGGAGTGATCCGGCTGGTGGTCGGTTACCGTACGGGCAAGATACGTTTTTGGCGCAAAACATGAAGACGCCTGCGAAGGCGGTCGATGTCGAAACGCTCTACCGGTACGTGCAGGAACAGGCCTGGACACCGGCGCTTGACCTGCTTTACCGACACCGCACCCTGCTTGCTATCGATCCGCTATGGCGCCATGCGGCTGCGCTGCTTATCCAGGAGCTGCATCCCCGTTTGCCTGAGCTCAGCCAGGCGGTATTGGAACAACTTTTTCTGCTGCACACCGGCCGGCTCTACCCGCTCCCGGAGGCAGTCTTTGCGGACCTCGTCGCTGAACTGGTGCGCCGGCATGCCAATCGCCCCGAGGTGGCCCGACGCTACGCCCGCTGGTGCCCAACGCATCCCGAGTGCGCTCGGCTGCTCGAAACGCCTGCCTCCAGCGTCGCCTGGGAAGACTGGAACGGTTTCGCTGTGCAACAGCATATGCCCACCCAACCCGCTACCCCTCCTTCGCTGTTTCGCTCTGAGCAGGAATTTGTATTCTTTCAGGCTGTTCGTGACGTATTTCCAACCTATCTGGTCTACCCTAACGTAGCCCTCTCGTGCCTCATTGACTATGAACGCATGGCTGACCTGCTGAACGCCTCAGAACGCCGCTACGTACTGCGCGCCCTGGTCGACTGTGTCGTGTTCGATCCCAACGACGCCTACCGCCCCCGTTACTGTTTTGAGCTGGACAGTCCTTTGCACGCTGAACCGGCTCGTCGCAGGCGAGATGTGCTCAAAGCACGCGTGCTGCAACAGGCAGGCCTTCCGCTCTACCGCATCCGTCCCCCTTCAGCCGCAGTAGAGCGCGATGCATTTGTAATGCTCCTGCGTCGCCTTTTCCAACAAAAGCAGTCCTCGGCATCGTAGATGCGGCATTTGCATTTTTTCCTAATTGCCTCCTTGTTCCGCCGAGCACGAATCCTTTTCCCGGCCTTAGGCGTTTAGCGCTCTTGCCTGGAAGGAGAGGTTTGCTGTAACTTGGCATACCTCTAGCGGCAGACCCCGTAGCTCAGTTGGTAGAGCACCTGACTTTTAATCAGGGGGCCGCAGGTTCGAATCCTGCCGGGGTCACGTTGCTGCCCGGGTGGCGGAATTGGTAGACGCGCCGTCTTGAGGGGGCGGTGCCCGCAAGGGCGTGCTGGTTCGAGTCCAGTCCCGGGCACTTTCACAGACTTTTACCAGAAGCCCCGCTGTGGTGGCGGGGCTTTTTGTTTTTTTCAAGCTCGTGCAGGTCTGCCGTTGTAAAGCTCTTGTGTCAAACGGGTGACCGCGTAGCCTCTCCAGCGCCCCAGCCTCTTTGTTGCCATCGTTCAGACTGCAAAACCAGCCAGTAAGATGGGATTTAAAAATTTGCAACAAGTCAAAATAATCTTGCCCCTTATTCTGGTATGTCTTACCCTGTGCGCATAAAACTCAAGAACGTCAAGATAAGCTGCGCCTTATGACCCGCGTGCGCGTAGAGCTGCCCGTCATCCTTCCCGACATTCCGGATGAGCGGGATCCCTGCGTTGAACGCCTGCAAGCCTCGCTGGCCACCCGGCAGGGCATTGAGCGCGTCCATGTCGTTCCTCCCCGCAACGGCACGCCAGCCTGCCTGTGCGTCCATTACGATCCAGAACAGGTGAGCCTGGACGAAATCGAACGCTGGGTGCGCCAGGAAGGGGCCGCCCTTACCGAGCAATACGGTCACCTGGTCCTTCCGGTCTCAGGCATCCGGAGCGTACGTCATGCCCGGCGGCTGGAGCGTCGTCTCCTACGTGAGGAAGGGATCCTGGATGCCCAGGTAAGCGCAGCCGGCGTGGTGCGCATCGAATATGACCGCCGGCGCTGGCAAGAAGAGGCTGTCCGCACGCTGGTAGAACAACTCGGGCTTACCATTCTGCCGGCCTTTCCCCCACCAGCCGCTGAAGAAGAAAAGCATGTCCACGCCGGCATCTTTGGCGAACGCACCGAATTGATCTACGCGCTGCTCTGCGGCTTCTTCTTAGGAAGTAGTTGGGTTGCCGAAACGTGGTTGAATGTTCCGGCACTCGTGCCCCGGCTGGGCTATCTGCTTGCCTACTTCTTCGGGGGATACTATACCCTGCGAGAAACCTGGGAAAGTCTGAAGCAACGCCAGCTAAACATTGACTTTTTGATGGTAGCGGCAGCAGTCGGCGCTGCATTGCTGGGGCACTGGGCCGAAGGGGCCTTTCTGCTGTTTCTGTTCAGCCTCGGACACGCGCTCGAACATTATGCCATGGGGCGCGCGCAACGCGCCATCCGCTCGCTCGGCGAACTGATGCCGCGCACCGCCCTGCGCAAAACAAATGGCACGCTGCAAGAGGTCCCTGTCGAATCCCTGCAGACCGGCGATATCGTCGTAGTACGCCCGGGTGAACGCATCCCAGTGGACGGTATTGTGATCGAAGGTCAGAGCAGCGTCAACCAGGCCCCTGTTACGGGCGAAAGCATCCCGGTCGACAAAATGCCGCATCCACAGGCCCAGGACGCCCTCTTGCAATGGGAACGCCTTTCAGATACTTACCGGGTCTTTGCAGGCACCCTTAACGGTAATGGCACCCTGACCCTTCTGGTCGCCCGGGAAAGCAAAGATTCCACCATCTCTCGGCTGGTCCAACTGGTCATGGAGGCCGAAGCACGCAAGTCTCCTACCCAGCGCTTTACCGAGCGCTTCGAGCGATTCTTCGTACCGGCCGTGTTGCTCTTCGACCTACTGGTGCTATTCGGAGGAACGCTGCTGCTCGGATGGCCCTTTGAAACTGCTTTCTATCGAGCCATGGCGGTGCTGGTGGCTGCCAGCCCCTGCGCCCTCGCCATCTCAACTCCCAGCGCCATTCTAAGCGGCCTGGCCCGCGCTGCCCAGCGGGGCGTCCTGATCAAAGGAGGCGCTCCTCTAGAAACGCTGGCCCTGGTGCGCACCATGGCCTTTGACAAAACCGGCACCCTTACCCGGGGACAGCCACAGGTAACCGACATATGGCTTGCTCCAGGTGCCTCTCGTAACACCCTGCTGGAAACCCTGCTCGCCGTCGAACGCCTGTCGGATCATCCGCTGGCCGAAGCGGTCGTGCAGCATATCGAGCGTACGGCTTCTTTTACCAGCCTGCCCGATCCTGTCGATATGGAAACGATCCCGGGCCACGGCATCCGCGCGCGCCTCCAGGGAGACCCCGTCTACATTGGCAACTTACGGCTGTTCGAACGCGAACAGATCCCGGTCCCACAACCCCTGCAGCAGCGCATGCAGGCCCTAGAGCAGGAAGGGAAAACGACCATGCTGATCCGCCGAGGCTCCTGCTTTCTGGGCATTGTCGCCTTACGAGATGAGCCGCGCCCTGAAGCTGCCGCGGTCATGCAGGAGCTCCACCGGCTGGGCATTCGACGGATACTCCTGATCTCGGGAGATAACCACCGCGTAGCTCAGGCAATTGCCCATCAGATAGGCCTTGACGAGGCGCGCGGTAACCTGCTCCCAGAAGACAAGGTAGCCGCCATTCGGCAACTTCGAACGGAAACCCCTCCCGTGGCAATGGTTGGGGATGGCATCAACGACGCCCCTGCCCTGGCGCAGGCCGACGTGGGCATCGCCATGGGTGCTGCTGGCTCTGATCTGGCCCTCGAAACCGCTGACATTGCCCTGATGGCTAATTCGCTGCAGGGACTTCCCTTCGCTCGGGCCCTCAGCCTGCAAACCCGCCGTATCATCAAACAAAACCTGTGGATTAGCCTCGGCATGGTCGCTTTCTTGATTCCCGCTGCCTTGCTGGGACTTCAACTGGGGGTGGCGGTTATGTTTCACGAAGGGTCTACCCTGGTCGTTGTGTTTAACGCGCTCCGCCTGCTGGCTTTCTCCTACCCTCAGCCTGCTCCGACGTGAACGCAGCCCCATCAAGAGGCTCAGCTTTCTCCATAGGGCAGGGGCATACCGGCCCGCACCCATCGTTGCATCCTGGCTACCCCTACCCATCGAAGCAGCATGTGGTAGGTATCAGCTTCCCGCATCAGTAGCACAACCTGCGGGGTCGCCTGCAGCCCTGGAGCGATCTCCTGCACATATCGCACGGCTAAATTCTGCCAGCGGCCCCCACCGCCACCTCATGGAAAGCTCCCATCTTTTCCAGATGCTGGAGTCCACGCCGAATGTCGCGGCTAATAGCAACCCCCACCATGCGAAAGGCGATGCCCCGCTCCACCGCCACGCGTTCAAGATGACGGCGCATGGCTGCCAGCAACGCAGGCAACGCGGGATCATTCGAGGGGCCGCAGGTAGGCGAACCGATATATACCAGCAGAAGCGCCTGCCGCTCTTCACCGGACCAGAGCAGCCGCCAGGGATCAGGGCGAAGCTGCTGATAATAGAGAGGCACCGAAATCCCAAGCAAAACGCCACTGAGCACGAGCAAACCTGCTCGCATCGCCCCATTACGAACCACTTATCGGTTCTGGCAAACGAAACACCGCAACATGGGGGAGCTCGGACGCTGGACTGATCCCCAGCCCATAGGCTCCCTGCCACGTGTAGAGACGGAAAAAGGGAAAAGTTACTTCCTGACCGTACCACTGCTGCCGTGCCGGATCCAGCCAGAAGGCATAGGAAGCGATCGTCCTGGCGGCCAGCGGTTGCCGAGACCGACGTTCCTGATATACCAGGTGGAAGAGCACCCTGCCGTCCGGCAGGGGCCAGACATTCCGCAGCACATACCCCCGGTCGCGCAGCGTCGGCTGCAACCGACCTCCCTCTACAAGGCGGTAGGCCAGCAGAGGCGCCTCGCCGATCCGCACCCGCCACCGCCGGGTTCCATCCGTGCTATAGTAGACCGCTACCGGAAGATTTCGGTAGACCAGCAATAGCCCGGGACCATATGGATCACAGTACAACTGGGCCTCCAGCATAAGAGCCCCGAACCCCTCCGGAAGCGCCTCAGGCGAATAGACGTCCTGCCTGCCAAAGGAGCGCACAGGCCTACCCTCCAGCGTCAATACCCGAAACAGCGGCTGCTTCTCCCACTGGGCCGATTGGGTGTACACGTACAGGGTATCCTCCAACAGACACCATCCAAGCGGGCTAGCCTGCAACTGGGGCCCCAGGTTATACGTCTGGTCCAGCACAAACCCCGTCCCTTCCGGCCGATAGCGGTGCAAACGGGGGCGTCCTTCCTCCATTACGTACAACCAGCCGCGGCTGTCAAACGCCACATAGATAGGCTGGTCAAACTCTCCCGGCCCCAGCCCTTTTCGCCCCACCTTAAACAAAAAGCGGCCCGCGCGGTCGAAGAAGCGCACTTCTCCATTGTCCCAATCGACGACCACCAGCCGACCTTTCGGATCGAACGTGGCGTAAACAACCCGCCCCAGAAAGTATTCCGGTCCCTGTCCCTCGGCAGCGCCGATCATCTGGTGCACGGTTGCCTTCGCCAGCGCTTCCACAACGGCCCCGTTCTCCGGAGAGGCCGGGCGCGTTGCCTCCAACGAGAGGACAAAATCAAACGGCCCCTGCAGTCGATCCAGCATCGGGTAGAGTGCCTCGGTCGGCGCCGAAGGACGGCAGCCAACCAGGCCTACTATCAGCATCAGTCCTGTAGCCAGCTGTCTCATGAAACCCTCTTTCGCGGGGGTTGCGCAGGCAACACGTAATAGGCAATATGCGGGATTTCCTGCTGGAACAGATCCCAGCGAAATCTAATCAGCACAGAATCGCGCACGGCCACCAGGGTGGCAAAAGGATAGGTTTCCAGATTTAACCGCATCGCCTTTCGACGACGCAGGTCTAGCAAGTACGCCATCGGATACTTTTTTATCAGACGTCCCCTTTCGCTTTCATAGCGAATGAAAGTATAAAACAAGAGGTCCTCCTCTAGCAGAACCGGCTCGATCAGATCATCCACCTGCCCCGTGTATGCATATTCCTCAATAAAGGAATCGGTCCTATAATACTCAGCGATTCGATTGTCGATTAGAAGAAAAGGCTGTAGATATATTCCATCTAAGAAAAAGCTATATCGCTGATCCTCTACAAAGTAGTCCACAATCGGAAAGAAAAGATAGGAAGCGACCACCCCTTCGCCACAGGCCACAAAGGCTCGGTAGATTTCACTATGCAGAAACCCTTCCTGCTCACGAGTGGCATAATGTCGATGTCTTCCGAAGCTCCTGACAACCGTAGGGGACAGATCGATTTCAAAAAAGAGCGGATCTTCTCGAAGGCGCGAGGTCTGCTGCGTGATCAGATGACCGTTTGCATGGAGGCAGCCGTCGTTTAAGAAAGAGGCGCCCACTGGCAGATCCAGAAGGCGCACAAATTCATACCCGGATCCCTGGCGGCGGTACACCACAAACAGAGCGCGTGAATAGTCGTAGACGTACAGGGTGTCGTTTACGCCCACCAGTAGATGTCCTGCCTGGATATACTCGCCAGGCCCTTCGCCCTGGCGGCCTACCAGCGTTACAAAGCGCCCATCTTGGTCATAGATGCGCACCTCCTGGTTCTCGAAGTCCAGCACCACTACCCGTCCTGTGCCATCAATCACCACATCCCATATCTTGCCAAACATACGATAGCGATCCTCCGCAATCCATGTCCCCACCTCCCATTTCAGATGGGCTTGCTGCAACCGCGCAGCCCATGCCTGCAAGACCGAATCGCTGTCCTGCGGAGTAGCAATCCAGTCAAACGCTTCCAGGGGCGGCAAACGGGCCGGATCCGGATGCCAGTGTGCTCCCTGTCCTGCTTCAGGCAGGCTCCCTCTGCAGCCACCCCCTCCAAACAGACTGACCCCTAGCAGCAGACCTCCGGCTGCCCTATTCAACCATTTCGCAATCACCGGTTAACCTTCTGCCCTCTGGTAAAAGTAAAGTGTATGTACCATTCGATTCTCTGTCAAGAAGAGCCTGAACATGTATGCGTGCGAACTTCATTCAACCGTTCCAATGCAGCGCTCCCGTATAATCCCCTGGTTTCAGACATCGGTCTGCTCGCCACTCACGGCATCGGTAATGGACAGGCGGCTGCTTTCTCTGCCATTGAACTCAGCGGTTCGATCTGGGCCCACAGATCCTTGATCGTTAGCACGCGCGCAGGCCATACCGGCAAACCCGCGGTGCGCAGCGCCCGGGCTACCCATCGGTTGCTGTTGTTCAGCAGGTGATAGCGTCCTCTGGCAGCGTAAAACTGTCCTTCCTGTCCATACAGCGCAGGCGCAACAGGCTGCAGTTTTCCCTGGGCGTCCCGTTTGAAATAGCCCGCGACAAAAGCTACCAGCTTGCGAAACGCCATGCTGTCCAGCTCCACCTGCCGCACAGGTCCCGAAAAGATGCGCGCCGGAGGATGGTCAAACGCCACCACATGCAGCACGGCAGCAGTAGGCCAGAGCGCAGCCCGCAGGGCATCTCCTGCTCCTGGATCGGGGTCGGGATAGTAGCCTGCCTCTCCCCAGCCCACTTCCACATAGCGCCGCGCGGGAAACCGCACCTCCTCAGGCCAGTCGGTTCCCTCCAGATCGGCCTGGCAGAAGGCTATACCGGCATGCCAGCCATGATGGATCAGGTAAATGGTAAAGCGTCGCTCCTGCGCCAGCGCCTGGCCCGCCAGCAGCAGGGCTAAACCAATGCTAAGGAAGCGCTTTTGCATCATTTGTGGTTCATCGGGTGGGAACCCTTCTTCAGGGCCGGGGTGTGCAGCCGTTGCTATTTGTCCGCGCAACCTAACGTCAGGTTCCGCCATGCCGCCGCTCAACCGCTACAGCCGCCGCATTACGCAGCCCCGGTCGCAGGGTGCCTCGCAGGCCATGTTGCTGGCCACCGGGCTGCAGGAAGAAGACCTGGACAAGCCCCAGATCGGCATTGCCTCGGTGTGGTTCGAAGGGAATCCCTGCAACATGCACCTGCTGGAGTTGGCTGCCGAGGTCAAAGCCGGCGTGCAGGAAGCTGGCCTGATTGGCTTTCGCTTCAACACAATCGGGGTCTCCGATGGCATTTCGATGGGTACCGAGGGCATGTCCTACAGCCTTCCCTCTCGCGATCTGATCGCCGACTCGATCGAGACGGTCATGGCCGCCCAGTGGTACGATGGCCTGATCGCCCTGCCCGGCTGCGACAAAAACATGCCCGGCTGCGTAATCGCGATGGGACGCCTGAACCGTCCCGCGCTGATGATTTATGGCGGCACCATTCGACCCGGCTGCCTGAACGGCCAGAAGCTTGACGTCGTCAGCGCCTTCCAGAGCTATGGCGAATACCTGGCCGGTAAGATTTCCGACGAGCAGCGCCGCGCCATTATCCGCCACGCCTGTCCGGGCCCGGGGGCCTGTGGCGGCATGTACACGGCCAACACGATGGCCGCCGCTATCGAAGCCATGGGCCTGGCTCTCCCCTTCAGCTCAAGCCTCCCGGCCGAAGATCCTCGCAAGCGCGCAGAATGCCGCCGCGCCGGCCAGGTCATGCGTCAACTGTTAGAACAGGATCTCAAACCGCGCGACATTGTCACGCGCGCCTCCCTTGAAAACGCCATTACCGTGGTAATGGCGCTAGGCGGCTCCACCAATGCCGTGCTGCACCTGCTGGCGATCGCGCATGCGTTCGACGTGCCGCTCAGCCTCGACGACTTTCAGCGCATTGCCCGGCGCGTGCCCCTGCTGGCCGATATGAAGCCCAGCGGCCGCTATGTTATGGAAGACCTGTGCCGCATCGGCGGGGTCCCAGCCGTCATGAAGCTGCTGCTCAAGCATGGGGCACTGCATGGGGAGGCGCTCACTGTAACAGGCAAGACGCTTGCAGAAAACCTGGCCGAGGTGCCCGATCTGCCCGATGATCAGGACATCATTCGCCCCTGGGACAACCCGCTGAAACCTAGCGCGCACATCTATATCCTCTATGGGAATCTGGCTCCGGGAGGCTGCGTCGCCAAGATCACCGGCAAAGAAGGCCTGCGCTTCAGCGGCCCTGCCCGCGTGTTCGACTCCGAAGAAGACATGCTGGCAGGCCTGGAAGCAGGGCGCATTCAGCGCGGCGATGTGATTGTTATTCGCTACGAAGGTCCCCGGGGCGGCCCGGGCATGCCGGAAATGCTCACGCCCACCTCGGCGCTGATGGGAGCCGGTCTGGGCCAGGATGTCGCGCTCATCACCGATGGCCGCTTCAGCGGCGGCAGCCACGGCTTCATTATTGGCCACGTCGTGCCCGAAGCCCAGGAAGGGGGACCGATTGCGCTGATTCGTGATGGTGACCGCATCACCATCGATGCCGAAGCCGGTCTCATCCAGGTGGACGTCTCCGAGGAAGAGCTGGCCCGGCGGCGAGCGACCTGGTCTCCGCCCCCCCTGAAGGTCAGCCGGGGCGTTCTCTACCGCTACGTGCAGACCGTACAGGACGCCTCGCACGGCTGCATCACCGACGCGCCAACCGGCGAACCTGCACCCGCGGGATCTCCCCCAAGCTAAAACGGGTTCCCGTGGGAAGACCTGCGTGGGGAACGGGATGGCGGACCTTTTTCAACAGGCAGCGGAACAATTTCTGGCCTCTCAGGCGCCCCTGGCCGAGCGCATGCGGCCTCGCACGCTGGACGAATTCGTGGGCCAGGAGCATATCCTGGGACCGGGCAAGCTGCTGCGCCGCGCCATCGAAGCCGACCGCCTCTCGTCGCTGATCTTTTACGGTCCTCCAGGCACCGGCAAAACGACGCTGGCCCGCATCATCGCCCGCACCACGCAGGCGCACTTCACAGCCCTCAATGCGGTGCTGGCCGGGGTCAGAGACATCCGCAGCGCCATCGAAGCAGCTCAGGAGCGGTTGCGGCTCCATCAGCAACGCACCATCCTGTTCATCGACGAAGTCCATCGCTTCAACAAAGCCCAGCAGGATGCCCTGCTCCCGCACGTCGAAAGTGGCACGGTCATCTTCATCGGAGCCACCACTGAGAATCCCTACTTCGAGGTCATTAAACCGCTGGTAAGTCGCTCCCGAGTCTTTGAGCTCAAGCCTCTAACCCCTGAACACCTGCGCCGCATCGCTGAGCAGGCGCTCACCGACCCGGAACGGGGTTACGGCGGCCGAAACGTGATTCTTGATCCGGAAGCGCTTAATCATCTGATCAATGTGGCCAATGGCGACGCTCGCTCCCTGCTTAATGCCCTGGAACTGGCCGTCGAGACCACCCCACCAGACGCTAACGGCCGCATTCACATCACCCTTCAGGTTGCCGAAGACTCCATCCAACGCCGCGCCGTGCTCTACGACAAAGAGGGCGAGGCCCACTTCGACACGATCAGCGCATTCATCAAAAGCCTGCGCGGCTCCGATCCCGACGCCGCCCTCTACTGGCTCGCGCGCATGATCTACGCGGGCGAAGATCCGCGCTTTATCCTACGCCGCATGCTCATCTTCGCTGCCGAAGACATTGGCCTGGCCGACCCTCAGGCCCTGCAGGTGGCGGCAGCCGCTGCACAGGCCTTCGAGTATGTGGGCATGCCGGAAGGTCAGTTCCTGCTGGCCGAATGCTGCCTGTATCTGGCTACCGCGCCCAAAAGCAATTCCACCATGGCTTACTTTAACGCCCTGTCCTATGTGGAGCGCGAACAATCCGGCGAAGTCCCCTCCCATCTGAAAGATGCCAGCCGTGACCGCCAGGGCCTCGGCCACGGACAGGGCTACCGGTATCCGCACGCCTACCGCGAACACTACGTCCCTCAGCAATATCTGCCCGACCACATGCAGGGCATCTACTTCTATGAGCCCTCCAATCAGGGCTATGAACGCGTCATTGCCCAACGCCTGGCAAGCTGGCGCCAACGTGATCTGGCCGAAAACCTGAAAAAGCGACTCCAACGCTACCTGCCGGACGACAACAACCCGTAGCGCAAGTTACGGACTTTTTTGTACCTTATCTGTCCCGGCTACCATCCTCTCTACCCATGGACGCCCTCCTGACGGCCGAACACGAAGCGCTGCTTGAGGCCGAGCGCAATTTGCTGGCCCGCCTGCACGGTGTGCTGGCCCGAACCGGCGCCGACGAGTCGCTGCGCGAGCGACTCTCCGAGGTCATCGAAGCGCTTGACGCGCTGTTCGTCGTAGTCGTTGTGGGCGAATTCAACGCGGGCAAATCGACCGTGCTCAACGCGCTTTTTGGCGAAAAACTGCTCGAAGAAGGTCCCATCCCGACCACTGCGAAGATCACTCTGCTGCGCCATGGCGAAACACCTATGGAACGTCCCCGCTCGGAATACCTGGTGGAGCGCTATCATCCCTCGGAACGGCTGCGCCACCTGGTGCTGGTAGATACGCCCGGAACCAATTCTATCATCCGGCGCCATCAGGAACTAACGGAGCATTTCATCCCACGTGCCGATCTGGTCCTGTTCGTGACCTCGTTCGACCGCCCGCTGGCCGAAAGTGAACGGCAGTTCCTCTCCTACATTCGCGACACCTGGGGAAAGCGTCTGGTCTTTGTCCTGAATAAGGCGGATCTGGCCCAGAGCGAAACCGATCTGGAACAGGTGCTTGCCCACATCCGGACAGGATGCCAGGAGCTTATGGGCTTTGAACCAGAAATTTTTCCGATCAGCGCAGCCCGTGCCTTCAAAGCCCGCACGACCGACGACCCGGCGCAGCGTGACCAGTGCTGGAAGACCAGCGGCTTTGATGCCTTCGAGCAATTTCTGGTGAAGCGCCTGGCCGGTCCCGAACGCCTTCGGCTCAAACTGACCGCTCCGCTTGACGTTACCGAACGCCTGCTTGAGCGCCTGCGCGCTCACCTGACGGAGCGCCGTCGCCTGCTGGAACAGGACCGCGCCAATCTGGAACGTCTGGAAGCCCGGCTGCAAGAAGTACGGGCCGAACTGATAGCAACAGTGCGCCCTTACCTCTCCGAAATCGACAACCAACTGCTCCAGGTCGAGCGGCGTGGCCTGCAGTTCCTGCGAGATACCATCCGCATCGGTCGGCTGGGCCTTCTGCGCGACCGGGACCGCTTCAAGGAGGAG
Source organism: Rhodothermus profundi (assembly GCF_900142415.1). Taxonomy (NCBI): domain Bacteria; kingdom Pseudomonadati; phylum Rhodothermota; class Rhodothermia; order Rhodothermales; family Rhodothermaceae; genus Rhodothermus; species Rhodothermus profundi. Next base: position 83,533 of record NZ_FRAU01000007.1, read on the forward strand.
TTTGCCCGCCAGGTGGTTCGTGACCTGGACCACCAGCTCGAAGCGATCCTGGCCGAAGCCGTCGATCGGCTGCTTCAGCAGGGCCTGCAGCTCTGGAACCAGACGTTAAATGAATTCACCGAGCGCGTCGAGCAGGTCGTGCGGCGCCGTTCTCCGCAGGTCCAGGCTGAGCTTCTGTACGACCGCCGCCAGCTTTTTGAAGCCGTGGTCCGCCAGGCGACTCGCCAGCTTGAAACGTACGACCTACGGGAGGAGGCCCGCCGCATCCTGGAAAATACGCGCGACGCGGTTGCTCTCTTCCTGGGGACCGAAGCCCTGGCCGGGCTGGGCGCGCTGGTTACCATGCTGATCACCGCGGCCGGTCTGGACGTAACGGGCGGTCTGGTAGCGGCCGGCGCCCTGGCAGTGGTCGGCTTCGTCGTACTCCCGCTACAGAAGCGCCGAGCGCTGCGCGAGTTTTGCGACCGTCTGGAACAGCTCCGCACGGAACTGCGCACCGCGCTTGAGCAGCAACTCACGCGCGAAGTGGATCGCCTGCTCGAACGCCTGTCGGCCACGCTCGCCCCTTACCAGAAATTCGTGCACCGCGAGCAGCAACTGGTAGGCGAAATCGAAGAAGAGTTGCAGGCCCTTGAGCGCGAATACCGCCGCCTGCGCACTGCCATTGAAAAAGCCGTACCGGTCGGTTAACGGCCCTGCTCACGACTATCAATCGTACAGGTTGTTCGAATACCTCCCCGCACGTTGTACACTGTGGTTACCCGCAGGTACTCCGGATCCTCCAGATGACGCATCAAGTCCTGATAAATGATCGCCGTTAGATCTTCCTGAGCTGCTCCAATATTCCGCCAGGATACCAGGTAGTACTTGAGACTTTTGAGTTCCAGAATCCAGCTACCGGGCACGTACTCAATGCGCAGCACGCCATAGTCCGGTAATCCCGAAAAAGGACAGACCGCTGAAAACTCGCCGGGCTCAGTTTCATAGACGACGACCTGGCGCACCCTGTGCTCATAAGGGAGCCGGTCAATATGTTGCTGGCGAGACTCCGGCGGCAAAAATGGCTGAATGCGTCCTTCTGGCCGAATGCCAAAGCGTGCCATGTAGGTCAGCGCCTGTTCGGTGTGCGCCAGGGCTTCTTCGCGAAGCGCCGCCAGTTTTTCGGCCAGCCGCTGACGTTCTTGCTCGGTCATTGCCGCGGTTGGTTGCTTGACCCACCTCGCTGCCAAACGCCCCGGTACACCAATGGTTCAAATTTTCCCGGAGCCGACACCCCCGGCGCCGTCGTGCGTTGTATGGCGTGCAAGTGCTTAAAAAAGTGGAGCGTCCCATGAAAATTGCCAAGCAGTTTCGGTTTGAGGCCGCGCACCGACTCCCCTGGCATCCGGGCGCCTGTCGCCACTTGCATGGTCATTCGTACCGGCTGACCGTCGGGCTTGAAGGCACGCCCGATGCCCGAGGCATCCTGGTGGACTTCCAGGATCTAAAACGCCTGCTTAATCCGCTGATAGAAAGCTGGGATCATGCTACCCTGGTAGCCTCGGACGACACAGCCCTTCAGGAAGCTTTAGACGTGCTGGGATCACGCTACGTCGTCCTACCTTTTGACTCAACCGCTGAGAACCTCTGCACCTATGTGGCCGACTATCTGATCCGTGAAGCCGGCGAGTGGCTGCGGGCGCGAGGTGTCCGGCGGCTATGGGTGCGTCTGGCCGAAACCGAAACGTCGTTTGCAGAAACCGAATGTGCACTGGTGTCCGATGTCCGTCCCCAACCTGCTACCCACGCTGAAACCCACTGAGCAGGGCGACACGGCCCTGGTATTGCTCTCAGGCGGGCAGGACTCCACCACCTGCCTCTACTGGGCCCTTCACTACTTCTCCCGCGTCGAAGCTATTGGCTTCCACTACGGTCAGCGGCACGCCATTGAGCTGCAGCAAGCCCAGAAAATTGCAGAGCAGGCCGGGGTTCCATTCACCGTACTGGACCTGCGCGGCCTGTTGCGCGGCAGCGCCCTGACTGAGCACGATCAGGACGTCTCGGCAGCCCATCCGCTGGCCCCTCACCTGCCTGCTTCGTTCGTGCCCGGCCGTAACGCCCTGTTCCTGACGCTGGCAGCCAGTTACGGCTTCACACGTGGCATTCATGACCTGGTCGGGGGTATGTGCCAGACCGACTATTCAGGTTATCCCGACTGCCGCCGCGCTTTTATCGACGCCATGGAAAAGGCACTTTCGCTCGCACTCGACACAACCCTCCGCATCCACACGCCCCTCATGCACCTGACCAAAGCTGAAACCTGGCGCCTGGCTCGTGAACTGGGTATTCTGGACGTGATCATTGAGCTGACTCACACCGACTACCACGGCAACCGCTCCGAGCGCCACGAGTGGGGCTATGGCCGCCTCGACAACCCGGCTTCAATCCTCCGGGCTCGCGGCTATGAGGAAGCTAAAGCACGCGGCTGGCTCGATTGACCCATGCCTACCTACCGCGTCAAAGCAATCTGGAAGACCCTTCAGGGCGAAGGCTTTTTTGCCGGACGCCCGGCCGTCTTTGTGCGCTTTGTAGGCTGCAACCTGTGGTCAGGACAGGAACGCGACCGAGAACGCGACGCTCAACGCACCGGCGCCGACTGCCCCCGCTGGTGCGACACAGACTTCCGTAAAGCGGGAAGCCGCCCGTACACCGCCGACGAACTGGTAGCAGCCCTCCAGGAAGTTGGCGGACCGATCCGCTTCTGCGTGCTGACCGGTGGGGAACCTTTGCTCCAACTGGATGCCTCCCTGATGCACGCATTGCAGGCAGCCGGCTACTTTGTGGCCATTGAGACAAACGGAACGGTTAGCCTGCGCCAGGCCTGCACCGATCCCGAAACAGGACAACTCGTAGCCCCTGACTGGATTGTGTGCAGCCCCAAATTGCCCGAAGACCGACTTGCGCTGGAATACTTTGATGAGTTAAAGCTGATCGTGCCCGACTACCGTCCAGAACAATACGCCCGCTTCGCCCGTCGGGCACGCCCGCATCGCGTGGGAGGCCGTCGCATTCCGTTGCTCTGGCTTCAGCCGGAAGACGGCCCTCGCCTGGCCGAAGCGCAGCGCTGCGCCGTCGAGCTGGCCCTCGCCCATCCTGAATGGCGCGTCTCTGTCCAGATCCACAAAGTGCTCGGAGTAGACTAAGCGCTTGCGTCGCCCGTTTCTTATCGCCTGACCAGTCGCATTAGAACAATTCGAGCTGGCGCCCGCCTACCGCAGCACGACGTACTGCGTGAGTTTTCTGTCGGACCACGTGCATCGGCAGATCAGCCAGAAATCGGGAAGGCCGGGGAGTGCGCATGCGTCCCATCCAACGGCGACGCTGCGCATGCGTCAGAAAAAGCTGCTCCTGCGCTCGGGTCATGCCCACAAAAAACAGTCGCCGCTCCTCGGCTTCGTGCGCCGGATCGACGCGGCCGTCGTAGGTCAGCGGCAACAATCCTTCTTCGCATCCTACAATAAACACAATGCGAAATTCCAGTCCCTTGGCTGCGTGCAGCGTCAGCAGCGCCACCCCCTCGGCTCGGGCATCCCAGAGATCGGCTTCACTGCGAAGCGTCAGTTCGTTGCGAAAGGTCTCCAGGTTATCCCCACACTGATCTGCCAGCGAGCGGAGCACCCCCAACAACTCCTGCCGCTCAAGCGCGGTTGAAGCGGCCCACTGCGCCAACCGTTCCGTTAGCGTCCCTTCCGGGTGTTCGGCCAGATAAGCCAACAAGGCCTCCACTTCCGGCAGTTCTGCCAACAGCCGATGGCTCCGCTTCTGGTACGGAATGCCAGCCTGCCCTAGCACTTCCTGCAACTCGGCAGCCTGCGCTTCGGTACGGTACAGCACGGCCACATCTCCAAAAGTGTACGTGCGGTCCTCGCCGTCGGCCCGGGCGCTATCGAGCGCATAGAACGAGGTGCCTCCGATAAGCCGTTCAATCGTTTCCGCCACGAAAATGGCCTCCGATCGCTCGCTCGGGCAGGTAACCACTTCGACAGGCGCACCGCCGGGCCGCACCGCCACCAGCTCTCGATCAGGCACAAGCGACGCGTGCGCCATCATACGGGCGGCTGCCTCCAGGATTGTCTGCGAAGAACGATAATTTCGGCGGAGCACCACGCGTTGCGTAGCGGGATAATCGTCAGCAAACCGGAGGAAGCAGTGCACATCCCCTCCTCGGAAGCTGTAGATCGCCTGATCGGGATCGCCGATAACAAACAGCCGCGCATCGGTTTCCGGCGCCAGCAGTCGAAGCAACCGGTACTGGTTAGCGTCCACGTCCTGAAATTCATCCACAGCAATCCACCGAAAGCGTGCGCGGCAGGCGGCTGCTACGTCCGGATGGTTCTCCAGCAGTTGGACGGACAATCGAATCAGATCATCATAGTCCACGCAGCCAATTTCGCGCAGGGTGCGATCGTAGCCCTCCAGTACCTGCTCCAGGCGTTCGTCGCCGGGCTGACCTGTACGTTTTCGGTAGGAAAGACGGGCCAGCATACGCTGCGCCTGCGTCGCCGAAAGGCCCTGGGCTTCGAGCGCGGCACGTTGTTCGGCTTCGGTCGCCACGCGAAGGGGCTGCGGCAGTCCCAGTCGGTCGCCGTACGTTTGCAGCAGCTCCAGTCCGAGCCCGTGGAAGGTGGTTACGGTAACGCTTTCGGCCGCTTTGCCCAGCAGGGTGCTAAGGCGCCCGCGCATTTCATCGGCAGCCCGGCGCGTGAACGTGACGGCCAGACATTGTGCAGGATCGACGCCTTTTTCGCGTACCAGATAGGCCAGTCGATAGGTAAGCGTGCGTGTTTTACCCGTGCCAGGCCCGGCCACCACCAGCACGGGTCCCTCCGTGTGCGTCGCTGCAGCGCGCTGCTCGTCGTCCAGGCCAATCAGCAGTCCACCGGTCCCATTGGTCGGCGTTGTCTGGACAGACGGCGAAGTCGGCTTGCTCTTGGGTGGGGTTGAAGGGAGCACCGGCTCCGCCACCTTCGGTCGTTCTGGCTGCCGAGACGCCGGCGCTGGCAGGTCGAACAGCAGACCAACAGCCTGGCCCTGCGCCCGTTCCGCATCGGTAAACAGGCGAATGACGCCATAGGCCCCATCGTAGCCAGCTTCCCGAATGACCTCGCCAGCCCGCATGCGCCGGACGGCTTCGGCCAGCAGGGATCCCGCTCGGCGCTGCAAGTCCTCAAGCGGAACCTCGCGCAAAATGGTCAGCTCCGGCCCGAACGTTCGAAGCAACCGCTCATAGCGCTGCTGCACCGCCTTTGTGCCCGCCCCTTTGTTTTCGATCTCTGCGAGCACCTCTACCAGGGGGATCAGGCTTTCGAACGCCATAGGCCGCGCCGGAGGCGTCCCTTCAGGACGGTCGGCCAGCTCTTCGACGCGATGCAGCACCCCGACCGTCAGGGACCGGCCACAGACCGGACAGCGGCCGCCCAGCGCCCGCGTTTCGGCTGGCTCCAGGCGTACCCCACAGGCCCGATGACCGTCCAGGTGGTACTTCCCTTCCTCCGGGAAGAACTCAACCGTTCCGCCATAGCCCTGCCCGGTCTCCAGCGCCTGCTTGATCGCAAAATAGTCCAGCGCCGTATCAAACAAACAGGCTTCGCGTCCCAGCTTGGCAGGCGAGTGCGCATCCGAATTGGACACCAGCGTATAGCGATCCAGCGCCGAGAGCCGCCAGTTCATGGGCGGATCGGATGACAATCCGGTCTCGACGGCAAAAATGTGGTCGGCCAGGTCCCCGTAGCATTCTTCAATGGAATTGAAGCCCGATTTCGAGCCCAGCACCGAAAACCAGGGCGTCCAGATATGCGCGGGCACCAGGTAACAGCCTTCACCTGCTTCCAGCGTGATCTCGAGCAGATCCCGCGAGTCGAGTCCAAGGATTGGCCGGCCGTCCGCGGCCAGGTTGCCGATGCGTCCGAGCGCCTCCCGCAGCCGCTCCGCTTTTTCCAGGTCAGGCACATAGATAAGGTGGTGTACCTTTCGGACGCGCTCTCCTTTCTTATAGATGGTGGAGATTTCTACCTCCAGCATGAAGCGAACGGGGAAGGTCACCGGCACGCCGGCCTGGCGGCGCGCTTCGCGATCCAGGTCGTCGCGCAGGCGAAACAGGCCGGGTTCAGCGGGCACAAGCTTTTCGCGGATTTCGGCCATCCAGGCGGGATGGGTAAAGTCGCCGGTGGCCACCACGGCGATGCCTTTCCGGTAGGCCCAGAGGGCCAGATGCTCCAGATCAAGGTCGCGGCTAGTTGCCCGGGAATATTTTGAGTGCACGTGCAGATCGGCCAGAAACGGCATAGCCACAGCGGTCGGTTAAGCATCTGGCCCTAAATTAAGCGGCGCACCTGCTTGATGCCAGTACAAAATAAAAGAAGGCAGACTCTCGCATTCGCAAGAGAGCCTGCCTTCTTAAAATCAAGATATAGTTACCACGTTGACTATTTATCCCTCAAAACATGTAACCATGATTCTCTATTTTCAAAACAGTTGTACGCTTTATTTCTTCTCTTTTCGTCATTTGATGCTCCAGTTCCATGCAATTGTATGGCTTCTTATTGGATGAACCCTGAACGTAATAATGCACACAAACTGCGATTCCCTCAGCCTCCTTATCGATTTTTTCGCCAGAAAAGATAAATACTTTCATTTTACAAACCAGACAAGATGGACTGCTAATACATTAATTGATGCCCCGATTGCATGGATCAAAAACTTATCTGATTCACTCATTCTGATACATGCGCCATCGGGTAGTAGCTCCATCACGAACATCCCAGTTCAAGGGTTAAGCTGCTCAAAAAAAGAGAGCCGGTAGATCTCTACCGGCTCTCTTACAGAACAATGGCGGAGAGGGAGGGATTCGAACCCTCGGTACCGCTTTTGGCGGTACAGCGGTTTAGCAAACCGCCGGTTTCGACCGCTCACCCACCTCTCCGTGTCAGCGCAGTCGTGCTGTACGACTACCGAAAAATAACGTTCCCGGCCCGATTTTGCAATGTCAACCGCCGCCCTTTGCCAAAGCTTCAGCTCCGCTGGTGATCTCCAGGATTTCCTTCGTGATGGCATCCTGGCGGGCCCGGTTGTACTTGAGCCGAAGCTGGCGCAGCAGTTCTTCGGCGTTGGTGGTGGCGTTATCCATGGCCACCATGCGCGCTCCCTGCTCCGACGCGTACGACTCCAGCAGAATGCGCCAGATCTGATAGTTCAGGTAACGAGGCACAAGCGCCTCCAGGATTTCCTGAGGGCTTGGCTCAAAAATGTAATCCACCTGATAGCCTGGCTTGAGCTGGGGCCGCCGGCCCAGCTCCCGCTCCATAATCGGCGTCAGGAATCGCTCGGGCGGAATGGGTAGAAACGGCTCCACGATTCGGTTCTGCGCAATCGTGTTTCGGAATTCATTGTACACGATGCGCACCTCGTCCCACCGTCTTTCCAGATAGCCACCAACGATCTCCTCGGAAATCTGGCGGGCTACCTCGAACGTGAGCCGGTCAAAAAAGCCTTGCCGGCTTGCCACAATCTGGTAGTCGCGGCGGCGGAAGTAGTCGTAGCCTTTCCGTCCCACGCAGTAGAGGTAAAGCCGCCCGGCCTGCTGGAGCGCGGCGAACTCCTGCGCAATGGTTTGCTCGGTGAGCTTGATAATGTTTGCATTAAAGGCCCCTGCCAGTCCTCGATCGGCCGTTACGACCACCAGCAGGGCGGCCTGTCGCTCGGCACGGGGCTGAAACAACGGGTGGGTGCTGGGATCGACGTGTCCCTGCAGGTGGCTGATTACCTCGGCCAACTGGAAGGCGTAGGGGCGCGTCTGAAAGATCCGCTCCTGCGCTCGACGCAGCTTGGCCGCCGCTACCATCTTCATAGCGCGCGTGACCTGCTGCGTGCTTTTAACCGAGTTAATCCGGTTGCGAATGTCCCGAAGACTTGCCATGGCGTGCGCGCTGCTCAGGCCGGTTGCGTTTCTCCGCTCAGGTACACTTCGATGAGCGTTTCCGCCTCTTTGCGGAAGATTTCAGCCAGCTCATCGGTCAGGTTCCCCGTCTCAGCCAGCGCCTTCAACTGATCGGCGTGGCGCAGGCGCAGCCGTTCCAGGAATTCCCGTTCGAAGGGCCGCACCTTCTCGACGGGCAGCCGATCGAGCAATCCCTGCGTGGCCACGTAGATGATTGCAATCTGCTCTTCGACCGGCATGGGCTGATACTGGCCCTGCTTGAGCACTTCGACGAGCCGCTCGCCGCGCCGGAGTTGCCGCTGCGTGGCCGGGTCAAGGTCCGAACCGAACTTGGCGAAAGCCTCCAGCTCACGATACTGCGCCAGCTCAATGCGGAGCGTACCGGCCACCTTTTTCATCGCCTTAATCTGAGCGCTGCCGCCCACGCGGCTTACCGAGATTCCCACGTTAATGGCCGGTCGAATGCCCGCATTGAACAGGTTGGACTCCAGGTAGATCTGGCCGTCCGTAATAGAGATCACGTTTGTGGGAATGTAGGCCGACACGTCGCCCGCCTGCGTCTCAATCACGGGCAGCGCCGTCAGCGAGCCTCCTCCCTTGACCAGGTGTTTGATGGAAGGCGGCAGGTTGTTCATCTGGCGGGCCACTTCATCGTTGCTGATGATTTTGGCGGCCCGTTCCAGCAGACGGCTGTGCAGGTAGAAGATGTCACCCGGATAGGCTTCGCGTCCGGGCGGACGCCGCAGCAGCAGCGATACTTCGCGATAAGCCACAGCCTGCTTCGAGAGGTCGTCATAGACGACCAGCGCGTGGCGTCCCGTATCCCGGAAGAATTCGCCAATGCAGGCTCCTGCAAACGGCGCGATAAACTGCATGGGCGCCGGTGCTGAAGCCGGAGCATTTATCACAACCGTGTATTCCATCGCCCCGTGCTCCTCAAGCGCCCGCACAACCTGCGCCACGGTCGAGGCCTTCTGGCCAACGGCCACATAAATGCAGTAAACCGGCTTGTCTGTCTGGTGGGTGTATTTCTGATTGATAATGGTATCGACCAGAATAGCCGTTTTACCGGTCTGGCGGTCGCCAATGATCAGCTCACGCTGGCCGCGACCGATCGGAATCATCGAGTCGATCGCTTTGATCCCCGTCTGCAGGGGCTCCCGTACGGGTTCGCGATAAATGACCCCCGGCGCTTTGCGTTCGAGGGGCATTTCGTATTTCTCCCCTCCGATCGGCCCTTTCCCGTCAAGAGGATTCCCCAGGGGGTCAATCACGCGGCCCAGCATCTCTTCAGAGACCAGGATCGAAGCCACGCGGCGCGTCCGACGCGCTTCATCGCCTTCTTTGACCAGGTCCACCTCTCCGAACAGCACGACGCCCACGTTATCCTCTTCTAGGTTGAGCGCCATACCCGTGACTCCGCTTCGCGGAAACTCAATCAGCTCGCCGGCACCGACGCCGCGCAGTCCATAAATGCGGGCGATGCCGTCGCCCACCTGCAATACGGTGCCCACCTCATACACGTCGGCTTCTGCCTCAAAGCCGCCCAACTCCCGTCGGAGCACCTCTGTAATTTCGTCCGGTCGAATTGCCGTTGCCATGGCTCTATAGAGTTCTCACGATTGGTTGCTGCCATTCCCCAACGTTACGCTGCGCCGCAGGCGTTCCCGGAGCGCTGTCAGTTGCTGACGCACGCTGCCGTCATAGACCGTATCACCTACCCGAACCACCACGCCGCCAATCAAAGAAGGATCCTGCTGCAACCGCAGCCGAATCTTTTTTCCGGTCAGCCGCTCCAGCTTGGCGACCAGGGGTTGCGCACCGGCTTCGTCCAGAGGAAAAGCGGTCCGCACCTGCGCTTCTATAATCCCCTGTTCCTCGTCCTGCAATGCCCGGTAAGCGGCTACAACAGCCGGCAGCAGCGACTCGCGCTCTTTTTCTACCAGCAGCTCTAAAAAGCGGACTGTCAGCGGCTGCAGGCGCCCGGCAAAAAGCGTCTCAATAATCTTTTTTTTCTTCTCCCGTGGAATCACAGGACTTTCAAACACCCGGGCCAGCTCTCGCGAGGTGGTGAAGCTTTCGTGCAGGACGGCCACATCGGCGTCGATTGCTTCCGCCTGGCCGCGCGCCCGTGCTTCCTCAAACAGGGCCCGGGCATATCGTCGGGCTACCGGATGGCTGATTCCCTGCATGACGCTTCAGTTTTTGTTGGCCGGAAGCGACTCCAGGAAGCGCGCCACCAGACGCCGCTGCCGCTCGGCATCCAGACTTTCCCGCAGGATCTTTTCGGCGGCCTGAATGGCCAGGTCGGCGACCACGGCCCGCAACTCGTCAAGCGCTCCTTGCTTCTCGCGTTCAATCTCGGCCCGAGCCTGCGCCTGCATTTGCTGAATCTGCTCACGGGTCTGCTGCAACTGTTCCTGTCGCAGCCGCTCGGCCTCTTCGCGCGCCTCACGCAATATGCGCTGCGCTTCCTGCTCCGCTTCCCGACGAATCCGCTCATTTTCTGCCTGAATCTGCCGGGCCTCTGCCAGCGCGCGCTCTGCCCGCCGCAGAGACGCATCAATGCTTTCCTCCCGTTCCTGCAACGCTTGCAGGATCGGCTTCCACGCAAACTTATAGAGCAGGAAGAGCAGCAGCAAAAACGTCAGGCTCTTCCAGACAATCAGGCCTGGTTCTACTGAAACCAGATTGGCTGCCAGAATCCAATACATGTCTCCCTGAAATCTTTATCCCACAGGCACGCAAGTCATACCCCTGGAGAGGCAATGCTCCGTTGCCTCTCCAGGGGCAGCCCGAAAAAGGCTCCCCTGTCGAACCCCTTACTTGAGGGCCAGCAGGATGCAGATCACCAGACCGAACAGCGCCACTCCCTCGATCAGGGCAGCCGCAATAATCATCGAGGTCCGGATATCCCCGGAGGCTTCAGGCTGGCGGGCCGAGCCCTCCATGGCCGAAGCAGCCAGTCGCCCGATGCCCACGCCAGCTCCAATGGCCACAATACCCGCCCCAATACCGGCGGCAAGGAATGCCAGAGCAGTTGGTTCCATAGCGCTTTGTGTATTTTGTTTTTACTTAAGGGTTTAACAATACAGGGGTTGATTACGGTCATGTACCAGTAGATTGCGCTGCTGTCGGCACGGCATGCACCACCGAGGCCGTTGCCGGCTCCTCTTCCGGTTCATGAGCCTCATGATCATGCTCATGCTCCGCTACCGACATGCCAATAAACAACGCCGACAGCAGGGTAAAGACGTATGCCTGAATAAAAGCTACCAGGAGCTTAATTACCGAGATAAACAGGGTCAGCAGCACGCTGGGGAGCACCGTCAACCAGGCAGCCAACGCTCCGAAAAACGCGTTGATCATAAATATCAACCCGATCAAGCTCAAAATCACCAGCGTACCGGCCGACATATTCGCAAACAAACGAATGGCCAGCGCCGCATGCCGCGTAAAGAGCCCCATCAGCTCTACGGGTATCAGGATGGGCTTCACAAAGACCGGCACGCCCGGCGGCCAGAAAATGTGCTTCCAGTGATCCTTGGAGGCGTAAATGGTGCCAATCACAAAGGTAAACAGGGCCAGCACTCCAGTTACCGCCAGATTAGAGGTAGCTGCGCCCAGATTAGGCACCAGTCCGAGCAGATTGCTGAACAGGATGAAAAAGAAAGCTGTCAGCAGATATGGCAAAAATCGGTCAGCCTTCTTTCCGATGTTGGGGCGAGCAATTTCATCCCGCACAAAGACAATAAACACCTCCGCCAGATTTTGCCAGAGGCCTCGGGGAGCTGTGGTGCGGCCAATACCCTGCCGATAGCGCCGCGCTACCGGAATGAAAAAGGCCAGCACCAGCAAAGCAGCGATCAGTCCAAAGACGTAATGGCGCGTGATGGACAGATCCAGCACCAACTCTCCCTCCCGAGGGGAGAGCTTAGCGTAGAGATGTTGATGCGCAGCGATCAGTTCTTCCAGTTCAGCAGGCGATGCATAACGATGCCCCTCATAGTCGGCAACGTAGCGCCCAGAACGCAAGGCCGAGGCCGTGCTGCCAAAAACGTCCAGTCCCCACGATCCTTCGGCGGTGCGCACCAGAAAAAGCCGAGGAAGCTCAATCGTAACGACAGGCTCCAGCGCTACGTAGTAGCCATCGGCCGTGTGGTGAATGAGCACTTCACTGATATGCGCACTGTCCTCACCTCCTTCAGCAGCCAGGAGCGGCCGCGGCCCTAAACTCCACCAGGCAATTACGAGCCACAGCCCGGTGCGGTACCATCTGCTGTGCGAAAAGCGCGTGCGGTTACCCATGCGTTTGTTGCAAAGCCGTTCGATGCCAGCTCCAGATTTCCAGAACCAATCCCAGCACAAACACACCGCCAAATCCCCCTACTAGGGCTGCCGTGTGCAACGCCAGCACCTTGATGCACACAGCCAGCACCACCAGAGCGCCGATCATTCGCACCAGCATGCCTCCAATGACCCACCGCACAAAGCGCGACATGGACCAATGCCACGCCCTGCGAACGCCCCAGAGTCCAACGCCGGTGTATCCTCCCCCCAATCCCACTCCCACCATCAGACTGATCCAGATGTCTTCCATGCTGACGCCCGGCCGATAACCCGGGATGATCGACGCGCGCCTGGAACGCAAAAACTAAAACGAAAGACCCCGCCTGTTGGCCCCAACGCAATGAATTCTGAATAAATAGCGGTTTTATTTTCCGTGAGACGTATCGCGCGGGCGCCGCCGCCTCTGCTGTTGCAACCGTACATTGACCTGCCAGAGCTTGGCCACAACGGCCACCAGCCCCAGCACAGCACCTACCAGAGTAAGCCAGGGCAACGTCCTCAACCAGCGATCCAACACGTATCCGCCCAGCACAAAAAACGCCATGCCCAACGCCAACTGAAGCCCCAGTCCCAGATAAGGCCCCAGGGCCCGAAGCGCTTCTTGCATGGAAGCACCGACGCCGGTGGACTTTTTTCGCGCCTTCATGTTCCAGCGGCCGGCTCGGCGTCCGCTTTCTTCGCCCGGGCAGCTTCTCGGACAGGCGCAGCCGCCTTCTTGTCCGTAGGAGGCGTTGCTTTTGTCTCAATAACCCGGTCAACCTTCCCCATGCGGCACTCGCCGTCGAAAACCGCACCGGCCTCTACCACCAGGCGTCCGGTCTGAATGCGCCCTTCTACCTGCGCCGTTTCCTTGAGCAGCAACGTCTCCTCAATAACCAGATCGCCCTGCACCCGCCCGGCAATGTCGGCGCTGCTGGCATACAGCTCCCCTTCAAGAATACCTTCTGCCGCGATAATGGCTTTTCCCTGCACGTGCAGGGTACCAATTACCCGACCACTGATGCGGATGTCGTGAGGCGTCCGAAGCGTGCCTTCGAAAACCGTGCCTTCCCCCACCAGATTCAACTGGTTGGGAGCCGTCGTTCCTGTTGCGCGGCTCATGTTTGCCTCCTTCGCTTTACCTTTGAAGAGAGCCATGATGTCTACCGGATAACAAAATAGTTCAACGGATCCTGTGCCAGTCCATGACGCCAGAGCTCAAAGTGCAGGTGGGGACCGGTGGTAATCTCGCCCGTATTGCCGCTCAATGCAATAGCTTCCCGGTCCCGAACTCGATCCCCTACCTGTTTGAGCAAGCGCTGATTGTGCTTGTAGAGCGAAACGTAGCCATCGGCATGCTGCACAATAATGACAAAACCTCCCGCCTGCGTCCAATCGGCAAAAATCACGTAACCGCTCCCAATGGACCGTACCACCGTGCCCGCTTCCACCGCGAGATCAATGCCATAGTGCCCGCTCCGCGCATCAAACCCCCGGGTCATAAAGCCCGCTACGGGTGGCAACACGGGAAACTGCAATTGCAACAGCGGATCGCTGCGCAGCACAGCGGGCTGCACGCGCTGCGTGGCCGGAGCAATCAGTTCCATCACGGGAAGCGCCGGGGGCTGATGCTCCTGCCAGTTTTCTGAAACAGGGGTGGCTTCAGGCAACATGACTCCGGTTTCACCGGGCGACTCCTGCCTCACCCGCCCTTCCTCGGACGGCACGATCTCTCCCAGAATGAGCTGGCGCAAACGCGCAATGTACTGCTGCTGCACGGCCAGCGAATCCTCCAGCGCCGCTACTCGCAAACTACTCAGCCGCGCCCGCTGCCGCATCTCCTCTGTCGCCACCCCCGGAAACAACTCCCGAAGCGGCGTCAGAAGCACCAGCGCCACGAGCAAAACGGCCAGCAGCACGGCGCTGCCGCCCAGCAATGCCAGCAAGTGCACAGGACGCAGCGTGAAAGGGGCAGGCGTGCCGGCATAGGCATCCTCTACAACAAGCACCACGACCTCCTCATCCCAGTGCCCCAATAACTTCCGCAAGAAAGCCCACATGATTCAGGTTTTAGGTTTTTTCGAAACCTGCCTGCAACAAACCAAAAGCTAGGCCGTTTTATCGCGCTTGCAACCGGATTGATTTTCCTGCAACAGTCCCGCTATTGAACCTGACCGAAGACTCATGGCACACCATAAGTCGGCAATCAAGCGCATCCGTCAGAATGCCAAGCGGCGGGCTCGCAATCGATACTACCGGAGCTGGATGCGCACCATGATTAAAAAAGTACGGGCAGCCCGGTCGCGCGACGAAGCCCTGCCTCTACTCAACCAGACCAAAAGCCTGCTGGATCGTCTCGTGGTTAAGGGCATTATACACAAAAACAAAGCCGCAAACTACAAGCGCAAGCTGGAAAAGTACGTGAACCAACTGGCCTAACATAACCCATCTGCAGGGCCTCAGAAAAAGCCTGTCTGTTTAGGCAGGCTTTTTTTACAAACATTACGCTTAAAATTACAAATCGGTCACTTTACTCGGGGCAGCATTTTGCGTATGCTATTGCCTGCACGACGGCACCTGACAGAAATGGCTTCTCTGTAGCGCAAGATCAACAAATTTTCTTACAGGGAGGACGACAGGTGTGTTCAATTTCTACCTGTTTTTTTAAATTGAAAACTGAAATAGTGTCACAAGCGAGTCCGCCAACCTCCTAACGTTTAAACAGCCATGAGCAAGATGAAGCCTCAACGCTACCTGCTGCTGACGGCACTGGCGGCCCTGACCATTCTGGGACTGACGGGCTGCCGCTCAACTCCGGTGGAAGTGCTGGGCGTCGAAGGGCCCGACAGCCTCCAGGTTAACCAGAGCGGCACCTTTACAGCCACCATCAACGAAGACGCCAAGCCGCCTGTTGAGTTTAGCTGGGACTTCGGTGACGGGAGCACAGGTGCCGGCAACCCGGTCACGCATGCCTTCACGGAACCTGGGACCTATACCGTGACCGTCACTGCCTCCAATCGCGGAGGCAAATCGACCAGTACCGGTTCCACCTCGGTGGTCGTCTACCGCCCGCCCGTACCCGCTGAAATTATCTCCATTACGGCTGATCCCATGCAGCCTGACACGCGGACGGCCGTGCGCTTTAGCGCCAACGTGCGCGGCGATCAGCCCATCACCTATCAATGGAACTTTGGCGATGGAAGCACAGGGTCGGGCGCCAGCCCCACGCACACCTACAATCAGCCAGGCACTTACACAGTCACGCTGAACGTGTCGAACGAAGCCGGCTCCGACTCGCGCACGCTCACCCTCACGGTCAAACCCTACGAAGCAGAATACTGCGCCGACGTGGCCGAAATGAATCCGGTCTTCTTTGACCGGAACTCAAGCGTGCTCAACGATGCCGCCCGTGAAGCGCTGCAGGAAAATCTGCAGATTCTGCAGGACTGCCCGAACCTGTCGGTGCGCATTGAAGGCTGGGCGGCGCCAGGCGAACGGAACCCGCAGCAGCTTTCGACCGACCGCGCCCGCGCCGTGGAGCAGTTCTACACCAGCAATGGCATTCCGGCAAGCCGGCTGGTCGTAGAAGGCAAAGGCCGGGTTACCGGCATCACGAGCAAAAAGGAAGGGCTGGCGCAGTACCGCCGCGCCGACACCATTCCGATGCAGGGCGGCATGTAATGCCACACCCCGCTCGAAAAATTATCGTGGGCTCTCCTTTCCGGAGAGCCCACTTTTTATTGGATCTCTGGCTGGCTGCGTCCGTTGTCTTTACCATAGCAGGCCCAAGGCTCCCCATGCCCGGATTCGATCAACATGCCCAGGAGCGTCTGGCCCGAGCGCTAAAGGCCGAAGCGCGGCGCCTCGGCTTCGATGCCTGTGGCATCTCGAAAGCCGAGGTGCTCGACGAAGAAGCGCGCCGTCTGGAAGCCTGGCTGAAAGCCGGCTTCCACGGAACCATGCACTGGATGGAACGCCATTTTGACAAACGTATTGATCCCACTAAACTGGTCGAAGGAGCCCGCTCCGTCATCTCGGTCCTGCACAACTATTACCAGCCCCTCTCCCCTGATCCGTCACCGGAAACCGGTAAGATCAGTCGCTATGCCTGGGGCGACGACTACCACGAAGTGCTCAAAGAAAAGCTCTACCAGCTCTTTGCCTGGCTTGAGGCGCAGGTAGGCGAGGTGCACGGCCGCGCTTTTGTAGACTCTGCCCCGGTTATGGACAAAGCATGGGCTCGCCGCAGTGGCCTGGGCTGGATCGGCAAAAACACGAACCTGATTAACCGGCGCATGGGATCCTTTTTCTTCATCGGCGAACTGATTGTAGACGTCCCGCTGCCCCCCGATGGCCCCATTCCAGACTACTGCGGCTCTTGCACGCGCTGCCTCGACGCCTGTCCAACCGGCGCACTGGTTCAGCCCTACGTGCTTGATGCCCGCCGCTGCATCTCGTACCTGACGATTGAACACCGCGGCGACGACATTCCGCCGGAGCTTCAGGAAAAAATGGGCAACTGGATTTTTGGATGCGATATCTGCCAGGACGTCTGTCCCTGGAATAAGTTCAAATATGCTACCAACGAACCACGCTTTCTGCCGCGGCCCGGCCTGCCCGACACGCCGCTGGACCGCTGGGAAGAGCTGGACCTGGAAGCATTTCGACAGAAATTCCGCAAAAGTGCGGTCAAGCGGGCCAAATTTGAAGGATTTAAGCGAAACGTGCGGATCGCGCTGCAAAACGTGCGCCGCACCATGCTTCACACTTCTGAGTAAGCGCGCCGCTCGCGCGGCACAATCACAGCCAGCCATGCCAGTCCGATCACGCCCTGCACTAGCGCAAACGCCAGTACCGCTTCCCGAAGCGAAAGCACCTGCCACTCCAACAGCATGCTGGCTGCCAGAATAGAGCAGCTTTCTGCGAACAGCACGCCCAGCCACTCTGCAGCAAACACGCGTCCTCGAAAAGCATCCTCTGTTCGCTGTTGCAGCAACACGCTGGCCAGCACCCAGTTGGCTCCGCTGGCCGCATGCGCCAGCAGCACCGCCGGTGCGATCGCATAGGTCCATGCCTGAAGGCCTACCACTCCATAGCAGAGCCCACTGAGCAGAATGCTCCAGCCCAGCACAGCCGGCCAGCGCCGCACATCCTGAAAAATTGCTCGTGCCAGTACAGGTCCGATCCCTGTTCCCAGTCCTCGCGCTGCAAACAGCCAGCCAATGCCGGCGGCCTGAGCCGTCGGCTCAATGGCCTCGCCAATCAGTGCCAGCATATACACAAGTCCACCACCGGCAAGCGCCCAGGCACTTTTAGCCAGCGCAATGCGCCCCACGCCCGGATGGGAGGTGAGGTAGCGCCAACCGTCCAGCAGTTCGCGGCCGGCCGTCTGAAGCAACCGGCCTGCGGCAGGGGCTGTCTGCTGGGGAATGACCGTTCGGTAGATGAAAAAGGCCGAGATCAGGTATGTCAGACTATCTATCACAAAGACAGGAGCCGTCCCCAGCCACGCTGTCACCAACCCGCCCGAGGCGGCTCCCAGGGCCAACATAACCGACCAGGTAGCCGACATGAGCGCGTTAGCGGTCAGCAGCGCTTCTGGTCGTACGATATTTGGAATCGACGCGCTTTTGGCCGGCTGAAAGACTGCCGTTACAATTACTTGCAGCGTGGTCAGCACATAGACCAGGTATACCTCACCGGGTTCGTCGATCAGCAAAAAGCCCAGTACGATGACTGCCCGCACCAGATCGGCCCCGATCATGAGTCGCCGCCGGTTGAACCGGTCCACCAGGAGACCGGCCAGCGGCGAGGCCAGCGCCCAGGGAAGCAGCTTGGTCAGAAAAACACCCCC
Source organism: Rhodothermus profundi (assembly GCF_900142415.1). NCBI lineage: Bacteria > Pseudomonadati > Rhodothermota > Rhodothermia > Rhodothermales > Rhodothermaceae > Rhodothermus > Rhodothermus profundi. The sequence continues at coordinate 101,691 of NZ_FRAU01000007.1, forward strand.
CAGGGCAAATGGCGAGCCCGTCAGCTCCGAAACCAGCGTGTACAGCGCGATCGTGTTGAACCAGTCGCCCAGTAGCGAGATGAGATTGCCCAGCCACAGCCGGCGAAAGTGCACGTTCTCACGTACCAGCGCCACATAGCCCGTCGGCGAAGCGTCCGCGCGCCCGACCGGCCGAGACGGAGCCGCTTCCATAAGGCGTCAGGGCTTAGAGGCCTCCGCCTGATCCGTTGTACCAGAACCGGCGGGCACGGCCGGCTGCTCAGGCCGCAACAGCGGAAACAGGATTACATCCCGAATCGAAGGCTGATTGGTCAAAATCATGGCCAGTCGGTCGATTCCAATCCCTAACCCGGCTGTTGGCGGCATGCCGTACTCTAACGCCCGCAGAAAGTCTTCGTCAATCTGCATGGCTTCCTCATCTCCCGCCGCCCGCAGCCGAGCCTGCTCCTCAAAACGCGCCCGCTGATCGTCTGGATCATTCAACTCACTGAAGGCATTGCAGAGTTCTTTTCCACCGACGATCACTTCAAAGCGTTCGACAAGGCCAGGTTTTTCTCGATGCCGCTTGGCCAGCGGGCTCAGCTCAATGGGATAGTCAATGATAAAGGTCGGCTGGATTAAATGGGGTTCGACAAATTCGCCGAAAATCTCGTCGATTATTTTGCCACTGCCCATCGTCTCATCTATCTCCAGCCCTAGCTTTTGAGCGATCTCCGCCAGCTCATCGCGCGACTTGCCGTAAAGGTCATACCCCGTCCGCTCTTTAATAGCTTCAAACATCGGGATGCGCGGCCAGGGACGACGAAACGAAATCGTGTGCGCGCCCCACTGCACTTCCGGCGATCCGGTCACTTCAATAGCGACATGCTCGAGCAGTTCTTCGACAAAGTCCATCATCCAGTAATAGTCTTTGTACGCTACGTACAGCTCGAGCATCGTGAATTCTGGATTGTGGAAGCGGCTGAGCCCTTCATTGCGAAAGTCTTTACCAATCTCATAGACGCCTTCGTAGCCGCCCACAATCAGCCGCTTCAGGTACAGCTCGTCGGCTATCCGCAGGTAGAGAGGCATGTCGAGCGCGTTATGATAGGTCGTGAAAGGACGGGCCGAAGCTCCTCCATAGAGGGGTTGCAGGATAGGCGTTTCCACCTCCAGGTAACCTCGCTCGTCCAGAAACCGCCGGATCGTGGTTATCATCCGCGCCCGCTTGCGAAAAACCTCCCGCACATCGGGATTAATGATCAGATCCACGTATCGCTGCCGATAGCGAAATTCTTTGTCCGTTACCTCGTTGTACACCTTCCCATCCTGTTCCTTGACCACAGGCAACGGACGCAGCGCTTTGGCCAGCAGCTCTAACCGTTGGGCGTGGACCGTAATCTCTCCCATCCGCGTGCGAAACACATACCCTTCCACTCCCACCAGGTCGCCAATGTCCAGCAGTTTCTTAAAGACCTGGTCGTAGAAGCCCTCCGGAAGGTCCTGGCGCCGAACGTATACCTGAATGCGGCCAGTTTCATCCTGCAAATCAAAAAACGCGGCCTTGCCCATGATTCGCCGCGTCATAATGCGCCCCGCAATCGACACGGTGTAGGGCTCCGGAGCAGGCCCGTCTTCGCGGGGTTGATGCCGCGCATCCTCAAAGTTCTGCAGGATCTCGGCCGCATGGGCCGTAACTTCCCAGCGATAGGGGTACGGATTGATTCCAATGGCCTCAAGCTGCTGGCGCGCTCGACGTCGCTCCCGTTCTTGTTCGGTCAGGACACGCTTCATGGTGCGGACACGCTTACGATCCGACAGCTTGCTTCAAAAACAAAACAAAAGACGCAGCCCGGCGAGCTACGTCTTAAAAAGCTTTACCCAAGGGTGGTACCCTGTGCCGGCAAGGCGGGTTTCAGGAACCCGGTGAATAGTTCTCAAGCGGGCGAATGGTCATCGGTACCGGCTGCAATGGTCGATCCAACTGGGCAGGCGGCGCCTGCTGTCCTGTACGGCGTGGCGTGGGCAGTCGCGCGATAGCATCCAGGACCTCAAACCCCTCAACCAGTTCCCCGAAGACCGTGTAGAGACCATCCAGAAACGGAGCTCCCCCTACCGTCTGGTAAAGCCGCCGAATTGAATCAGGAAAAGCAAAGTGAGGGTCCGGAATCTGCTCCCGCAGATAAGCTTCAATTTCGTCCAGCGTAGCGGAATCGAACGTGCGACCGACCACCAGATAAAACTGGCTGCCACTGGAGCGACGCTCTGGATTTACTTCGTCGCCCTGGCGGGCCGCTGCCAGAGCCCCTCGCTTATGAAATAAGCCCGGCCGAATCTCAGCGGGAATCGTATAGCCGGGCCCACCGGTCCCATCGTTCGATGGATCGGCATCCTTTGAGTTCGGATCCCCACCCTGAATGACAAAGCCCTCTATTACGCGATGGAACGTTGTGCTGTCATAAAAACTGGCTGCTACCAGCCGTTTAAAATTATCCCGATGCTGTGGCGTTTCATCGTAAAGCCGCACCACCATGCGTCCCAGCGGCGTGTAAATGGCATAGTAGTTCGTAGCCGGAAGGGCCAGGGTATCGAGCGTCTGGGCCAGGCTATCGGCAGGGGAGGGTTGGGAGGAAGGAGGACGTTGGCAGGCGGCAAAGAGCAGCACCGGCACAATCCCCATGAGCATTTGCCTCTTCATGGCAGTAACGGTTTAAAATATTCCAGAATGGCAATGCGCAGCAGCTTTTCCTGGTCTTCTCGCGACAGTTCGGGCCAGGGCGAAAGGGTGGGTTCCCAGCGGGTCGGATCGGCTGCAGTGCGTCGGTAGAGTCCGATGGCAGCAAAAGCACACCGAGCACCCTCCATGATCAGATCCTGCTTTTGCTCCCGGGACAGCCCTGGTTCGTAGCCACGTCCTCGTTCCTGAACGCCGATCAGAAAGAGCACCTGCTCAATGCTGGCTGGCATCCTTCCCAGCAGCGTCTCCAGATGGGCCAGGAGCTGCTTCCACCGCTCTTCCAGGTCCGGATCGGCTGCGCGGAGCCATTGACCAATAGGATCCGGCATTTCATTCGATCCACTCGCGCGCCTCATGGAGCAGGTGGCGTTGATGCTGTCGCAAAAGGCGAAGCAGCAGCGCGCCTACCCGACGCGCCAGACTGCCCCGCGGTTGTGCCCGAACCAGCGAAGGAATGCGCTGCAACGCGTCTTCTACGGCCTCCAACGCCTCAGAGAGCGCAAACCACCAGGACCGCTCAGGCGGGCCGGCTTTGACAGGACGCTCATACCGCAGCACCTGTTGCCCCCGCTCATTCAGCGCCCCACGCAGCATCTGAATGACGGCCACCAGGGCGTCGGTCATTTCCTGGAGCGTCTCCCGTTGGGCCAGCGAAAGGGCAGCTTCTGTCGCCTGCTGCTCCCGCTGGAGCACGCGCTCAAGCATAGGCAGCAAGGTGGCCAGCACCGACTGAAAGGCCAGCGTAGCCGCTGCCTCCCCCTTTAGCAAGGTCTCCAGTTGTCCCAATTCCGAGCGCTCAATGGTAGCAACCTCAGGAGCTTGCGCACTGGCTGTCTGCATCCAATTTTTTCGTAAAGCCGCAACGCGACGGCGTCTAACACGCATGTCCAGACAACACCCGCTCGATCACAGCATCTGACGGCGCCCAACTATGCATGGCAAGGGATGTTCCAGTCTGCGACTATGCCAGACGCTCCGGCGGCATATCCTGCATCGAATCAAGCGCTTCCTGCAGCCGCTCCAGTATAGCGGTGGCCTGCGAGGGCGCCAGTCGACCACTGCGCACCCCTACCCGAATCATCTCGGTAGTTAATGCGGCGTAAACAGGTAACAGATGCGGCAGGTGTTGCCGAAGCGCCTGCAGGTGCTGGCTAATGGGAAAGAGATCCCCTCGCACCGCCGGTCCGGTCAGCGCTTCTTCAGGCAACAATTGTTTCAGATTGTGCAGCGTACCTTCTACCAGGGGCAGCAGCAGGGCATGTGCTTCGGGCCGAGAAAGTCCAATGCTGGCAAGCACTTCGCCCGCAACGGCCATGAGCGCCCCCAGGCCGTTAGAAGCCAGCGTAGCCGCCAGATGATAGCGGGGTTTGGTCTCTGCCGAAAGCTCAACCGGCCGAGCTCCCAGCGCCTGTGCGACTTCACGCCCCAGCGCAACAGCCTGGGGATCACCTTCCAGGCCAATAGCGATCCCTGCAAGCGAAGGGACGGCCCCCTGTCGGGGAAAGGACTGGACTGGATGAAAGCTTAACAGGGCGGCACCGCGACGCCCGACGGGTGCCAGCACCTGGGCGGGCAGAGCACCTGACGTGTGCGCTACCACCGTATGCGGCCAGTCGTGCGGAACCAGGGCAAGCTGTTCGGCCAGGCCGGGCAATACGTCGTCTGGAACACAGCAGAATACCAGACGCACCTCTCCGGGCAGATCTTCAAGTGCGCCCGAAGCTACCGGCGCTGCCACCTGCGCAGCCAGCGCACGAGCAGCCTCCTGACTTCGGCTGAGCACCGCAGCAATCGAGTAGCCAGCCGCCCGAAGCGCCCTGCCCAGCGCCCGCCCAACAGCCCCGGCTCCCACGATGGCCAAAACCGGTCGATGAGCTGCCATAGTCGGGTTGACGTACGCTTCTGTCCTGCTGAGAAAGGTAGGGACGCCGAGGGGCCGGTGCAACTACTCACACAAAAACCCGTTGCCGGCGGGCAACGGGTTTTTTGTGGGCCCTAGTGGATTCGAACCACTGACCTCTCGCGTGTGAGGCGAGCGCTCTAAACCGCTGAGCTAAGGGCCCAACGCGCCTGAGGCTTTCTATAGTACAACGCACAACCGGCGCCTGTCAAGGTGCTCCATGGCTTCTTTGCACGAAGCGCATGGTCTGGAGCGTGTCATAGTGAATCGGCGCACGGTCTTTTCGGTTCCAGGCAGCCGACAGCGTCCAGGCTGGCTGGTACGCCCCTGGAAGCGTTCGGCGTTCGGTGCTTACCGGCGTAAGCGTTTCAAGCGTAACGGCCGGAGCTGGTTCGGGCTGGGCCGTCTGCACGACGGCATGGGGGGAACGCGCTTCTTGCTCCATATAGAGCAGCACGCCAGTGCACATTCCCAGAATAACCACCAGCGCTACGGCTGAGGCCAACATCGTAGCACTTCGCAACGGCAGGCTCAGATATTCAAGGGATCGTTGTTCGCGCATCATCTCATAAGCCAGCCGTTGCCGAAGACGTGCCTGAAAACCTTCCGGTGCCCGAAGTTTACAGGCACCATGCTGGCAGAGCAACTGCCGCGTCCGGCACAGACATTCTACGTGGCGCGCCAGCGTCGGATTGGTACGCAGGTATTCCTCAAATACCTGCCGCACGGCCGGATCCATGGTTCCGTCCACGTACTCACACAACAGTTCGTCCAGATCACTGAATGGACAGTCGTGTTCCGGCCGCGATGAGTCGGGATCGTGGTAATCCTCACGCATAGGCTACCAGACGCTGCAGGTTTACACCCCTACTTTTACGCCAAAGGGCCGGCAGGAAGGTTCCTGCCGGCCCTGCACTTACGACAACGCCCACCCTTAAGATTCCTCAGGGATTGGATAAACATCCTTGAGCAAGGCCTGAAGCTTCGTCCGCCCCCGGTTAATCCGGCTTTTAACCGTGCCCATAGGCAGCCCGGTGATCTCCGCAATCTCCTCATACGAGAGCTGTTGCACGTCGCGGAGCACTACCACCTCCCGGAATTCCTCCGGGATTTGCTTGAGCGCTTCCTGAATGTAGCGATCCTGGATGGTACTTTCCGTGTGCCGGTCCGGGGCGAACGTCTCGTCCGGGATCTCCACTTCGTACTCTTCTTCGTCGCGGTTTACGGACTGCAGCGAGTAGAGACGGCGCCGCTTACGCTTTCGATATTCAGAGCGCGCCAGGTTACCCGCAATCGTATAGAGCCACGTCGAAAACTTTGCAATCCGACGGTAGGAGTGTCGGTTGCGATATACGCGCATAAAGGTCTCCTGCAGGAGGTCTTCGACCTCCTTCGGATCTCCCAGAAACCGGTACAGGTAGTTAGCTAGCGGGTCCTTGTACCGGCTTACCAGAATGTCGAAGGCCTCCACCGTCCCTGCCTGGAACAGCGCCATGAGGTCCTCGTCGCTCAGTCGCTGGAGTTCCTCATAGCGCGCCTTATTCTCCTCGGAAGGCAACCGGTGCAGCGCCTCCCTGCGCAACACCACCCGCTGTTTCTGTTGAATGTGCATCGCCAATCCATATAGGGTTGGTTTTCTACGTAACGTTCAAGCCGCCTGCTGGAGCGGCGCCCGGCAGGCCGCCTGCACCTGCCGCAACAGCAGGTGCAGCACCAGACGCGGATCGAGGTTGCTCCCGCGCTTCAGGGCCACGTCGGCTGCCAGAAGCGCCGCAAGCACGCGCCGGATTGCCTCGCGTCCATACCGGCGACTGCTCTGCAAATACTCCTGCAGAAAGTACACCGGTACCCCGATCCGTCCAGCCAGCGCCTGGTTCGACAGGCGCTGGCCCTGGCAAAGTGTCAGCTTCCAGAGCTTTGTAAAAAAAGTTGTCAGAAACGACACAATGCGGAGCGCCTCACTCCGCGGATTTGACGCATGCCGCAACAATTGTTCCATTATGTAGACTGCGTCTGAATAACGCCCTTCTCCCACTGCGCGTTGCAGTTCGAAAATATTGTAGCTCCGCGTCTGACCACTGACGGTAACAATGTCATCCAGCGTTAACGTCTTTCGCGTTCCTGCATAGGCAAACAGCTTGCGCAGCTCCTGCACCCCGGTTTGCAGGTCGGTCCCTACATACTCAGCCAACCGTTGCAACGCCTCCGGCTCAAGCTGATAACCCTCACGCGCAGCATAGCGAGCGAGCCAGCCAGGCACCTGAGCCGGACGCAACGGCCGCAGCTCGGCCCAGACGGCATGCTGGCGCAGTGCCCGGTAGGGCTGGGCGTTCAAGTTGGGGCGGCCCGAACAGATTAGTAAAACAACGGCCTGCGGATTGGGCCGCGCTGCATAGTCGGCAAACAACCGATTTTCGCGCAGACTGTCGAAGTTGCGAACGACTATCACCCGACGCGGGGCCATAACCGGCAGACTCTGACACAACGCCAGCACAGCGCGCGCCTCCGCTTCGTCGCCGTACACCACATCCAGGTTGAACGCCCGAAGTTCTGGCGGCAACGCCCGCTCAACCAGGAGCTGCTGGAGCGTGTCCATTAAAAACGTCTCCTCGCCGTAAAGAAAGTAAAGCGGCGCGAAGTTGCCGTGCTGAAAAGCCACCTCCAGTTGCTCAAACGACTGTCCACCCGGCTGCTGTCCCATCACCCTATGGGGATCCCCACGTGTGCTTCATTACATTGACCGTGCATTCACACTTTTAAGTAAGGTAGAAAAACAACCCCCTGACTACAAGGGGCTCTCGAAATTGCAGCGTTGTTGCATTCACGCAACAGGACGGGGCTTACCCGGCAGATAGGCCGCATGTAACCGATACGCCAGTGCCCGCAGCAGCTCCGTGTCGTGCTGTATGATAAAATAAGCGTACTGATAGAGATCCCAGGTTTCCTCCTCACACGACGCCGTACGATCCCATGCTTCGGACGGTGCTTGCTGCAACAGGGCAACCAGCTCCCGACGCACCTGCTGTAGTCGCTTCAGAATTGCAGGCAATGGATAGGTGTTCCAGTTCTCAACTGTTCGCAGCGCGTCATCGTCTGGCAGCTCCAGCTCCCTGGCCTGTCCGGTCAGGAAAGCCTGCACGGCGGGCAGAAATACGCGTTCGTCAGCCGCTACGAGCATGCCATACGTCTCCCGCACTGAAGGCTCTTCCGGCAGCGGACGCGCCGTCTGCAAAGGCTCCGGTACTATATCAATAACCTGCTGCAACGCCTCGACTTCTCGCAGCAGGTGTGCCAGTTGCTCGATCAACGCAGCCCGCAGGGCTGCTGCATCTTGCGACTGCCTGCCAGCCATCTTATTCCGCTGCCCGCACGCCCCCCCACGACCGCTCGGCTGCCACAGGCGCCTCTGGCCGCAGATGGGTGCGCTCCAGTGCTTCCATCCCTTCTTCTTCCAGCAGCCACTTCAAGAACGGCCGATCCTTCAAGCTATGCAGGTTGTTCTCTTTCCGAAACTCCCAGTGCTGTCCATGCTGGGGATTTTTATACTGCCGGAGCCACTCCAGTCGATCTTTCAGACGCTCCGCCGGCACCAGAAGCTTTTCCAGCCCAAAGATGGCTTCGTCCCGGCTCTGAAACGTCAGGTCATATTCTTTCGACATAACGATCGCCTCTTCCGGGCATACTTCCTCGCAGTAGCCGCAGTAGATGCAGCGCAGCATGTTGATCTCAAACCAGGCCGGCTCTCGCTCCTTGGGGTCCTCCACTTCCCGCGCCTGCATAGAAATAGCCAGCGGCGGACATGCCCGAGCGCACAACCCACAGGCCACGCAACGCGGCCGCCCGTTTTCTTCTACCAGCACAGGCCGGCCCCGGTAGCTGTCGGGCGGATACCACTGCTCGTCCGGATACTGAAACGTGTAGAGCGGCGACCGCATCTTCCGCCAGGTATAGGCCAGGCCTTTCACAACGGCCGGCAGATAGAGCCGCTCCCAGAAATTCAGCCTACGCTCGTTGGGGGAGGCCAGGTTGGCCGGTTTGCCAGGCATGGGTTGTGCACCTTGGTTTCGTTCCACACACCGGGCGGTAAACGTCGAAGTAGGCCGTCAGGGTTCGTCGCTGCTCACTTTTGGCGAAACACAAGGGTCAACGGCACGCCCTCGAACCCAAAAGCCCCGCGGATCTGCTTTTCCAGGTAGCGCCGGTACGGCTCCTTGATACCCTCTGGATAATTGCAGAAAAAGGCAAACACCGGCGGGGCCGTTTCAACCTGGGTCACGTACTTGATTTTTACCGGGCGTCCCCGGTAAGTGGGCGGATGCTGCTGGCGAATGGCTTCCTGCAGCACTTCATTAAGCCGGCTGGTCGCGATGCGCTGCCGCCTGTTCTCGTACACGCGCAACGCTTCTTCGAGCACGCGGTGAATGCGCTGGCGCGTCCTGGCCGAAATAAACAGCAGGGGAACGTGCGTCCAGGTCGGAAGCCGATAGCGAATGGCCTCCTCCCATTCTTTCATGGTGTTGGCATCTTTTTCGACCAGGTCCCACTTGTTTACCACCAGCACCATTCCTTTACGCAGCTCCTCAGCCTGGCGCAAGATGCGAATGTCCTGGGCCGTCAACCCTTCGGTGGCATCAATCAAGGTAATGGCCACGTCGCATTCACGAAGAGCCCGCTCCGTGCGCAGCGTTGCATAAAATTCAATGTTTTCCCGAATGCGAGAGCGACGACGCAATCCGGCTGTATCGACCAGCACGATTTCTCGACCGTAGTATTTAAGGACCGAATGGACCGCGTCGCGCGTGGTGCCGCTGATGTCGGTCACAATTGAGCGCTCCTGGCCAAGCAGTGCATTGGTAAGCGATGATTTCCCCACGTTGGGACGGCCGACGATAGCCAGCCGCGGGCGCTCGTCCGTTTCCACTGTCCCATCGCGCACGGGCAACTGCTGCACCAACGCGTCAAGCAGCTCGCCCGTCCCGCGTCCGCTCAACGCGCTGATCGGATAGACTTCGGACAGACCAAGCTGGTAGAAGGTGCTGGCCTCCCAGGTACGTTCGTCGTTATCGGCCTTGTTGGCCACCACGAAAACGGGCTTTTCCGTACGCCGGAGCAGTTCGGCCAGCGCATCGTCCAGATCGGTCACTCCGGTGGTCACATCGACCATGAACAGGATCGCGTCGGCCTCCTCAATCGCTATTTGCACCTGCTCGCGAATCGCCTGCTCGAAGATATCCGACGAATGGGGGACGTACCCCCCGGTATCTACCACAGAAAAGCGCACGCCATTCCATTCGGCCGTGCCGTAGACGCGATCGCGCGTCACGCCGGGCTGATCGTGCGTAATGGCTTCATGCGAGCGGGTCAGCCGGTTGAAGAAGGTGGACTTACCAACGTTCGGCCGCCCCACAATGGCAACCAGCGCCATGGTTCCGCTCCACCAGGTTTTATCCGGCGCGTAGAAGCCCGCAGCCGGCCATTTCGTTCCCGTTGTTACCGGCGCTCCCGGTGTTCGAGGTGCAGCGCGCGGAAGAGCATGTAGGCTGCCTGCCCGGTCTCGCGCGTAAAGACGTAGTTGATGCCCGCGCCCACGGCCAGACCGGCCAGCGGAATGAGCTGTCCTAGCTTGCGACGGGCCAGGTTTTTGATCAGTTCGCGAGGCAGATGCCGGTTTTGCGCACGCACGAAGTCGCGCGTGCGCCCCTGATACGAAGCGCCACGGGCCAGCAACGCCGCGGCCACGCTCACCTCTCGCCAGGCGGCCTGGCGGGCCTCGGCCGTTCCGGCTGCTGCTGCATTGAAGATGGCGATCACCAGGGGTCGATAAACCGGATCCTGCACACGAAAGCCATATACGGCTCCGATCTGCTGAATTAGCCGCAGGTTAATACCAAAGAGAAGGGGCACGTCGGCTGCTGCTAACGTAAAGCCGCCCAGGCCTGCCCCCGCTCCCTCAAGCGCAGCCAGCACGGCATGCTGACCGAAAAAGCTTCGCGCGACCGGGTCGAGTCGCTCCAGCGGTTCCGTGCGCAACGCCTCAAGCTGATCCACAACCACCCCCTGCTGACGAAGCGCCTCCAGCACGTACTGCTCGTTGTAGGTCCAACTGGCCACATCATGCAGCGTTTCCAGAAAGCGGGCCACTGCAGCATCAAGCTGCTTCCGCCAGGCAGCTGGCGTCACCCGCTCGACCAGCCAGTCCACCGGACGCATCGCCCGGTCGAAGGCCTCTTGCCAGAGCGGCCCACCCGAGCGTACCCAGCGTTCGATTTCTCGGCGGACCGTTTCCTCGTAGGTCAGGGGCATAAAACAGCAGCACGTTGATCTGGGATCGCTGTACGTACAATGAGACGTCGGAGTTGCGCTCAGCGAATCAACCAGAGCCCGAGCCCTCCCACCAGAAAACAGTAATAGGCGAAATATACCAATTGCCCCCGGCGCACAACTTGCAGCAACACCTTAATGGCGACCACCCCGGACGCATAAGCCGTTACGGTCCCAATGACCAGCGGCAGCACGTCGGCCGCCTCGGGCGTGCGAAGCAGTTCTATCCCTTTCAACAGGGTCGCGCCCAGCACAACCGGCAGAAGCATCAGAAACGAAAAATCTGCCGCACGCTCTGGGCGCACGTTCTGATAAATCGCTGCACAGATGGTAGAACCCGACCGCGAAATGCCCGGCAGCATCGCAGCCGACTGAGCGATCCCTACCACAAATGCCTTAAGCGGCGACAGATCGCCACTCGGATGCTGCCGCAACCGCGTCAGCACCAGCAGCACGCCCGTTACCAACAACATGCCGGCCGCAAACCGTGGATGCTCGAACGTCTGCTCAATCCAGTCTCCCAGCAGTACATAGACCAGTCCGGTAGGAATCAGGGTGATCAGAATCCAGACGGCTATCCGAAAGGGATCGTGCTCCTGGTAGCGAGCGCGCCAATGGCTCGGACGTGGCAACGCCTCTCCTACCGCGCTTATGATGGCCCCTACCCGACGCCAGTAGACGGTGAGAATGCTCAGCACGGTGCCAAAGTGCACAAACACTTCAAAGGTTACACCGCCCGGATTCAACCCCAGCACATACTGCCCGAGCACCAGATGGCCTGAAGAGGATACCGGCAAAAACTCCGTCAGTCCTTGCAAAAGACCGAGAATCAGGGCTTCCCACCACGACATGGTTGCTTTCTGGACAATTCTTGGGCCTGAACGGCCTAACTTACGGGCTACTGATCGATCCTGCCAGTCGCCTACTCCTTCTCTAAAAATTTTCTGCCTGCACCGCCTCAGGCGGTTGCGGCTCCACCAGCAGCACCTCCTCCCGTTCAAAGACTACAGTGCCCGGCGCAGCTCCTCGCGGCTTGCGGACGTATTTCCGCGGCACCACCACTACGGGTACCACGCTGCTCCCCCGCGCCTTGCTGAAATAGGCCGCCAGCGAGGCCGCCCGTTCCAGCACCTTTCGATCGGGCACGCGATTACGACCGGGCACCCGCAGAATCACGTGCGAACCGGCCACGCCCCGCGCATGCAGCCACAGATCGTATTTGCGGGCATAGCGAAAGGTCAACTCCTCATTCTCCCGAGCATTTCGCCCAATCCAGGCTTCAAAGCCCTGGCCCAGCGGCACGCGTCGGAATGCCGGAATGCCCTCGGACGACTTTCGCCCGACCCGCCCAAGTCCCAGCCGGGCCAGCTCATCGGCGTGGCGTTGGCGAAACGCTCGCAGAGCTGCCATCGTGTCGAGATGCTCCAGCTCAGCTCGCAGCGCCTCCAGCTTCGGGAGCCGTTGCCGAACTGCTTCCAGCCGCTGGTGCAGTGCGTCGCGTTCCTGGCGTGCCTGTCGGGCTCGTTCGTAATAAGCCTGTGCGTTTTCCACGGCCGACCGCGTAGGATCCAGCGGGATGCGCACGGAGGCTCCGCTGTTAAACCAGTCAGGTAGCTCCACTACTTTTGCCCCGGCAGGCACCTGATGAGCCTGCGCCATGAGCAGGTGTCCCCACTGCTCGTACTGCGCCGCTTGATCTGGCCGAGCCAACGCCGCCTCAAGGGCACGCTGCTCTTGACGCGCACGTGCTACTGCTGTCTCTAACGCCTGCCGAAGCGGCTCATACGCTGCTTGAAAGGCGCGCGCAGCCAACGCCCGACGGACCGCCGCCCGCACGGCTGCATCGACGGAATCGAACGACCTGCAGGGCAGATGCGCCAGATGTTTCAGCGGCATCAGCGCAAAATGCACGGTCCACCGATCGGCCTCGTAAAGCCGGGGCGCCGGATGCATTAACTCAGCCTCCAGGGCACGCCCCGCCTCATACAAACGCCTCAGCTCGGCTTCGCTACACTCGGCCGGCGCCTGCACCGTCACACCGGCCCGGTAGATCGTCTCTTGTGCCAGTAATGTCTCAAACAAGGGAAAAGCTGAGGCGACCGCCTGTACCAGGGTTTTTCGATCAGAGCGCCATCGTGCCCGAAACGCCTCGAACGTCGCTACCTCCGGGGCAGGACGCGGCGTTGGCGCTGGCTGTCCCTGCCAGGCTTCGCACTGCTGAAAAGCCGCCTGCACCTGTCCGTCGGAACCTACCCAGAGCACGTTAGGATGCGGACCGTACAGCCAGCACTGAAACCGGGTGCCATCGTCCAGCTCAAAAAACAGCACCCGGTCCCGCTCAGCGACCCGCACGTTGCGAAGCGTCCGGCCCAGCGCCTCCTTAAACAACGTGGCGACGTTACGGCGCGCCCGGCTATATCCCTCCGCACGAAACAGGTACCGAAACGATCCGGTCGAGATACGCACCATCCAGGCCGCCTGCGGCCGAGCGAATGCCAGCACCAGCTCATCCCGTTCCTGTGAGAAGGCGTCGGCCAGCAGACTTCCTGCCAGCTCGCGACGCCATTCGTCAGCCAGTGCCCGTAACGTGTAGTAGGTATGCAGCATATGCCGCGCAGCAGACGACCCGGCCGCGTGAACGGCTGAGCAGGCAGCGAGATCCTATCGCCGCTGCTGACGATGTACGACCGCCACCGAAAGCCCCCAGATCAACGCCCATGCCAGCGCCATCCACCACCAGCGCCCCACCAGCAGCACCAGCACGTTGATTCCATAAAGCACGTGAAATAGCGCTTCAGGCGCGCTGCGCCGCGTGCGCGGGAGATGCGGCGCTGCCAGCAATGCCCCCACCTTGAGCAGCAGCATAAACGGGGTGTAGACAAGCACGATCCAGCGCGCCCACGGCAACGCAGGGATCGCGGCCAGTACAATGACACCCGTAACGACTATATCCAGCAGTGCTTCTTTAAGCCAACGCCCCATGTCTTTCGTTTTAACCATGCGCGACAGCTGTCCGAAATATCGCCCTTTCTGGCCGTCTGTGAAGCTGGCGGTAATCTTTTTTTATGTTCTTTCCGACGCTGCTCAGGCAAAACCGCTTCAGACGTTGCACGGCACTGCCAAAATGTCGATTTTGCAGGCGCAACACTGACCAGCCAGAACGAATGCCATGCACGGCCGCGTCAAGTACGTTGAAGGGTTGACCTTTATCGGACAGGCCGGATCCGGCCACTGGACTGTGTTCGACGCATCGCACGGCGAGCGTCCTTCCGGCGCCACCAGCCCGATGGAAATGGTGCTCCTCGCGCTTATGAGCTGTTCGGCCATGGATGTGGTTTCCATTCTTCAGAAAATGCGCGCGCCTTTTGTTGATCTCCAGGTAGAAGTGCAGGCAGATCGCGCCGAGACCCACCCGCGCGTGTTCACGCATATCCACCTGACCTATCGGGTGATCGGACGAGCCCTCAAACCAGAACAGATCGCCCGAGCCGTCCAGCTCTCTCAGGAAAAGTACTGCTCCATTACCGCAATGCTGCGGCCTACCGTTCCGATTACTTACGAGGTCTGGATTGAAGACCCGGAAACGAACCAGCGGCAGGCAGTTGTCTCTTTCCCGCACAAGACGGACGAGACATCTGCCGCCTCAGGCTGACCTTTATGCCTACGAAGCCCGGGCACTGATCCCCGCCAAAGTCGATGCCGTCCTGGCTGAGGTCTGCGAATCAGAAAAACCGACCTCCCCCAGGTTCCAGATCGGGGCAATTAGCGCCTGTCCGCCGGCCGGAGCTACATCGCCCGAACTTGCGAAGCAGTGTTTCCTGCCAGCGAGAGCGTACCACTTCCCGTCAGCAGGCGCTTAGCCCCCCTCACGCTGCAGGCGTTCCCAGAGTAACACGCCCGCTTTTTGTACGCTGCGCAGGTAGAACACTGCCCGAAGCGTCGCTTTCCATGCGGGCGAAAGGTCTCCATGTCGCCCTTGACGCGCCAGCCGATCACGCTGCGCGTGGTAGAGCGCAATAGCGGCCGCTACAGAAATGTTAAAGCTTTGCGTGAATCCCACAATTGGAATTACGCACCGCGCATCCGCCTGCGCCAGTAATGTTTTTGAGACGCCTTCCACTTCATTTCCGAAAACCAGAGCTGTTGGTACCGTAAAGTCGAACGTGTCAATGGGGGCTGCTGCGTCCAGCGTGGTAGCGACAACACGATAGCCGGCTGCCTTCAAGGCGGGCACCGCCTCCGCAGCCGTCGGCCACGTCCACACGTCCAGCCACTTATCGGCGCCCTGGCTGGTGCGCTCAGAGGTCTTGTACTTCTGAACATTTCCTTTGATGATACCGAAACCCTGATAGCCCAGCGCTTCGGCCGAACGCATAACCGCACTGATGTTGCCGGTGTTGGCCAGTCCTTCGATAACCGGTACGACCGTATAGGTACGCCCTTCAAGCACCTGCTCAATCCGCTGCTGGCGACGCGCGGTCACGTACGGCCGCAGCCACTCGACAATCAGGTCGGGCGTCTGCTTTTGAAAATGCGCGGCCAGCGCCTGTGGATTGGTCAGATGTCCCTGCTGGGCTGCCACCTGAAATACGCGCGTCAATTCCTGTTGCAACCGTTCCGTTGGGGTGTGCAGCATCGCCCTCCGTAAAAAATGCGTTACGAGCATCAGGGGGGCCGCTTTTCCGTAAAGGCAGCGGACACCCCTTTCCGCGTGCGCCGTAGATTAAGGCCGCCCATCCTCAAAAACAAACGGAAAACGTATTATGGAGCTTCGGGATAAAGTAGCCGTCGTGACCGGCGCCAGCAGTGGGCTGGGCCGAGCCTTTGCGATAGCGCTGGTGCAGAAAGGCACGCATGTGTATGGTCTGGCCCGGCGCGTTGAACGCCTGAACGCGCTACGTGACGAGCTGGGCGCTCGTTTTCACCCCATCGCCTGCGACGTGACCCGCCCCAACGACGTGGAAGCAGCCTTTCAGCGCATCATCCGCGAAGCAGGCCGCCTGGACATTCTCATCAACAATGCGGGTCTGGGAAAGATGGGCCCCGTCGACGCGCTCTCACTGGACGACTGGGACGTGCAGATGAATACGAACCTGCGCGGAGTCTTTCTGTGCACCCGGGCCGCCGTACCTCAGATGAAAAAGCAAAATGCCGAGACGGGCTTCGGCGGACACATCATCAACATCGCCTCCGTGGCTGGCCTGATCGGCACCCCCCAGTTAAGTGCCTACAACGCTACCAAGTTTGGCGTGCGGGGCTTTAGCGAAGCCATCATGAAAGAGCTACGTGAACATGGCATCAAAGTGACTTGCGTCTATCCAGGCTCTGTCGCCACGGAGTTTTTCGAAGTGGCCGGCATGCGTGGCGCCGACCGCCCCCTCACTCCGGAACAGGTGGCCCAGACCATTCTGCACGTCCTGGAGACCGATGACAACTACCTGATCTCCGAAGTAGTAATCCGGCCGCTGCGCCCGCGCTGAACAATCCCGGCCCGAGAGTCCGGTCGCCGCGGAAAGGAGAGGGATCGGGTTTCCCGATCCCTCTCCTTTCCGCGGGACCTAGAAGGCTTTTCGGTTAGTTTTGTGCCTGCTCTGAATCCGCGTCATCCAGGCGGAAAACAACCGGAAGGGTCATGCGGACCGGCACCGGACGTCCCTGCTGTCGCCCCGGCGTAAACTTGAGCTGGCGGACGCAGCGCAGTGCCTCTTCATCCAGACCGGCGCCTACTCCTTTAAGCACCTTCGGGTTGGCTACGTTGCCCTGCTCGTCTACTACAAAGCGAATAATCACCCGGCCTTCTACCCCGGCTGCTTTCGCTTCCTCGGGGTAGCGCAGGCATTCGACCAGCCTGTTAAACCCTCCAATAAGCCTCGGCATTTCCTCCACTACAACAAATACCCCTTCTTCTGCCTCACCGGCCTGTTTACTGAGCGCCGGAAGCTGCTCCTGTTCGGGCTGCATGGGCGTGTTTGGCATCTCCGAACAGGCCATCAGGCCGGTCAGTCCCAGCAATGCGCCTACCAGCAGAAGCCGCAAAACGCGCGGCGCCAATGAAGGAGTATGCTGCATCATAACCTCCATGCGGGTTTTAAGGGTGGAACGTTTCAGCAAAGACAGCCCCAGATGGGGAGCTCGTTGCGCCTGCAACAGTACGTCCAGCAGCAACCGGGCATAGCCAGCAGGCGAAGCAATCCGTTGTGCCAGCACGGCCCGGTCGCACAGCACTTCCCGAAGTAGCGCCAGATGATAGCGGTAGCCCCATAGCAAGGGATGAAACCAGAACAGCGTCAGCATCCCCTCTTCAAACAGGTGCGCCAGGAAGTCGCGCCGTCGCAGGTGCACCAGCTCATGCCAGAGAATGGGCTGCCGCGCACGCGGATCGGCCAGGGCCAGCTCGGGCACGACCACCGTCGGCCGCCCCCCTCCTAGTGAGAAGGGAACGCGGCCTCCCACCAACAATCGCACGGTCCGACGAATGCCCAACCGTCTGGCTATCTCCGCTACCTCGGCCTGCAATGCAGGCGGTGCCATTCGACACGCACGCAGGTAGCGCCGAAGCCGCACCCATCGCCCTCCAAGAGCCACCAGCCGAAGTACCACGCCGCCAATCCATATGCTTCCTAATGCCCAGCCTATCCCGGCAAGCCCTTGCGATTCCCCAACGCCACCCACTCCTTGCACCACCTGCGCGCTAATCCATGCCAGCGCTGCAGGCGGCTCAGCCTGCCAGAGCGCCCCCTCCGGAAGCCACACCAGTCGCAGCCCATAAGCCAGCAATCCCAGCGGCAATGCGTAAAAGCCGGCCTGCAGCAACGCATAAGCTGCCTCTGGCCAACGCCGCAGGATACGCCAGGCGCTCAGCAACAACAATAGCGCGGGCACGGTCCAGAGCAGCAGTAGCCACGCGCCTTCCATCCACCAGAGCTCAAGCCGCATCATCGGAGTTCTCCAGCTTTTCGATCAGACGTTGCAGCTCACTCAGCTCGTCCGGGCTAAGGGATTCCTGGCGCACCAGGGTTTGCACCAGCGCAAGCGGGGAGCCGAAGACCTTATCCACCAGCCGCTTCAGCAGGGCCGACTTGAACTCTTCGGGAGGCACCGCCGGCCGATACACATACATGCGGCCTTGCTTGCGGAACGTCAGATATCCCTTTTCGGCCAGATTTCGCATCACCGTCATCACTGTCGTATAGGCACGATCCCCTCCCAGACGGGCGTGCACGTCGGCCACTGAAGCTTCGCCCAACTCCCAGACAACCTGCAAAATTTCCATTTCCGTTTCGCCAAAAGGCACCAGCGCGCGACGCATCGGTCAGAGCTAAGGTTGGTTGATCGAATCTACGTTTTTAATAGTATTAAAAAGATCGTAAAAAGTCAAGCCCTTCTGGCGGTTGTTTGCTGGATGTCCGGTAAAACGCGTGCATCCAGATTCGCTTTTCTGGCCGTTCCGTCCGTATTTTTGGGCAGGCAAAAGCGCCGTGGGAATAGCACACTAGAGCTATGGAACGTCGGCATTTTCTGAAGAAAGCTGCCCTAGGAGCCGCAGCTACGGCTGTGCTGGCAGGATGCGGTAACCAGCAGGCGCGTGAGGGGGGCGGAGCGCCTGCAGTTCAGACGCTGCCGCGCCTGCGCTGGCGGCTGGCTTCGAGCTTTCCGCGAGGGCTCGACACGATCTACGGAGCTGCTGAGGTGCTGGCCGAACGCGTCCGGGCGCTGACGGACGGCCGTTTTGAGATCCGCGCTTACCCTGCAGGTGAACTGGTGCCCGGACTTCAGGTGCTCGACGCAGTGCAGAATGGTACGGTCCCTATTGGCCATACGGCTAGCTACTACTTTATCGGCAAGCATCCGGCGCTGGCTTTTGACAGCACAGTTCCCTTCGGCCTGACGTCTCGCCAGTACAATGCCTGGCTGCTCGAAGGAGGTGGTCTGGAGTTGCTGCGCGAGCTGTTTGCCGAATTCAACATTGTGAACTTGCCCGGTGGCAACACCGGCGCCCAGATGGGGGGCTGGTTCCGCCGAGAAATCAACAGCCTGCGTGACCTGCGCGGCCTCAAGATGCGCATTCCGGGCATGGGTGGTCGCGTGATGAGCGAAATGGGCGTGACGGTACAGGTGCTGGCTGGTGGCGAGATTTACCCGGCTCTGGAGCGTGGTGCCATTGATGCGGCCGAGTGGGCCGGTCCCTATGATGACGAAAAGCTGGGCTTTTATCAGATTGCTCCCTACTACTATTATCCGGGCTGGTGGGAACCCGGACCCGCGCTGACTTTCTATGTGAATCGTCGCGCCTGGGAGCAGCTTCCCGCGTTTTATCGTGAAGTGCTCTGGACGGCCGCCCTGGAAGCCAGCCAGACCATGGTTGCCCGTTATGATGCTCGCAACCCGGCAGCCTTGCAACGCTTGCTACAGGCCGGCGTGCAGCTTCGACGTTTTCCGGACGACGTGCTTCGAGAAGCGGCCCGCATTGCCGAAGAGCTACTTGCCCAGGAACGGGATCCGCTTTACCGTAAGATCTACGAAGCCTATCGCAAATGGCGGGCGCAGAGCTACCGCTGGTTTGGCACAACGGAACTAGCGTATGCTCAATTTGCCTTTCCGCTTTCTTCCTTCTTAAACGTCTGAGCTATGCCTCACCGCATCTGCGTCTACTGTGCTGCCAGTCAGCGGGTAGCCGCACGCTATCTACAACTGGCCGAGCAGGTGGGCGTGCGGCTGGCGCAGGCCGGCTACGAGCTGATTTATGGTGGGGGCGATGTGGGCTTAATGGGAGCGTTGGCCCGAAGTGTCCACCGCCACGGCGGCCGTGTTGTGGGCGTTATTCCTGAAGCATTGCAGGAGCGGGAAGGCATCGCGTACGAGCTGGCTGATGCGCTGATCGTCACGCAAACGCTCCAGGAACGCAAGGCCATCATGTTCACCCGGGCGGATGCGTTCTTGGTGCTGCCGGGAGGCTTTGGAACGCTTGAGGAGTTTATGGAAGTGCTCACGCTGCGCCAGCTCGGTTATCACCACAAGCCCATTGTACTGCTGAACTATGACGGCTTCTTTGATCTGCTGCTTCAATTTTTCGCTCATCTCCGCCGTCAGCATTTCGTGCCAGCGCGCTGGCCGTTTACGGTTGCCTCAGCGCTCGACGAAGCTTTCGCCCTGCTGGAGCGATCACTTTCCTCATCAGCCGACTTCTCCACAGGCTAACCCGGGCCGGAATTACGCTACGCGCAGCTTGCATTCCTTCAGCGATACGTGCCTATGACCTGGGAGACTCCAGAAGTGCACCATCTATCGGTTACGCGCACGGCCCGGTACTACACGCTGGGCCGTCCAGGACCAGCGCTTCGGGAGCTCTGGTTCGTGCTGCACGGCTACGGCCAGCTTGCCAGCTCTTTTCTGGAGCCCTTTCGCTCGCTGGTTCACGACGAGACGCGCCTGTTTGTGGCCCCGGAAGCCCTGTCTCGCTTTTACCTGGAGGGATTTTCAGGCCGGGTAGGTGCTTCCTGGATGACCCGGGAAGACCGTCTTGCAGAAATCGCCGACTACGTTGCTTACTTAGACGCGCTTTACAACCACCTGCAAATGCACCTGCCAGGCTCCCCTACGTTACACGTGCTGGGCTTTTCGCAGGGAGCAGCTACGGCCTGTCGCTGGCTTGCCCTTGGACGCGCCCGAGCGCAGCGGTTGATCCTATGGGCAGGTGATGTGCCGGAAGATCTGCCGCACGAAGCTGGCCGCCGCCTGCCCCCTCCTGAACTGGTCTGGGGCACCCACGATCCGCTTCTTGATGCAGCACGCCAGCAACAGCTGCTGCAACGTCTGCAGCGTCTTGGTTTGCGGCCTACCGTGTACCGGTTCAACGGTGGTCATCGTATTCACCGGCCGCTTTTGCGCCAGCTCCTAGAACAGCCCGCTAGCGCACCGCCCAGTTAACCATTTCAGGAAAGAGGATAATCAGCAGCAGACCGATCAGTTGGATTAAGATAAACGGTACAGCGCCCCGATAGATCTGAGTGGTGGTTAATTCAGGCGGCGCTACCCCTCGCAAATAGAAGAGGGCAAACCCGAAGGGCGGTGTCAAAAACGATGTTTGCAGGTTCATACCTACCATGACGCCAAACCAGACCAGATCAATGCCCAGCGCCCGGGCAGCCGGCACCAGCAGCGGCAGAATAATGAAGGCAATTTCGAAAAAGTCAATAAAGAAGCCCAGCACAAAAATGGCCAGATTAGCAACGATGAGAAAACCGATGATACCGCCCGGTAGATTGGTCAGGAGCTCTTCGATCCAGACGTCGCCGTAGAGTCCGTAAAAGACCAGCGAGAACGCTGTAGAGCCGATCAGCAGAAAGACAACCATTGTGGTCAGGCGAGCGGTTTCATCCATCGACGCCCGCAACGCCTCAAACGAAAGCCGGCGGTTCAGCAGCGCCAGCACAATTGCTCCGACCGCGCCCAGTGCTCCTGCCTCGGTGGGCGTAGCAATTCCGGCAAAAATGCTTCCCAGTACAACGAGGATGAGCACCAGCGGTGGAAGCATCACCAGCATAACGCGGCGGACCAGCTCGCGTCCTGGAATATTTCGGACTGCACGTGGCAAAGCCGGGGCCGCTCTAGGCTTAAAGAGAGCGACCCCTGCTGCATAGAGCGCGTAAAGCCCTGCCAGCACCAGTCCGGGCACGAGCGCTCCGAGAAACAGGTCGCCCACCGACACGCCGAGCTGATCGGCCAGCACGACCAGCACAACACTCGGCGGGATAATCTGGCCTAACGTGCCCGACGCTGTAATGACGCCGGCGGCCAGCTCTTTCGAGTAGCCGTAGCGGAGCATAACCGGCAGCGAAATCATCCCCATCGCCACCACCGAGGCTCCTACGACTCCCGTAGCGGCCGCCAGCAGCGTGCCGACAAACACGACAGCCAGCGCTAGCCCCCCTCGGAGGGGTCCAAAGAGCATCCCGATGGTCTGCAACAGATCTTCGGCCAGTCGGGACCGCTCCAGCACCGTGCCCATAAAGATGAAAAACGGCACAGCCAGGAGCACATAGTTCGACATAATCCCAAAAGCCCGATCGGGCAGCGCAAAAAGCAAGCTCCAGTCAAAATAGCCCAGCGCTACGCCGATTCCGGCAAAGATCAGCGCCGTGCCGCCCAGTGCAAAAGCCACCGGATAGCCCGAAAAGATGAGCACCAGGGCTGTAAGAAACATCAGGGGAGCCAGCCAGTCGCCGCTCATACCTTTCCGAGAACGTCCTGACGAGTTTCCGTTTCTAGCTTGCGCAGCCGTGCGACCTGGTGGATCAGCATAGAGACGCCTTGCAGCGCCAGCAATACGAAGGCGACCGGCAGCATCGCCTTCAGCGGATAGCGGGGGAGCCCTCCGGGGTCCGGCGACACTTCCCGCACCACCCAGGAATTGACCACCCATCCCCATGATACCCACAGCACCAGTCCACAGAAAGGCAGAAGAAACAGTACGGTGCCTAGCAGATTAATCCAGGCGCGCGCCCGGGGGGCAAGGCGGCCATAAAACACGTCCACGCGCACGTGCGCGTCCCGCTGTAACGTATAGGCTGCTCCCAACAAGAATACCAGACTGAATAGATACCACTGGAGTTCAATATAAAAATTCGAACTCAGGCCGATCCCGGTGTAGCGATCCAGATAGCGCACCACCGCGTTGTAGGCGCCCACCAGTACCATAAACAGCACGAGCCAGTAGACCAGCCGGCCTACCCATAGATTGAGCCGGTCAATAGCTCGCGCCAGTTTCAGCCAGCGTTCCATGGACCCGGGCCGATCGTCCGTTTTCCCGCCCCAAGCATAACGGATTTTCGCCAGATTTACAAGGTAGCAACGCAAAAAAGCCCCTGCGCAATGGCAGGGGCCTGGTGTTTAACAGCCGGAGACTTACTGCTGCGCAGGCGCTTCCCAGGTCAGAATGTCTTTTTCCGATTTGGGACGGCTGCGCCACTCCTCGGCGTCGGGCAGCGGTCCTTTCTTTTCTGTGATGTTATAGCCCATTTCCTTCCACTGCTCGGCCAGGTACCGATTCCACTCAATGTAGTGCTGCCACTCCTCTGGCACTTCATCATCCGGATAAATCGCTTCAACCGGACAGGTCGGCACGCAGGCGTTGCAGTCGATGCACTCGTCTGGATGGATCGCCAGGAAATTGGGCCCTTCGTAAAAGCAATCGACCGGGCAGACTTCGACGCAATCCGTGTACTTGCAATTGATGCAGGGCTCGCAGACAACGTATGGCATGATACCCTGTGTTCGATTAGGGTTCGAGGCGTTTGCCAGAAATATACGGTGGCCAGAAAATTTTTTGTCTCCGAACCACGCTTTTTTCGACCTGCGGGTTCCCTGAAGCGGTGCGCTCGACTGGCAATGCGCTCGGAATTTTGTTTAATTGAATCCAGAGCCACGCAGTCAGAGACGAATCATGAAAGAAACCATTCGCACGATAGCGCTCATTGCGCACGACGGCAAAAAAGCCGACATGGTAGCCTTTGCCATGCAGCATCGCGAGCTGCTGGCCCGCTTTGAACTGGTCGGTACAGGGACGACCGGCAAATTGTTAGAAGAAAAGGTGGGTCTGCGCGTTCGGCGTTTTCTGTCGGGGCCCCTGGGAGGTGACGTGCAGATTGCTGCCCAGGTAGTAACGGGTGACATTCATGCCGTGTTTTTCTTTGTAGACCCGCTCGACAAACATCCGCACGATCCGGATATTCAGACGCTCATGCGCGCCTGTAACGTGCACAACGTTCCCCTGGCAACCAACCCGGCCACCGCCCATTATATCCTGACGAGCCAGGCGCTGCAAAGCGTCGAGGCGGATACAACGGACGAGACGTCTGGCGCCTAATCGAACAGGCTTCCCGTGCGAGCCGGAGGGACCAGGCCAAAGTGCTGGTAGGCCCGAGCGGTCGCCACGCGGCCCCGAGGCGTGCGCTCCAGAAATCCTTCCTGAATCAAGTACGGCTCGTAGACTTCCTCCAGGGTCCCCGGATCTTCGCCGACCGCTACGGCCAGCGTGTTCAGGCCAGTGGGGCCTCCCCCGAACTTTTCAATCAGCGTACGCAGCAAACGCACGTCCATTTCGTCCAGACCCGCCTCATCTACATCAAGCGCCTCCAGAGCCATGCGGGCCACCTCTCGCGTGATGCGACCGTCCCCCTTCACTTCAGCAAAATCACGCGTTCGGCGCAGCAGACGGTTGGCAATGCGCGGCGTTCCGCGACTCCGGCGAGCAATTTCGTAGGCCCCCTCTTCGTCTATGGCAACGCCCAGAATGCGCGCCGAACGCAGCACGATCTGCTGCAGATCCTCTGTGTGGTAGTAATCGTAGCGAAACTCTATGCCAAAGCGGGCCCGTAGCGGCGCGGTTAGCAGCCCTTTGCGGGTAGTAGCACCAATGAGCGTAAAGGGAGGCAACCGAAGCTTGACGCTTCGCGCATTAGGTCCACTGTCGATCAGGATATCAATCCGGTAATCCTCCATGGCCGAGTAGAGATACTCCTCGACCACTGGACTGAGCCGGTGAATCTCGTCAATAAAAAGCACATCGCCTTCATTGAGATTGGTGAGCAGGCCCGCAATGTCAGCCGGTTTTTCCAGCACCGGTCCGCTTGTCGTGCGAATGCGAGCGCCCATTTCTTCAGCGATGATGTAGGCAAGTGTGGTTTTGCCCAGGCCTGGCGGACCGGAAAGCAGCACGTGATCCAGCGTCTCCCCTCGCTGCAACGCGGCGGTAATGAACACGCGCAGGTTATCTTTTATCTTTGGTTGGCCGATAAATTCTTCAAGGCGACGAGGACGCAGCGCCTTTTCATAATCTTCTTCGGCGTGCTGCGGCAACGGACGGAGTAGACCAGAGTCACGCATCGTCGGCCCTCTCGCGGCTTACGTTCTCCTTCAAGATATACCAGACAGTGTCAACAGTCTGACACCCACCATGGTTTACCGCAAAAATAACAACCCACATGCGGTGCATCGTTGACAATGCGTGCGCCGCGTCCTACGTTACAGGCATTATGTTTGCGGTTGACCACATACTCGTTTCCGAAAGCGTCCTGCAGGCGTCTTTCGCCTGTCAACTCCAGGTGTGCCAGGGCGCCTGCTGCGTGCAAGGGGAATCAGGCGCTCCTTTAGAACCTGGAGAACGCTTTGTGCTTGAGGCGCTCGTGCCGGCGCTGCGGCCAGCGTTGCGTCCAGAAGCACAGAGACTGATCGATGAACGAGGTCCCTGGGAAAAAGTTGGCGCCGACCGCTACGCGGTTCGATGCACGGCAGACGGAGCCTGCGTCTTTGCCGTTTACGACCCGGCGGGTATCGTGCGCTGCGCCATTCAGCAAGCCTATGTTCAGGGGCACATAGACTTTCCCAAACCGATCTCCTGTCACCTGTATCCGCTGCGCGTGGAACGCCGCCATGGCTTGGAAATTCTTCATTACGAAAAAATTCCGCTGTGCGACGCAGCCCGCGCGCACGGCACCCGCTGCGGTATCGCGCTGATAGACTTTCTGGAAGCCCCCCTGGTGCGACGCTACGGCCGCGCGTGGTACGATCGCTTACGGACTCTATGGATGGAGCGCTGCCAGTCGGGACTGGCGCCGCAATCTGACGGGAAGGAGCCATGCTAAAACTCAAACAGGAACAGAAGCTGCAGCAGAAACTCTCGCCGCAGCAAATCCAGTACATCAAACTCCTGCAGCTTCCTACGCTGGCCCTGGAGCAACGCATCAAGGCCGAGCTGGAATCCAACCCGCTGTTAGAAGAAGGTCCCGAAGAAGAGGAAACGCCTCTCGAAGAACCGCTCAATGAAGCCGCAGAGCCAGCAGAAACAGAGGCTCCCTCAGAATCAACGACCTCCGAAGAACCCCCGGAGGAAGAGGCATCCACCGACTTTGAAGAGGAAATCGACTGGGAAGAGCTCTTTAACAATGTCGATGACCTCTACGGCTACAAAGC
This sequence comes from Rhodothermus profundi, assembly GCF_900142415.1. Taxonomy (NCBI): domain Bacteria; kingdom Pseudomonadati; phylum Rhodothermota; class Rhodothermia; order Rhodothermales; family Rhodothermaceae; genus Rhodothermus; species Rhodothermus profundi. Next base: position 127,598 of record NZ_FRAU01000007.1, read on the forward strand.
ACGCGTAGACCGCAGTGACGAAGACGAAGAGCGGCGCGAATTGCCGCTGCCAGCTCACCCTTCCATGATCGAACACCTGCGCGAACAGCTCGTCTTGCTCGACCTGAACGAAACCGAACGCCTCATTGCCGAACAGATCATCGGTTCTATTGACGAAGATGGCTACCTGCGACGTCCGCTCGAGTCGATCGTGGACGATTTGATGTTCAGCCATGGCGTCAGTGTAACCGAGGCGGATGTCGAACGCGTGCTCAAACAGATTCAGCGACTCGACCCCGTCGGTATTGCCGCCCGTGACCTCCGCGAATGCCTGATCGTTCAGCTTGAAGCGCTGCCAGAAAATACGCCCGGACGGGACGTCGCGCTCCGCATGCTCCGAGAGGCGTTTAAAGACTTCACCATGAAACACTTCGAAGCGCTGCAGCGCAAGCTGGGCATCTCAGAAGTTGAATTGAAACAAGCCTACGACCTGATTCAGCATCTTAACCCCAAACCGGGCGAAGGCGACCTGACCCCGCAGCAGAACTACATCGTCCCGGACTTTACCGTTACCTATCAAGACGGCGAATTCATTATCACGCTCAACAGCCGCAACGCTCCGCAACTGCGCATCTCTCGCCGCTACCGTCAGATGCTTGAGCAAATGGCGGCCGAAAAGAAAAAAGGCAAGCGCACCAACGGACTGGACGACAAAACGCGCGCCTTTCTCAAAAATAAGCTGGAGTCTGCTCGCTGGTTTATCAACTCAATCAACCAGCGGCGCCAGACCATGCTTAAGGTAATGAAAGCGATCGTCGAGCTGCAGGAAGACTTCTTCAAGTATGGCGAAGGACACCTCAAACCTATGATTCTGAAAGACGTAGCCGATCGCATCGGCATGGACATCTCTACAGTCAGCCGGGTTGTCAACGGCAAGTATGTCCAGACAGACTTTGGCGTCTACGAACTGAAGTACTTCTTCTCAGAAGGGCTGGCAACCGAAAGCGGCGAAGAAGTCTCCAACAAAGAGGTGAAAGCGCTCATTCAACGCATGATTGCTCAGGAAGACAAGCGCAATCCGCTTTCGGATCAAAAGATCGCTGAACTGCTGGCCAAGCAAGGCTTCAAGATTGCGCGCCGCACCGTGACCAAGTATCGGGAGCAACTGGGCATTCCGGTGGCGCGCCTGCGGCGCGAGATTGTGCTCGACGACAGGAAGTAGTTTCACGCGCTCACGTGCGCCGTTAGCAAAGTGTTCAGTCGCCCGTGTGCTGCCCGGAGTGCAGCATGCGCACCTCCATCTGGGCGCGGCGCAGCCCCACGGTGAAGGTGCTGCCCTCTCCCACCTGACTCCTAACAGTCAGCGTACCACCAAGCAGATGAAGCAGTCGCTGCGCGACCGTCAGCCCCAGTCCCGCTCCTTCATGCGTTCGATTCAATCCGGTTGAGCCCTGTTCAAACGCTCGAAACATCCGCTCCAGCACTGCTGGATCGATCCCGGGTCCTGAGTCCTGCACGTCCACAAACAACCGATCTCCCTGCTCTCGAAGCGCCACATGCACCCCACCTTCTCGGGTAAACTTGATCGCATTCTCCACAATATTGTAAAACACCGTATTTAGCGCTTCTGGATCGGCATAGACGTAAATGGGTTTTTCCGGACAGGAACAGGTAATGGTCAGCCCTTTCTCTTCAGCATCTTCCTGCAATTGCTGCAGGATAGGATGCATCACCTCTCGCAAATCGACGAGGCCCGGCTTGAGCTGAAGCTTATCGGCCTCCATGCGCGCCAGCAGCACCAGGTTGGTCAGCAGATGAAGGAGCCGTCGCCCGCTATGCTCTATAATCTGCACGAACTCACGCAGATCTCTGGGCACCTCGTCGTTCAAAATCTGCGCAGCTCCCAGAATGCCTGCCAGCGGCGTGCGCAGCTCATGATGCATGTTGGCGAGCAGGGTGTTGCGAAATTGCAAGGCTGCCTCGGCGCGCTGACGGGCCTCTTCCAGGGTCTGCTGTTGCTGCAACAACGTGCGCAGTACCAGATAAATAGCGATTCCGATTCCGGCCGATGCTGTTGCCACAATCACCGGCGATATCTCAGGGTCCTCTTCCCAGAGGCTACCCAGGGCAATGAGCAGGGTGCCAAAAGCCAGGTAGATGCCTAACGGCTCCGGCCGTCGCAGTCCCAGCCCATAGACAATGCCCGCTCCTGCATAGACAAAGAGATAGCCTACCACATAGTTGGGCGTTAACCGATTGGCCAGTGCCAGCGCGCCGAACCAGAGCAAAATGATCCAGCTCAGTCCGCAGGCAATCAGCGCAAGGTTCTTCCGAACCCAGGCTACGCGATAGGAAAGCAAAACTGCTCCCAGCGCCGTGCTGCCCACCAGTACCCGTAGCCACAGGGGATCCCACGCTTCTGGATCGGTCACGCGATGCACAAACCAGAAGCTAACGGCCATGAAGAACGCTAACCACCCTAACGCTCGATAAGTGCGCAGCAGCCACTCGGGTGGCTCGCCACGGACCACAGTTGTTTCGGCCTCGCTGTGGGGCAGCATCTAGAAGGAATAACGCGCTTGCGTCGGATGCAGGATATACCGTATGCTAACCAGTATCGACTGGTTGTACAGGTAACTATAAAGATAATCCCATGCCGAGGTCAAGCACTTTTGCGGCAACGATCCCGCAGGAGACAATCGAACGCAGGGCATTACTGGAGGCGCTTCGATTCCAATTTCTCGGCCTGCATACCCCCTATCAACTGGCCGACGGCCGCCAGGCTCGCCGAATCTACCTCGACAGTGCGGCCTCCAACCTGCTCTGGGAGCCTCCTGCCCGCATCGCCTACCAGGCGTTGCAACATTATGCAAACACGCACTCCCAGCTACATTTTGGCGCCCGCATTATGACGGCCCTCTATGCCGAAGCCCATCAGGCCGTGCTCGACTTCCTGCAGGCCGACCATCGCTACACGGCCATCTTCTGCGGCTATGGCGTAACCGCCTGCCTTAACCGCATTGCCCGCGTGCTGGCCCGCCGCCGCCCAGAGCGCGATGTGGTGATCACCACCATTATGGAACACCACGCCAATGACCTGCCTCACCGCAAACATGTCGGCCGCGTCGTTCACGTCCCCATCGAGAAAGACCCGGACGGTGAGGCCGGCAAAGTGGACATGAGCCAACTTCAGGAAGCCATCGCCCGCTACGCCGATCGACTGAACTATGTAGCCATTACAGCCGCTTCAAATGTGACCGGCATAGTCAACCCGGTCCACGAAATCGCCCGCATGGCCCACGCCGTCGGCGCCTATATCGTGGTCGATGCTGCCCAATCGGCGGCGCACCTACCCCTGGCTGTTGATCCGGGTGAGCCAGCGGCTGCTCTTGATGTCGTTGTGCTCAGCGGCCACAAAATCTACACCCCGGGCAGTCCGGGCGTGCTGGTGGCGCGCAAGGAGCTGTTTCAAGGACAGGAGCCCGAAGAAGTAGGGGGCGGCATCGTGTCCTTTGTGGATACCACGCGCTACGAAATTCTTCCCCACTTACCGGAGCGCGAAGAGGCCGGCACGCCTAACCTGCCCGGCGCGATTGCACTCGGCGCCACGCTTCAACTGCTGCAGCAGATTGGCATGGATCTGATCGCCGAAGAAGAGCGACGGCTGACCCAGTATGCGCTCGACCGATTGAGTCGAATCCCCCGCCTGCACCTTTACGGTTCTCACCGGTTGGAAGTCGCCGAGCGAATTGGCGTCATTACCTTTAACCTGTATGACCTGCCTCACGGACTGGTTACGGCTGCCCTGAACGACTACTTCGGCATCGCCGTACGAAACGAATGCTTCTGCGCCCAGCCGTTCGTGCGCCAGCTCCTCGGTATTGCCGATGCCGAAGGACGCGCCCCCGACAGTTGCCTTGATACCTGCGCGCCCCGCGCGCAACCCGGCATGGTGCGCATCTCGCTGGGCCTCTACAACACCACCGAGGACATCGATGCGGTCGCTGAAGCGCTCACCGACCTGGTCCAACGCCCCCATTTCTACCGGCAACAGTACGAACCCGTACCCGGCAGCCGCGGCGACTGGCGCCACCGACGCTTTCGCTTCCGTCCCGAGACGGTGTTCTCTCTGCAAGAAGCCGTTCAGCAAATCATCAACGACTTCCGTAACGGTGCAACCGCTACCGACACCCAACCGTAGGCCCTGATAGACATCGGCATTAAGCAAGCAAACTGTGCATTTTTGGCTCAGATTTTGTTCAGACTTTATGAAAAGCATCCTCGAAAATCCAACCTGCTACGAGCCATGCGCACGACAACCCATCGTCCTACCGGTTCGGCGCTGGTCCGCCTGTTTGCCTACTACCTGAGCGGCCGCATTGCCGAAACCCAGTGGAAGCAGCTCTCGCGCCTGCTGGACGCTCGTTCGACTACCCCTGAAGAACGGGAAGCTCTGGCCACCTTCTTCAGCGACTTGCTTCAGGAGCGCAAAGCAGAACTGCGAATCCCCCGCATGAAAGAGTTCCGGGAATTGCTTGCGACCGCGCGCATGGCTGTATAGATTTTCCGCGAGAAGGTCTATTTTTCCGCCGAACCCTGTCGCAGGGTTCGGCTTTATTATTTTTGACGAATGATCGCCCTCCAGGAAAAACCGGGCTACCCCGATGCAACTGCCTCAACGCGCTGTCATCTGCGAAGTAGGTCCGCGAGACGGCCTCCAGTACGAATCGACGTTCATTCCTACCGAACGTAAAGTCGCCCTTATTCGGCAGCTCATTGAAGCAGGCGTGCGGCGTATTCAGGTAACCTCCTTTGTACATCCCAGATGGGTGCCCCAGATGGCCGACGCTGAAGAAGTATGCCGCCGTCTGCCCGAGCGGGACGATGTCATCTTTTCCGGTCTGGCCCTGAACGTTAAAGGGGTCGAGCGCGCGCACGCGGCCGGACTGCGGTATGTAGATCTGTCCATTGCTACCCATGAGGAGCACAGCCAGGCCAACGCAAACATGAGCGTGGCCGAAGCCGTGCGGCAGGCAGAAACCATGATTCGCCTGGCTCACCACTATGACATGCAACCGCAGCTTGGTCTGCAAACCGTATTTGGCTACCGAACACCTGGCGACACGCCGCTGGAACGCATCCGTGAGCTGGCCCGGCGGTTTGTGGATCTGGGACTTGAGTCGTTCTCGCTGGCCGACACAACAGGCATGGCGCACCCGGTGCAAATTCAGGAGTACGTGCAGGCCGTACAAGAAGAGATCGGCGACACACCGCTGGTGCTGCACTTGCACGACACGCGCGGCATGGGGCTGGCTAACGTACTGGCCGCCCTGCAATGCGGCGTTACGCGCTTCGACACCTCCCTGGGTGGTCTGGGTGGCTGTCCGTTCATTCCGGGCGCCACGGGCAACATTGCTACCGAAGACACCGTCTACATGCTTGAAGCGATGGGCGTGCGCACGGGGATCGACTACCGCAAGGTAGCCGAACTGGCCCTCGACCTGGAAGCCTTGCTGGGGAAAGAGCTACCAGGCCGCCAGACGCGCCTGCTGGCGCGTCAGCGCACCCTCTCCTCCTCTGCCTGCTCCTGACCCCGGTTCAGACCGCGTAAGCTTCCAGGGGCGGACAGGCGCATACCAGGTTTCGGTCGCCGAAAGCCTCATCTACTCGCCGGACAGCAGGCCAGAACTTGTGCGTGCGCGTCCACGGCGCAGGAAATGCTGCTTTTTCGCGAGAATACGGCATATCCCAGTGATCTGAGGCGACCATGGTGGCCGTATGCGGCGCTTGCTTGAGCACGTTGCGTTCCGGATCGGCCTGGCCCTGCAGCACCTCTTCAATTTCTTCCCGGATGGAGAGCAGCGCCTCACAGAAGCGGTCCAGCTCCTCCTTCGACTCACTCTCGGTGGGCTCAATCATCATGGTCCCCACCACCGGAAACGAGACTGTTGGCGCATGAAAGCCATAGTCCATCAACCGCTTGGCTACGTCGATCTCGGTAACCCCCTGTCGTCGATAAGGCCGCAGATCCACGATGAACTCATGGGCTACGCGGCCATTCGGCCCCCGGTAAAGGATCTTGTACCCTGCCTCAAGGCGATGAGCCAGATAGTTAGCGTTCAAGATCGCCACTTCGGAAGCGCGCCGCAGGCCTTCGCCCCCCATCAGTGCAATGTAGGCCCAGGAAATCAGCAGAATACTGGCGCTACCGTAGGGAGCTGCCGCCACCGGCCCAATCGCTTGCGTTCCGCCTGTTGGTACCACGGGATGACCGGGCAGGAACGGTTTCAGGTGCTCGGCCACGCAAACGGGTCCGGCGCCCGGACCGCCTCCACCGTGCGGGATCGCAAACGTCTTGTGCAGGTTTAGATGGCACACATCGGCCCCATACTCGGCAGGGCGGCACAGACCTACCTGCGCGTTCATGTTGGCCCCGTCCAGGTACACCAGCCCCCCACACGCATGCACAATGTCGCAGACTTCTCGGATGTGCGGCTCAAAGACGCCGTGCGTGGAGGGGTACGTTACCATAAGTGCCGCCAGTTGGTCGCGATGCGCTTCGGCCTTGGCGCGTAAATCCTCCAGGTCAATATTCCCATTTTCGTCGCACTGCACCACAACCACCTTCATCCCGGCCATCACGGCACTGGCAGGATTGGTGCCATGAGCCGACGCAGGAATCAGACAGACGTTGCGGTGCCCTTCGCCCCGGCTTCGATGATAGGCTCGGATCATGAGCAAGCCGGTGTACTCGCCAGCAGCGCCCGAGTTGGGCTGGAAAGTAACGGCCGCAAAGCCTGTAATCTCTTTAAGCCAGGTTTCGAGCTCGTTCAGGAGCTCCTGATAGCCTTTGACCTGCTCGGGCGGTGCGAACGGATGCACCCGCATAAAAGCCGGCCAGCTCAACGGCATAAGCTCAACAGCCGCGTTCAGCTTCATCGTACAGGAGCCCAGCGGGATCATGCTGTGCACAAGCGAGAGATCCCGGCTGGCCAACCGGTGCATGTAGCGCATCAGTTCTGTTTCAGAGTGGTAGCGATGAAAGACCGGGTGCGTCAGATATGGCGAGGTGCGGGCGAGCGGACCCTGATAGCCTGGCGTCAGCTCAGCGGCCAGTTCGGCAACAGAGAACGTTCGCGGCCGCCCGAGCGCAAAGATGTCCAGCAGCGTTTCCAATTCCTCAGCGGTCGTCGCCTCATCAAGCGACAGGCCAACCGTGCCGTCTTCATAGTAGCGCAGGTTGATGCGCCGGGCCAGTGCGGCTTCCTGAAGACGGGCTGCCTCCTCCGAGGTGGTTTCGACGCGCAGGGTGTCGAAGAAGTGCTGGTGGCGCAGTCGGTATCCCAGTCGTTCCAGCCCGGCGGCCAGCACGCGCGTCAGGTTGTGAATCCGCTCGGCGATGCGGCGCAGGCCCTCCGGCCCATGATAGACCGCATAGAAACCGGCCATGACCGCTAGCAGCACCTGTGCGGTGCAGATGTTCGACGTAGCCTTCTCCCGGCGGATATGCTGCTCCCGCGTTTGCAGGGCCATGCGGAGGGCCGGGCTGCCATCGGCATCGCGCGAGACGCCAATGATCCGTCCGGGCACCTGACGTTTAAACGCCTCTCGCGTAGCAAAATAGGCGGCATGCGGCCCTCCGTAGCCCATCGGAATTCCGAACCGTTGCGTGCTGCCTACGGCCACATCGGCGCCAAACTCGCCCGGGGGAACCAGCAGCGTCAGGCTCAGCAGGTCGGCTGCGACCACCACATAAGCGCCTGCTGCGTGGATGCGTTCGCAGAAATCTCGGTAGTCATAGATAGCGCCGTCAGTGGCCGGATACTGCACCAGGGCGCCAAACAGCTCGGGTCCCGGCTCGAACGTGCGGTGGTCTCCCACCACGATCCGAATGCCCAGCGGCTCCGCACGCGTCTCAACCACAGCGATTGTCTGCGGATGGCAGGCTTCTGAAATGAAGAACGTGTTCCGCTTCGGGTCTCGTGCGAGGCGGTGCAGCATCATCATGGCCTCGGCAGCGGCTGTCGCTTCGTCAAGCAGCGAGGCGTTGGCCAGCTCCAGTCCGGTCAGATCAATGACCATGGTCTGGAAGTTTAAAAGCGCTTCCAATCGACCCTGTGCAATCTCTGCCTGATAGGGCGTGTAGGCCGTATACCAGGCCGGATTTTCCAGCACATTCCGCTGAATCACCGGCGGCGTAATCGTGTCGTAATATCCCATGCCGATAAAAGAACGGTATGACGCATTTTTCGCCGCCAGTTCTTGCAGTCGTGCCAGCAGCTCAGCCTCGCTGCGGGCGGGCGGAAGCGCCAGCGGTTGCCTGGTACGAATCGCCTCGGGTATTGTCTGCGCCACCAGCTCTTCCAGCGACGAGAGGCCCAGCGTCTGGAGCATTTCCTGAATGTCTGCCGACGAAGGGCCGATGTGCCGGTCTTCAAATCGATCGGTCAGCGCTAAATCGATGGCCATGATGACTGCCCGCGTTTTTTTGTAAAATCCCGCGGCTCATAAATGCTCAATTTCCCTGTTAAGTTCAGGATTGGCGGATTCTTTAGACGGAGCGCTGGCACCAGATTGAAAGGCGCTGGGTAAAGAATACGCCTGAGTGCCCCTGCTTCAAACGGCTGCGATGGAACAACCGCTTTGCGTTCCGCCTCCCCTTCGAGGGACCGATCCAGGCTCATTTGCCGAGCGCACGGTTCGGGAGCGCTGGCCGCGCATTGTGGCTCAGACGATTCAGGTGAATGATTTTCCAGCGTCCATCAACAAACGACTCCGGGCGCTGCACGATGAGCTGCCGGATGGACCAATCCGTCCGCTTCAGGACCCGGGCGCGCCCGACCTGCGCCTCTGGAACGAATGGATCGCCCCTTACCTGGGCGAAACCTGGGCTTCAGCGCCCTGGCTGTTCGCCGAGCATTATCTCTACCGCCGCATACTTGAGGCGACGGGCTACTTTCAGCCAGGACCGACCCATCTGCTCGACCCATTCCGGAAGCAAAAGACGGCAGCGCTGGATCCCTCGGCAGAGGCCGTTGCAATGCTTGCCCGCGCAGCTAATGAGCGTGCCACCTGTCCGGAGCAAGCCCGCGCCCATTTACCGCTGCTATTGCTGACGTCGCTCTGGGGCAACCAGATCGACCTGAGCATGTGGTCGGCGGACAAAGCTCCCCGCCACCTGGGCACTACCCGAGAAACGGCCCATCTTCTGGTTAACGAAACCGAAGCAGCCCATGCTCACCTTGAGGCAATAGCACCAGCCCGCGTTGATCTGTTGGCAGACAATGCTGGTTTTGAGCTACTGTGTGATCTGGTGCTCATTGACGGACTGCTAGCGGCTGGCTACGCCCACACGGTTGTTTTGCACCTGAAGGCCCACCCAACGTTTGTCTCGGATGCGCTGATTGCGGACGTGCTAGAACTGCTCAGCCGTCTGGCCAATGCTTCGGATTCTGCGCCGCGTCTGCTGGCCAAGCGACTGCGCTCCCACATTGCTGCTGGCCACCTGCAACTGACGGATAGCTTTATCTGGAATTGTCCGCTACCTATGCGAGCGTTCCCGGCTTTGCCTCACGCTGAGCTAGCCCGGTCCGATCTGGTCATTGCCAAAGGCGACGCCAACTATCGTCGCCTGGTGGACGATGCCCACTGGCCGTTTACGACCCCTTTTGCCGAGGTGGTCAGCTACTTCCCTGCTCCGTTGCTGGTGCTTCGCACGCTCAAAGCCGAAGTCGTCGTAGGCCTAGAGGAAACACGTATCGGCGAAGTTGCCTCCCGGGATCCGGAATGGTTGACAAACGGCCACTGGGGGGTTATTCAGTTCTATTGTCCTCCGCGACCGGTTTCGCCGTGAGGTCAGGCGCCGCCTTCCAGGGTCTCGGCTGCCTGCAATCGAGCAAGCGCTTCACGGGCAGCCTGTTGCTCTGCCTGCTTTTTACTGCCCGCCGTGCCCCTTCCCAGCCGCCGGTTACCAATCCAGGCCTCTACGGTAAATGTGCGGGCATGACTGGGACCTTCCTCGGCCACTACCCGGTAGCGAGGTTGCGGCCAACCCCGCGCCTGCGCAAACTCCAGCAACAGGCTTTTGTAGTTGTCTGGTCGCCGGGCCAGCGCTTCCAGATCAAGCGGTTCCAGCAGCACCCGCTCCACAAAGGCCCGGGTGGCCTCCAGTCCCAGATCCAGATACAGGGCGCCGACCAATGCTTCAAATGCATCCGACAGAATAGAATCGTTCTCCCGTCCTCCCACACGTTCCATGTTTTCGCTGAGCCGCACATAGGTGCCCAGCTTTAGGCGACGGGCTGCCTGCGCCAGGGCTTCGCGGTTAACCAGTTTGGCTCGGAGCCGGGTCAGAAAGCCTTCGTTTCGGTCCGGAAAGTGCTCGTACAGGTAAGCTGCTACGATGAACCCCAGGACAGCATCTCCCAGAAACTCCAACCGCTCATTGGAATGCAGGTGGCTGTCAGGGCGTCCGCGTAGCAGGCTGCGGTGCGTTAGCGCCTGCTCGTAAAGTGCAGCGTTTCGGACGGGAAGCTTGGTTAGACGCTGCACCACTTCCAGCGTTTCTGTTGTGGCTGGTGGCTCTTCTTCCGGACCTCGCAACCAGCGTTGCAATCGATGCAGCAACCCGTACATGTCGGCCGGTTTCAGGACTCTTTTCAAAGATACGTGAGGGCTGGAAAAGATCCGACAATGCTTTGTTTCATCGTGAAACTTCCAGGTCGGTAAGCTTTTGCTTAAGAGTCTTTCCCTAAAAAAACACAGGGCGGCTTATGGCTCAGGACCGTCCACGGGTTGTGATTGTGGGCGCAGGTTTTGGGGGGCTGACGCTGGCCCGCGCGCTGCGCCGCGCGCCCGTCGAGGTCGTGCTGATCGATCGCCAGAACTACCACACGTTTCAGCCCCTGTTGTATCAGGTGGCTACCGCAGGTCTGGAACCCGAAGAAATTGCCCATGCAGTTCGGGGCATTTTCCAGAAACGTCGCAGCGTCCGGTTCGTGATGGGGACGGTGGTCGGGGTTGACTGGAACGCGTCAGCCGTACTGTTGGACGACGGCGACCGCATAGCGTTTGACTATCTGGTGCTGGCCGCCGGTGCTGTTACTAACTACTTCGGGATCGAAGGAGCTGCGGAATGCACGTTTCCGCTCAAAACGTTGGAGGACGCTATTGCGCTGCGCAGCCACATTATCCGACAGTTTGAGGAAGCCGACCGCCATCCCGAGCGCATCCGAGAGGGATTGCTCAATATTGTGGTGGTGGGGGGTGGCCCGACAGGCGTTGAGATGGCCGGCGCGCTGGTAGAATGGTTTGAGCTGGTCTTCCGCAAAGACTATCCCCATCTTCCAATGAACCGGGCGCGCGTACTGCTGGTCGAGGCGCTTGATACCGTGCTGGCTCCTTACGACGAGCGCCTGCAGCAATACGCTCGTCAGCAGCTTCGTCAGCGTGGAGTTGAGCTGCACCTGGGTGATCCGGTCGCTCGCGTTACCCCGGAAGCCGTTTATCTGCAGAGCGGCGAGCGCATCCCCACCCGTACGGTCATCTGGGCTGCGGGCGTGCGTGCCTGTCCGCTGGCCGACCGGCTGGGTCTACCGCAGACGCGCGGCGGCCGCATTGAAGTAGCTGCCGACCTGCGGGTACCGTGCCGTCCCAACGTATTTGTCATCGGCGATCTGGCCGCCAGCCGCGACGAAACGGGTCGCCTGCATCCCCAGATGGCACCGGTAGCCATTCAGGGCGCCCGGCATGTAGCCCGGCAAATCCAACGCCTGTTGCGTGGCCAGGAGACCGAACCGTTTCGCTATCGCCATCGTGGTAGCATGGCTACGATTGGCCGCCACGCGGCTGTAGCTGAGCTGAAAGGCGGCGTGCGCCTGACGGGTCCGCTAGCCTGGTTTGCCTGGCTGGCGCTGCACCTGGTGCAGCTTATTGGCTTCCGCAACCGACTGCAAGTGCTTATCAACTGGGCCTGGAACTACTTCACCTACGACCGAAGTGCCCGGCTCATTTTCCACATCCAGCCCATCTCTGTCAACGAGCTGCCGGAAATTAAATATGCAGAACTGGAAAACCCAGAGCATGACACGTCTTAGTCTTTACCGGCAGATCCTCCCGGGAAGACACCCGCAGCCCCAGGCTACCTCTGGCTCCGCTATTTCTAACGCCCCTCCTCAAGGGCTGCTGCTTCGCGTTACAGCTCGGAGCTGCCTATTCAATGAAGCGCTCCGCGTTGACTCACAGCGCTGTCGGGCAATGTGGCCCGGATTGTCCCTTCAAGATCAATTGTGTCGCGGATGGACCAGAGGAGGAGTTTAGGTCGTCGCACCTTGAATTGAGACAGGGCAATCGAAAACGTGCCGGTCGCCTCGAAGCGGTTGCCTTCGATCCGTACCGTAACCGGAATAGTAACCGGATGTGTCTGGCCATGAAAGGTCAGGTTGCCGCCCACGGTCCAGACACCTTCATAGCCCGCATCGGTGCGTTCCCAGCGCTGCACGGATATGGCGGTCGACTTAAAGCGCACGTCCGGGTAGCGATCCGCTTCGACCGCATCAAGCATGTTGGAGTCGCGGTTGCTGTTTCCGCTATCGAAGCTGGCTACCGGCACGCGGATCGTGATCGACGAACGAGCAGGATCATCCAGATCAAGCCGAAGCGTGCCATAGACCAGGCGACTGGTGCCCGTCCATCCATGCAACGGATGATGACCGTGGTACTGCAGCACACTTTCTGTGCTGTCGACCATTACGGTGACAGGCTGCGCGATTAGCTGCGCGCCTCCTGCCAGCCATCCTGCAAGTCCCAGAAGTAGCGTCAGGCGTCGCATATCGACCGTCGTCAGTAGGGAAGCAAAATGACCAGAAAAGCGGCCGTGTAGGCCCCGAACGTAAGGCGCCCAACCCAGCGATGGGTGCGAAGCCGACGTTCGTAGCTTGCTGGCGAGGGTGCCAGCCGAAGTCGCCGGCCCAGCCAGGGTTGAAGCATCATGCCGGTGAAATGGATCAGCGCCAGGGCTCGGTGTAGCTTGATTGAGCTAAAACCGGGCGTGTAGCGGCGGGCCGGAGGTGCCCCGAGCGACAGGCTGGCGGTAGTCAGATACAGCCCAAAGGTTACGTATCCCAGGGGCTGATGGATCGGCTGCAGCTTCTGATAGTAACGCGCCCGATCACTGGCCAGCACTTCTCCCAGAATGACCTGAGTCGTCAGCGCTGCAAACGTTACCAGCGCTAATCGTTGGTGCCACTGAAGCATCGTTCGGCGAATCTCCAATTCCCGCCGCCGCGTAGCCGGCGCCAGCCCCAGGATTCGAAGCAGTCCTTTCCGCCCCCAGAGCAACCGCGTGTTCAGCGGCATGCCTTCGGGCAGGCTGTCGGTAGGGCTTGGGGCAACCACGCGCCCGGAAGACATCTGCACAAGCTGCTCAAACGCTGAAGGCTGCGCGCGGGCCAAGAAGGCCCCGGGAGCCTGTTGCATCAGGCCAACGGGTGCCTGCAGTACCGGCTGCGCTCGAATCGCCGGCACAATCCAGAGAATTACGATCCAGCCATATCGCATGCCGCTTCTACCTTTTTGTAATGCGGACGATATTCCCGTTCCGTTCCACGGTGTACTCCGGCAATGGCGAAGAGGCCGGCCCGCGCACTACCTGGCCGTCGGTGTCAAACTGAGAACCGTGGCACCAGCAGGTAAACAGGTTGTTCTGAAAATCCCGAATCTCACAGCCCTGGTGGGTACAGATGGCTGAAAAAGCCCGAATCGTACCGTTCACATTCACTACGAGCATATCGGCGGCATCGATGTGAAGAAACCCGCCTGGCTCAGCCACCCGTCTGGCCACCGAACCGGTCAGGTCAAGCGTGACCACGTTGCCTTCGATGGTGATGCCGGTTTCTTCGCCAGGCGGATTGCCTCGGTCTGGATCGCTCTCCATACCTCCGGTATCGCAGCCGACCAGCGAAAAAACCACCGTGCCCAGCGACAGGCTGCCCGCCCATCGCAGAAACTCTCGACGCGAACACTTCTCAGGCTTCATGGCGCTCATCATTTGTCCCATTCCTGTCCTGCTTCTTTTTGGTTTTTATAACAGCACCTGACAGCGATTGAATGCCTACCGACCGGTCTCAGTACCCTACCTGCATGGTCAGCAGCCACTGACGACCGGGCAGATAGCGATCAATAGGTTCTGGCGCAACCGGGTCTGCCATCATCAGGCTTCGATCATACACCTCTCGGCGATCAAGCACATTGCGGACTAAGAGTTGCACTTGAAAGAGAGCTCTGCGGAACCGCCCGCGCCACGACAGTCCCAGATCCAGCCGATAGCGACCGGGCAACCGATGCCGTTCGGGCTGGTCCAGGTTGTAGCCGCCAATGAGTGGGCTCCCGGTGTAGCGCAGGTAATCATAGTACAGGCGGCGAAAAGCCCAGCGCCGGCCCCAACTGGCCTGCCAGCTTCCAGAGAAGATCAGGCTGGCTGGAAGGTGGAAGGAGAAGTCCAGGCGAAGACGGTGCGGTTCGTTCCAGGGTGCAGGATGCCGCCGAAGCGTCCCGCGGCTGTCGGGATAAGCCCGCCAGGTGCGGTCGTAGCTGTAACTCAGGGCGATTCGCTCACGCGTTCTCTGATACCGAAGCCGCAGACTCAGCCCCCGTGCCATCCCCTGAGTATGTCGCAGAAAAGCACGCTGCTTGAGGGGGAGAGCCCGGGAATTCGGACGAGAGACGGGGAGACGGACCAGCAGTCCTGGATAATCGACAATCAGCAGGTGGGGTTGTCCTTTGTGATAAAGGACAGCGTCTATGCGCCAGACGTCCTTCTGCGTTAGCAAAAGCTCACCGGTTAGATGGTAGGCCCAGGAAGGGGCAACCGTACCATCGGAGGGTAGCCAGAAAAGCACCGACGGCACAATGGCTGTAGCGCCAACGCTGGTCAGTTCGAACTGGTTAACGAACTGGCGGTACAGCCCACCGGACAGCCGCATAGCCACGGAGAAAGGACCGAGCTGCGCGTCTCGACGCATGGTGAGCCGCGGCTCGGCGTAGACCGTTGCCCGCGCAGGTAGCCAGGTCAGCCGTATGCCCGGCTCAACGCTCAAGCTCTCTTTGAGCCTCCACGTAGCCGTCAGATAAGCAGCAGGCTGCCAGACTGTGATGCGATGACGAAACGGCGCGACCAACACGTTGCCCAGCCGAAAATGAGCCTGCACCTGCTCCAGCAGAACGCCTCCTTCCAGTTGCCAGCGCGACGACAGGCTGTAGTGCAGCGTAGTAGCCAGCGCCAGCTCTCGGATAGCGTTGCGCTCAGACGTGCCGGGCGCGTCGTCCAGCGCTGCCCGCAATCGCACCTCAAGTGCTTCCCAGGCAACCGGATCGTCGCTCGGAGCTGAGCCCTCACGCGCGCGATACCGGTACGTGGACGCGTGCCAGCTTCCTCGAAGCCCCAGGCTTAGCAGAGCGCGAGCACCCAGCAATCGATCATAGCGGAACCGAAATGCCTGGTTGAGCCAGCGATAGGTATCCTGCGTCAGGATCAGCCGCGCCGAATCAGCGTGCGCAGCCGCATAGCGGGTCTGCTGGTCCGCTTCCAGACGGTTTGTTCCCTGATAAAGGGTAACATGCAGGGTCTGAAACGGATCGATCTGCATGCGGCCGGCCGCGTGCAGATCGGAAAATGCGGCTCGGGGCTCCCAGTGATAGGCCTGCAATCCTTCGCGGGTGATGGCCTCTCCCAGCCAGCGAGCCGCCATAAAGGGATCCATTGAATTCCACTGGCGGAGCAACATGCGCAGGCCAGGCTCCTGATAAAGTCCCCAGATGCTGCGGCGCACAGCTACCAGAGCCGCTGCGTTTTGATAGCGCCCTCGAATTCGAGCATTAGCTGCCAGCGGATCAACGCGAACTCCGAGGTCAAGCGGCCCCGGCACGCTCAGGTCATGCTCCAGCTCGATGAGCCCTGCTAGCTGACTGCCCAGCGCCACCCCATAGCCTGCTCGATGAACTGTTAAGCGTCCAATAGCCAGCGGGCTGAAGGCGCTCAGATAACGTCCCAGGCTGACAGGGTTGCGCACGGGCATACCGTCAAGCAATGTCAGGTGCTCGCCGCTATCGCCACCCTGCAGGTGCAGCTCGGCCAGGGGGTGCGGTACCTGGATGCCCGGCAAGCGCCCGATCATTTGTAGCAAATCGCCGGCTGCGTCGTGCTGGAGCTGACCGGCATTCAGATCCTCTTGCCCCAGATCTGCCGAAAGCGGCCGGCGGGTCAGTCCATCAATTACAATGGGTGGAGCTTCCAGCAGCGTAGGTTCCAACGCAATGCGCACATGCACCGGCCTACCGGGCTCTATCCGGACGCTGTCCACGCGGGGACGATACCCTACATAGGAAACGACCAGTCGGTGCGGACCGGCCAACAAGCCGCTCAAGGTGAACAGACCGGCTTCGTTCGTAACGGTGCCCGTACCTGCATCCGCCAGCAACACGTGAGCGAAGGGCAGCGGTGCGCCTGTAGTGCCGTCAACAACCTGTCCGGTCAGCAGCCCCAGTCGGGGAGGCAATTCTCGCGCTGCCAGTATCACATAAGCACCTGATGAGGAGCGAACAAAGTCGAGGCCTGTTCCAGCCAGCAGGCAGCGCAACAGTTGTTCGACCGGCGCCTCTCGGAGCGCGCAGGAAACCGTCTGACCCCGGACCAGCTCGGTTGGATAAACCAGGTTAATGCGCGCCGTGCGCGCCAGCGTCTCAAGTGCTGCTTGCAGGGGTGCGTCGCGAACGACCAGCGTAAATCGCCCACCCTCCTGCGCCACCGTTATCCCGGCGCTTCCGAACAACAGGCTTCCCGCAATCACTAACGCGCGGACGCCGGCTCGGCCTCGACAACAAACCCGCGACTGATGCGTCGGTAGTGGCATGGCAGGGTCAGGCAAAGATCTTGAAGGATAGCTTGCGGGCGAGCCTGCTGCTGATACAGGACGGTCACGCGCCGGTCAAGCGGCAGCGGACCTGCTATTTCGATGCGGAGATTGAACGTCCGTTCCAACTCGCGCAGCACAGCGCTTACGGGCTCGTCGATCACCACAAACCCGCCATGTTGCCACGCCAGCACCTGCTCAGGGGGCAGATGTTCTGGTACAGGTGCTGTTTCTGTTCGAATGCGCACGCTCTGACCTGGCGTCTCAAGCACCAGCGAGCGGACCGGGGTTCGGGTTGGACGCACGCGCACCCGTCCTTCCAGCAGGGTAACACGGGTTTCACGGGTTTCTGGCCAGGCTCGCACGTTGAAGCGCGTGCCCAGCACTTCTATGCGCGCCTGCGCTGTCTCCACAGCCAGAGGATCTCCCGGCGCCACCTCAAACAGCGCTTCGCCTGTTAACCGAACCTGACGCGGCGGCATCCAGGGCAAAGCCAGGGTATATTGCAGGCGTGAGCCAGCGCGCAGGGTAATGGTAGCTCTGTCGCCTAACGAGATGGTCTGGATCGTACCTGGCGGCACGGTCAGCGTGCGCTCTCGGAACAGCACATACGCACCGATTAGCCCTAGCAAGATTCCCACAGCTACCGGCCATCGAGGACGGCGCTGCCGATAAGCGGGTCGGGCCGGACGCGGCGTTCGGGCTAGCTGGACAGCCAGTTCCTCCCAGGCCGCGTTGGTGGAAGGAGCCTTTTCAACGGGCGGTTCCAGCATGCCCAACCGATCCCAGAGCGCCTGAATCTGCTGACGCACCTCCGGGCTTCGTTCCTGCAGGGCTTCCTCCAGCTCCCGGGGCAATCGGTGTGCGGAACGTTCGTTCATGGCATTAGCGCAAGCGCCTGAAGTCGCCGGCGAAGCGTCTCCAGCGCCCGCAACATATGGTTGTTAACGGTACGGGGGGAAATACCCATTACCTGAGCGATCTCTCGATGACTTAACCCATGCCACCGGCTGAGCACCAGGGCCTCCCGCTGACGTTCAGGCAACTCGTTCAGCCAGCGGGCCAGCAGGTCTTCCAGTTGCCTCGACTCCAGGTGAGCATCCGGCGACAACGACTCGACAGAAAGCCCTTTTGGCAGATGCTCGGCACGCTTACGAGCGCGGCGGCGCTCGTCGCGCAAATAGCGTAACGCCCGATTGCGGGCCATGCGATAGAGATAGGGCCGCAACGGCTGCTTCGGATCGAGCGAGGTCCGCCGCAACCATAAGTCCAGAAATACATCTTGTACCAGGTCGTGCGCCACCGTAGCATCCTCCACAATGGCGCAGACGTAGCGCAGGAGCGGATCCCGCATGCGGCGGAACAGCCCTTCCAGTGCCGTACGGTCCGAAGCACGCAACCGCTGGCAAAGCGTCTGCAGGTCGTCGATCACCGAAGACCTCTGAATGCAGTAGGCATTGCTGCTTTCTACAGTACCCGAAACGCGCGTCGTGCCTACTCGGCCCGGGACGGGTGCACTTCCAGTTCACGTTCAAGCGCCAGAATGGTGTCGCGCAGCTCGGCCGCCCGTTCGAACTCCAGATTTTCGGCGGCTTCAAGCATTTCTCGCCGAAGCTGCTCGATCAGTTCGCGCTTTTGAGCAGGCGTCAGGTCTTTCAACACCGGATCGACCACAAGCGGTGGTTTCCCGGGCGCTTCGTAGCGTGGCGAGTCAACCAGCGGTCGATACTTTTCCTCCGCCACAATGGTACTCCGCAAAATTTCTTCGCGCGACTTGTACACGGTGCGCGGCTTAATCCCGTGCTTGCGGTTGTATTCGAGCTGAATGGCGCGGCGACGATTCGTTTCATCAATCATGCGCTGCATGGCCTCCGTGATTCGATCGGCATACAGCAGGATCTTTCCGTTGGCGTTGCGGGCTGCCCGACCAGCCGTCTGAATCAGCGAGCGCTCTGAACGCAGAAAGCCTTCTTTGTCGGCGTCCAGAATGGCCACCAGCGACACTTCCGGAAGGTCGAGTCCTTCGCGCAACAGGTTGACGCCCACGAGCACGTCAAAGTCACCGAGTCGAAGGCCACGCAGCAGGTCCACCCGCTCGAGCGCGTCAATCTCGGAGTGCAGGTAGCGCACGCGCACGCCGAAGCGGTCCAGGTACTCGGCCAGATCTTCCGCCATGCGCTTGGTCAACGTGGTTACCAGCGCCCGCTCACCTCGCGCGACAACCTGGCGGATCTCTTCCAGCAGATCATCGATCTGGCCTTTGGTAGGCCGCACCTCAACCTCTGGATCCGGAATACCGGTGGGCCGGATGATCTGCTCGACCACTACACCGCCACATTTTTCCAGCTCGTAATCGCCTGGCGTAGCACTCACAAAGATTACCTGATGATGCAGCGCTTCAAACTCCTCGAAGGTCAACGGCCGGTTATCGAGCGCCGAAGGTAGCCGAAAGCCATGTTCGACAAGCGTCAGCTTACGGGCACGGTCGCCGTTGTACATGGCGCGCACCTGTGGAATTGTGACATGGCTCTCATCAATGATGAGGAGGTAATCTTCCGGGAAATAGTCGAACAGGCAGTAAGGCCGCTCCCCGGGCGCCCGTCCCGACAGGTGCCGGCTATAGTTCTCAATGCCCGAGCAATAGCCAACCTCCCGCAGCATTTCGATGTCGAAACGGGTGCGCTGCTCCAGCCGCTGAGCTTCCAGCAACTTCCCTTCAGCCCGTAGCACCGCCAGCCGCCAGCGCAGCTCCTCTTCGATTGACGCAATTGCTCGCTCCAGTCGATCTCTCGGCGTTACAAAGATCTTCGCCGGATAAATGGTAATTGCCGCCTCTTCAGCGCCCAGCTCACCGGTTATAGGATCCAGACGGGCAATGCGATCAATCTCGTCTCCCCAGAATTCAATCCGAAAGGCACTTTCTTCGGCATAGGCTGGAAAGATATCTACTACATCTCCCCGCACGCGGAACGTACCCGGTTTGAAGTCCACATCGTTGCGCGTGTAGTAAATGTTGACCAGCCGCCGCAGCAACTCGTTGCGCTCAATCTGCTGGCCGACATGCAGGGGAACAATCTGCTCCCGGTACTCATCGGGCGAGCCGATTCCGTAAATGCAGGAGACCGACGCTACGACGATCACATCACGCCGGCCTGAAACAAGGGCACTGGTTGCTCGCAACCGCAACCGATCAATGCGTTCGTTAATGGCCAGGTCCTTCTCGATATAGGTGTCGGTGGCTGGAATGTACGCCTCGGGCTGATAGTAGTCGTAGTACGAGATGAAAAACTCGACGGCATTGTGGGGGAAAAACTGCTTGAACTCCCCATAGAGCTGAGCCGCAAGCGTCTTATTGGGACTCATTACCAGCGTAGGCCGCTGCACATTCTGGATGACGTGCGCCAGCGTGAACGTCTTGCCCGTACCGGTAGCGCCCAGCAACGTCTGGTATTTGTCTCCGCGCAGAATGCCTTCGGTCAACTCTGCAATTGCCCGGGGCTGGTCGCCTGTCGGCTCAAACGGCGCAACCAGCTTGAATTTTTGATCTTCGCCTCTGCCCATCATCTTACCCTCTTGATTTACTGCATTTTCTCAAGAACCGGAAGTTCTGCCAGAAGTTGCGTTTTCGGCCCGATCAGCGTGTATATTGCGCGCGATGGCCGAAGCAGTCGCTACATACCGCGTTCGCAACGGACACGCCTGGCTCTGGGCTATTCCCCCCCAGCATTATCCTGCTTTTTTGCAGACGAGCACGTTCGCCGTGCACCGAGTAGGACGGGCCGCACTGCATCGCCTCCGCCCGGGCGATCGGATCTTTGCCTACCTCTCGGGCTCCAAAGTCCTGGTGGGGTTGTTCGAAGTTACAGGCGAGCCGTTTGAAGACCACACGCCCCTTGTACCGGGCGTGGCCTATCCGCACCGGGTGCGGGTGCGACCGCTGGTAGTACTCTCTGAAGAAGCCTGGATTCCTTTTGAGGCCTTTGCCGACAAGCTGGAAGTGGTGCGCCACTACGCTGACTTTCGGTCGGTTGTGCAGCAGGTGTTGCATCCCCTGCCGCGGGTGGATGAAAAGGTGCTGGAGTTTCTCATTCGGGCGCGAGCAGCCGATCTGGAACGCGCCATGTCGGCGCTGGAGGAACTGCGCCGTCTGCAGGCCGAGCGCCTGACACCGGGCGTTCGCGAAAAGCGCGTCCGTTACCAGGCCACACCGTTTGATCGGGCTGCCGCCCTTGAAACACTTTTTGCTTACCTGGAGCAGCGTGGCTTTATCTATGCCCCCTGGATCGTTGCTGCCTACGTGACGGCGCTGCGCACCAAGCCCCTGGTCATTCTGGCAGGCCCAACCGGCACGGGCAAGTCAAAGCTCCCCGTGCTGGTGGCTGAAGCAACCGGTGGAATAGCCCGGCTCATCCCTGTGCGTCCTGACTGGGCCGACAGCACCGAACTGCTGGGCTATGTGGATCTGCAGGGACGCTTTCGTCCGGGCCCGCTGCTGCGCCTCATGCGAGAGGCCCAGCAGCAGCGCGAACGGTTCTTTGTTGGGGTGCTGGACGAACTCAACCTGGCGCGTCCGGAGCAGTACCTGGCGGAAGCGCTCAGCCGTATCGAAGACCGACAGCCCCTACCCGAAGGGGGATGGACCACGGCACCCCTTTTACAACTATCACTTGCCCCGGCTGATCAGGGATGGGCGCGCGTGGCCTGGCCGGCCAACGTTGCCCTGGTGGGTACCGTGAACGTGGACGAAACCACGCACGGCTTCAGCCGCAAGGTGATTGATCGCGCCTTCACGCTGGAACTGACCGAGATTGATCTGAAGGCAATCCCTTCCTCAGACGCCTCCGCTGAACCCACTCTCTGGCCAGTGACGGCCTGGCTGCCTCGGGCGTTACGGCTGGCTGAGCTGCCAACAGTATCGGATGCCGAGCAAAAACTTTTGCAGCGCGTGCTGGAAACGCTTCAGACGCTCAACCGCTGGCTCCGGCCCGCCGGTTTTCCTATCGCCTACCGCACGCGTGACGAAGTGGCCCTCTTTGTGCTGCACGCTGCGGAAACGCCCGAAATGTTCCGGACGCGCACAGGTCAGCCGGTCGATCCGCTGGACCTGGCACTCTGGATGAAGGTGCTCCCCCGGCTGCAGGGCAGCTCCCCTGCCCTGCGCCGGGCGCTCCGCGCCCTGCTGGGCTGGGCCGCCACTGGCGTGCCGACCACCCGCGACGAAGAGCTCCGAACATTGCTTGAGACGTGGATTACGGCCGACTACCCGGATCGCTGGCCGGAGGCCCCTTTTCCCATGACGGCCGCCCGCCTGGCGCACATGTGGCTCCGGCTCGAGAGTGAAGGTTTTGCTTCGTTCTGGGAATAACCCATGCGCTACTTCACGATTGAAACCAGCCGAATACGCCTGACCTGGGAGGGCCCGCGACCGCAATTCCCCCGCCCTCCTCTGGTCGTTGAAGCGCAGACGCTTGACGCCAACGCACCGCCTGCGCTGCATTGCGGCACAGAGGCGCCGGGCATCACCGAGCAGACGCGCTATCGGTTGCTGCTGGAAAGCCGGGACGGAAACCCGGTCACCTTACGCCATGCCAACCCCTCCTTTCTGCGTGACCTCCATGCGCTTGAGCAGGGCCGTCTCTGGCATGGCTCGCTGCATTTTGGCACCTATGCGGGCCGCACCGCCTTCATCGTGTGGCACGATGGCCGCCCGCACCTCCGGCTGGAACTGGAAATCTTTCCCACCCGCCTGAGCTATCGGTCCGACTACGAAGCCATGCTGGCCGATCTGGAAACGTGGACCGTCGAGCCAGCGCTGCGCTTCGGGTCGGGCGTCTGGCAGCATGGTCGGCTGCGCACCGGACCACCGGACCATCCGCCAGGCTGGATAGCGCGCCTTGCGGCGACGCTCCGTGCGTTAGAACGCGCTTTCCGGCGCATTGCGCAGCGGCCGCTGACGGAGGTGCAGTGGCTCCGCCAATGGCAACCGCTGGAGGCAATCTGCCATCCGGATGCCGCGCTGCGGCGGGCGGTGCAGACCGGCAGCGGCCAGGGACCAGAAGTTCGCCTGGCGGGACGACCGGCCCATCGCATCCAGCAAGCAGCGCGAGCCGTCGTGACCACCGACACGCCGGAACATCGATGGCTTGCCTGGCAGCTCAACCAGGCGCTTCGCCAGGTGCAACAACTGACCGACCGCCTGACCCGCTCGCATGCTCTCGCCCGGACACGCCGGCAGATCCTCCGCGACCTGACCGCTCGGCTGGAGGCCCTTCAGCAACAGCTGCCTCCGGCTACGCTTCCCCTTCTTCCGCCGCCTCCAACGCCCCGCCTGCTCCGCGCCGAAGGCTATCGCCAGGCCTATCGAATCTTCCGATGGCTACAGCTTCGGCTGTCGCTCCTGAACGGACTGCTGGCATTTGAAGTCGGACAGATCCATACGCTCTACGAATACTGGTGTTACCTGACGCTGGTCCGACTGCTGAGTCGGCAGAGCCGGTGCCCTCTTCCCTTATTTCGATTGTTTACCCTCTCGGAGGATGGGCTACAGGTGCGTCCGATTTGCAGCCGTCCCCTGTGGTTTGCTCTGCCGGATGGCAGCCGCCTCCGCCTGATCTATAACCCGCGCTGGGGCGCCCGCTCCCTGCTTGTCCCCCAGCAACCCGACCTGCTGCTATCCCGCTTTCGGCCCGGCCACCCCCCTGTGCATTATGTGCTTGACGCGAAGTACCGGCTCGACGCTTCGCCAGCCTATGTGCGCCGCTATGGCGTGCCCGGTCCACCAATGGATGCCCTGAACGACCTGCACCGCTACCGCGACGCGCTTTCCTCCTACTTTACCCGCCACGATGGGGGCACCGTGGCCCAGGCGCTGGCCCTCTATCCGTACCGCGACGGCCCAGCCGGCTGTTTTGCCGAAAGCCGCCTGGCCCGCGCCCTCTCCGAAGACGGCGTCGGTGCGCTTCCGCTCCTGCCTGGCGCTACGGAACACCTGGAAGCCTGGCTGCAAAAAATTACAGCATAGCGCGCCCCGCCTCTGTCCCCATCCAACACCTCTGCCGCCTGCCAGGCATCCAGAGAGGCCATATCTGATCTCGCAGGCACCGGAATCAACCCCATCGAAGCGCTTCGGAGATTTTGCCCCACCAGCCCTCCCCGATTAGCCCATCAGATCAGTTTCTGCAGAACATCTTTCCCGTTCATTCCAGATAACGCTCCAACAGTAGCGACGTCAGGACACGATACGCCGCTCGGTATTTCCCCATTCGAATCACTTGCATGGAGCGGCCCGGTCCCCTGCATCGGCTTCCGGAGATCTAAGGCCTGTTTACACACCGAGCGGCATCCAGCGGCATCAGGTAGGCTGCGCCCGGTGCGGATTCGCGGGGTACGCCAACGAGGGCCCGATCGCCGTGCAGGCTGAGCGCCGCGCCGAAGGCCTTTTCGCCGGGATCAATGCGGCGCCAGAAGCACCAGCGGTCGGCTGTCCGTACGAACACGTACACCACCCGATCTACGTTGAAGTCGAGCCCGAGCTGCTCATCGAAACCCGAGACAAGTGCCCGGCGGCCGTCAAAGGCCAGCACGGCCCCGAAGCCGCCGTTCGGGTAGGGTTGGGGGGGATCAAGGGTCCCGATAAGCTCCCAGCGTCCATCCGGCCGGCGGCGATAGTGCCGGACGCGTCCGCCATTGTGGCGCCCACCCAGCCGCTCGCCCACCAGCAGCTCGCCCCCGGCCAGAGCCAGCGCCGGATTGAAGTCCCGGATTCCTGTCAGCGTGGTATCGTGCTGCCAGCGGCCGTTACGGCGGACAAACAGGAGCACGGCACTTGGACGATCGTAGCGATACGAGGGCGCGGCCAACGCCACCGTG
Organism: Rhodothermus profundi; assembly: GCF_900142415.1. NCBI lineage: Bacteria > Pseudomonadati > Rhodothermota > Rhodothermia > Rhodothermales > Rhodothermaceae > Rhodothermus > Rhodothermus profundi. The sequence goes on from NZ_FRAU01000007.1 coordinate 152,353, forward strand.
TTTCCGGAAAGAGCGACGGCCCCGCCCGGCCAGGGGTCCTGCGGGCGGCGGGTGATGGTCAGGGTAGCTTCCAGTTCCCAGCGTTCGTCGGTATGCTGCACAAACACATAAGCAGCGCCTGGCCGTTTTCGATCTGGATCGCCCCAGGTGCTGACCACAGCGCGTAGTCCTTCGAGAGCTACAGCAGCCCCAAAGGCTCCTGTGCGTGTGTCGGGTGCAGTCAGACGCGCTACCTGCTGCCACATGCCATTGGGCCGCCGCACAAATACATAGGCGGCATCAGTCTGCTCTGTGCGGTAGGGTTGTCCGGCTGCGGCCACTAAAATCCGGTTACTGTCCAGCGCCACGACTCGACCAAAGTAGCGGCCAGGCGCACAGTCGTCGGGCTGTAGCACAGCCTCCAGGCGCCACGTCTCCTCCTGGCGATGATAGACGTATACCGCACCCGACGCAGGACCGCATCCATGCACCCCTCCAGCTCCAACCACCGCGCGGTCTGGTCCCAGCGCCACAGCCGCTCCAAAGGCATTGTTTACCAACGTATCAGGCACCGGCAGCGGCCACAGGGGTACCAACTGGGCCTGGGCGGGCCCTCCTAAAGCCAGCCCCAGCAGCAACCACCAGGCGCTGGACCACCCCCACTGCACATCTGTCAGCCGCATAAGTGCTCTGGTTTAAAAATCTGGCCGCCTCTTGCTTGAGACGGCCAGGGTTTGAGCCAGATTCCCGGAAGCCTTCTGGGCCCCAGTCAATGGGGCTCGTCCCTGCTTAGAAAATTCCCCGGTGGTCGCGCTCAGCGTGGGTAAGCCAGGTACGAGGTACCACCACGTTAAGGTCCAGCACTTCCTCGGGCGTCAGTTCGGGCAGGCGTTCTACCAGCCTCAGGAAACGGTCGCGCTCCGCCCGTTCAATAATCGACTCCGTAAGCGTGTCAAACTTCCGGATGTAGTCTGGGCGACGGAACGGCCGCGCGCCGTTCGGATGCGCATTGGCCACGGCAATCTCGTCGACCAGCGTGCGGCCATCGTTAAAGAGGATCTCCACGCGGCCTCCAAACGCCTTCTGGGAGGGGTCCGGATGGTGGTAGCGGGCCGTCCACTCCGGATCTTCCACGGTCCGAATTTTTCGCCAGAGCCGCACCGTGTCGGGTCGCCGCGCCCGCTCCGGCGCATAGCTGCGTTCATGATGCCAGGTGCCGTCCTGCAATGCCACCGCAAAAATGTACATGATGCTGTGGTCGAGCGTCTCTCGACTGGCCTCTGGGTCGTATTTCTGCGGATCGCCCGAGCCGGAACCGATCACGTAGTGCGTGTGGTGGCTGGTGTGGATAACGATTTCTTTGATCTGCTCAAAGTCGTCAATCTTCTCTCGCATGCGGAAGGCCAGGTCGATCAGCGCCTGCGCCTGGTATTCGGCTGAATGTTCTTTGGTGTAGGATTCCAGGATCTGACGGCGCGGTTCACCCGGTTCAGGCAGCCAGACCTCATAGACCGCTTCGGGGCCGTCGAGCATCCAGGCGATCACGCTGTCTTCTCCCTCGTAGATGGGTGAAGGCGACGTCTCGCCGCGCATCGCCCGGTCGATCGCCTCCACCGCCTGCTTTCCTGCAAAAGCGGGCGCATAGGCCTTCCAGCTTGAAATTTCCCCTTTGCGCGACTGGCGCGTCTGAAACGAAACGTGCACTGCCTGCTGCACGGCCTGATAGATGACCTCGGTGGGAAGTCCCAGCAACGCCCCGATCCCTACCGTGGCGGCCGGAGCCAGGTGCGCGATATGGTCTTTCTTGTGCTTGTGCAGACAGATAGCTTTCACCAGGCTGATGTGCACCTCGTAGGCAGCCAGGATCCCCCGCAGTACGTCGACGCCCCGCCGTCCTGTCTGCTGAGCCACTGCCAGAATGGGCGGAATATTGTCGGCAGGATGCGAATAGTCGGCGGCCAGGAACGTGTCGTGAAAATCCAGCTCGCGCACGGCCACGCCATTGGCCCAGGCAGCCCACTCACAACTGAAGCGTTGCGTTGAGGGCAGGCCAAACAGCGTAGCCCCGCCGGGATTCGGATGCGCCAGCGCCTGCGTGCGGGCGTTAGCGACCGGCTGTCGGTTCAGCGCAGCCACTGCAACGGCCGCGTTGTCGATTATTCGATTGATGACCATTTCGGCCGCTTCCTCGTCGATGGGCGCTTCGTCGGTTGCCACCCGGGCCAGTTTCCACGCCAGTTGCTCTTCGCGTGGCAAACGCTCCTTTGATGGATAAACGCGAACGATATGCTTCTGCATGAGCACCCCCAGGTTGTTTTGCTGCATGAGGAATCAAACTAAAATCTGCCCGTGCAAAATGCTACGACCGGGCGAACACTTCACAGGGCCTCCAGCAGAGCTCGCACCCCCACTTCAAACTGGCGGGCACCTCCCTGCGATGGATGACGCACGTACGTGCAGGGAACACCCAAAAGGTGCAACGCAAACTCCGCCTTGCGTCCAACTGCGATCACTTGTCTGGGACAGAGGGCCTCGACAATAGCAGCTACCAGCGGTAGCCAGTCGCGCACCTCACGCTGCGTAGGCGTGCGAATCGAAAGGGGTTTCCCTGGCCGATGTGGATGAAGCGGTACCGCGCTCCAGGTGAAAAAACGCGGAAAGTAGGGATGCATTACGCGCCAGTAGATGCGCGCGCTGTATTCGCGATGAGGACGTCCGGCCTGGCCCGATGCTTCTCCATGCAGCGGAAAAGCCGGGTCCAGCAACTGAGCCTCGCTCGTAAGCGGCACCCCGGAAAACCGACATCCCCAGGGTCCGGGCGCCTCGGCCAGCAGAAAGACCGGTGGAGGAGCCTCGTAAGCAGCAAGATATCGCCACAGGTTGCGCCGCCGGATCGCTGGCGCGTCAGGGCAGTCCAGCTCAGGATGGCGATCGCGATACGGATTGAACAAGCGATCCGTCGATGATGCCGAAAACAGCCGCGCCTCAAATGCAGACCAGATCGTCCGTAGCGGAGAAATCAAGTTTTTTCTCATAAGGCACTCCCACAGTATTTGCAAAATTTCGCGTCCGGATCGTGTCCTTCGGCGCCGCATCCCGGACAGGCCTGCCCGGACACGCGTCGCTCTACACGCGACAGCTCTACCGTCACGATACCGGTTGGCACGGCAATGATCCCATAGCCAATCACCATGATAATTGCTGCCAGTGCCTGCCCCAGGGTGGTCTTAGGGGCAATATCGCCATAGCCAACGGTGGTAAGCGTCACAATAGCCCAGTATACGCTACGAGGAATGCTGGTGAAGCCATGCGCGGGCCCTTCAATCAGATACATGAGCGACCCTAGAATAACCACCAACGTGAGCACCGTAAACACAAATACCGTGATTTTGCGACGGCTGGCTCGCAACGCCTGCATGAGCAGCGACGCTTCGTTGAGGTAGGCCACCAGCTTCAACACGCGAAAGACGCGCAACACGCGGAGCAGGCGAATGACCAAGAGGTACTGCGCCCCAGGTAGTAATACGCTCAGGTAGGTTGGTAGCACTGCCAGAAGATCTACCATGCCGAAAAAACTTCGCGCATAGCGAAGCGGCCGATCCACACAGTACAGGCGCAATCCGTACTCGACGGTGAACAGTACCGTGAAAATCCATTCTGCCGCCCGCAGGGCAGTGCCCCAACGCATACGTACCGACTCGACGCTTTCCAGCATCACCGCCATCACGCTCAATAAAATGAGCGCGATCAGCGCCACGTCGAACGCTTTGCCCGCCGGCGTATCCGACTCAAAGATGATTTCATGCAACCGATCGCGCAACGGATGGCGTCGCCGCACTGGCCGCCTCATGACGGTCCGCCCGTTCGATGTTCGTACAGGTAGAAAGCGGCTACCACCAACGCATGGTCGATTTCGCCTCGCCGGATACGTTCCGGAATTTCCGAAGGACTGAGCAGCACGACATCAATTTCTTCGGCATCGTCAAGCTGCTGAGGACCGACCGGCCGAGCATTCTCGGCCAGAAATGTATGGCAACGGTTGGTCAGAATGGCGGGATTGGGGGCCACGGCTCCCAGATAGACAAAGCGTTCGGCCGCATAGCCAGTCTCTTCGCGCAACTCGCGCCGGGCAGCTTCCAGCGGCGAAGCATCCTCTGGATCTACTGCTCCTCCGGGAATCTCCAGAGAGACGGCTTCGGTACCATAGCGGTACTGCCGCACAAAGACAATCTGGCCTTCTGGCGTGATCGGAATCACATTGACCCAGTCAACAGCCTCCAGCAAGTAGAAATCGTAGGGACGGCGAGCGCGAGGCAATTGCACCTGTTCACGCCAGATGCGAAACACCTTGTAATCAGCCAGAACCTCGCGATGCAGACGCTTCCACGGACCAGGCATACTCAGTGCCTCCGAGCTGGTAGGAACGACAGGATGCCGGAATGGATAAGCGTCTGCAAGAGTTCCAGAAAGTCTGTCCGCTCCAGCCAGGGCTGAAGCGTCCTGGCCGTTAGCGGCTGACAGCCGGTCAGCAGCGGGGCTGCCTCGGCTAATTCAGGGGGTAGTTCATACGCTTCACCCGAAGCAAACAGGGTAGCCGAACCATCTTCATGACGCACATAAGCCAGCTCGGGGATTGCGTTGCGCCGCAAGGCTGCCCCCTGTTGCAGACGCCGACGAATCTGTTGGATCGAGACAGGTCGTGCAGGAGGCTCCGGGACCAGCCCACGCCGGGGTTCGGTTATGATGCATCCAAACCACCGAGCCAGGCGAGCGCGATCGTCGATCAACTTCCGTAGTAAGGTATGAACCTGATCAATGACCTCGGCCGTGATTTCCCCCGGGTCAACAGCAGGCGTTAAGCCAGGGTCGGCATATCGGAGTCCTCTGTCCAGCCACGCAGTCAGGCGCGGCATCGCCTCGGCCAGCTCGGCCTGATCAGGCGCCCGAAACCCTATGGAAAAGGTCATGCAATCCCCCAGTGCGACGCCATAATGGGGAATGCGGGGCGGCAGATAGAGCACGTCGCCGGGCTCCAAGATCCATTCCGCATCCGGTTCAAAGTGCGCCAGCAAACGCACTTCCACTCCTGGTACCAGCTCCTCCCGATCTACCGGCTGATGGTTGATCTGCCAGCGCCGACGCCCCCAGGCCTGCACCAGGAATACGTCATAATTGTCGATATGCGCCCCAACCGTTCCCCCATCGGGCGCATAGCTGACCATGACGTCATCCAGCCGCCAGTTGGGAATGAAACGCACCGTCTCAAGCAGAGCAGCCACCTCCGGCACCAGTCGGTCAACCTCCTGCACCAGCAAGGTCCAGTGCGTAGGCGGCAACGCAGCAAAATCTTTGGGCTCAAAAGGACCGTAGCGCACCTCCCAGGGATGCGCCCCTCCTTTTTCCAGAATAAGCCGAGCCGTTACTCCCTCCTCACAGGCCAGGCCAGCCAGCTCTTCAGGGGTAATAGGCGACCGAAACCCGGGCAATCCCTGCCGAATCAGAAGCGGCCGCTTCTGCCAGTAATCTGCCAGAAACTGGGCCGGTGAAAGCGTACCCAGCAAGGTCTCCGGTAAACGCATAGCTTTCCCGTTTGCATGAAATTCCTGAAAGATCTAACATAAGAGCGCATGGGAAAAATTTCTGGTTCACCTTTAAAGCTTCATGCCATGAAACGCTTCCTGACCGGTCTGCTCCTGATTTTGCTGGGAAGCAACGCATCGTTTTCGCTGGCGCAACCCCGCTCCATCCCTCCTGCTCCGGACCGTCGTCCGGATGAGGGCATGGGACCATTTGAACGGCTGATTATCCGGGGCGCCATCCTGATCGATGGCACGGGCGCCCCACCTATTGGCCCGGTAGATATCGTGATCGAAAAGAACCGCATCAAAGAAATTGTGCGGGTGGGCTATCCGGGCGTGCCTATCGAGGAAGAACGGCGCCCCGGCAATGCCACCTACGAGCTGGATGCTCACGGCATGTATGTACTCCCCGGATTTATCGACTTGCATGCGCACATCGGAGGCGTTGCGCAGGGCACGCCGGCGGAGTACGTATTCAAGCTCTGGATGGCCCACGGCATTACCACCATTCGAGATCCAGGCTCCGGTAATGGACTAGCATGGACGCTGGAACACAAGCGGCGCAGCGCGGAAAATCGCATTGTCGCTCCGCGCATTTACGCGTACGTCCGCTTTGGTCAGGGTGCCAAAACTCCTCTGACCACCCCTGAAGCAGCCCGGGCCTGGGTACGTCAGGTAGCACAACAAGGCGCAGACGGGCTCAAGCTACCCGCCCTGCCCCCCGAAATCATGGCTGCTACCATTGACGAAGCCCGCAAGCTGGGCCTGCGCACCGCCGCTCATCTGGATCAGATGGGCGTAGCCCGCATGGATGCGCTAGACGCCGCCCGGCTGGGCCTCACCACCCTGGAACACTGGTACGGCCTGCCCGAAGCTCTCTTTGTCGACCGGACCGTACAGGACTTTCCGGTAGACTATAACTACCAGAACGAACAACACCGCTTTGGACAGGCTGGCCGACTCTGGCTCCAGGCCGCTCCGCCAGGAAGCCCGAAATGGAAAGAAGTCATGGAGGAGTTTCTGCGGCTGGATTTCACCTTCTGCCCCACGCTAACCATCTATGAAGCCAGCCGCGATCTGATGCGGGCCATGCGCGCCGAATGGCACGATCGCTACACGCTGCCCTCGCTCTGGAAATTCTTCCAGCCTAACCGTAAAGCTCATGGATCCTACTGGTTCTACTGGACGACTGCTGATGAAATCGCCTGGAAACGCAACTATCAGCGGTGGATGCAGTGGCTGAATGAATACAAAAACCGTGGGGGACGTGTCGTCACGGGTTCGGACTCTGGCTTCATCTTTAAGCTCTATGGCTTTGGCTACATCCGAGAATTAGAACTGCTGCAAGAAGCCGGATTTCATCCCCTGGAAGTGATCCGATCGGCCACGCTCTACGGCGCCGAAGCGCTGGGCAATCCGGAAATCGGACAGGTAGCGCCTGGCAAACTGGCCGATCTGATCATTGTGGCCGAAAACCCGCTGGAAAACTTCAAGGTGCTCTATGGCACCGGCTGGATTCGGGTAAATGAACGGAATGAAGTAGAACGCACCCGAGGCATCCTCTACACAATCAAAGATGGAATCATCTACGATGCCAAACAACTGCTGGCCGATGTCGCCCGCATGGTAGAGGAAGCCAAACGCCAGGAAGCTACCTCCCAGAATCCCTGACCAGGACCTCAGGTGTAGCTGCGCAGGCGCTCCAGCAATGCCTGGAGGGTGGGATAGGTTACCCGACGGAGCGCTTCCTCCAGCGGAAACCAGCGAACTTCCTGAATGGCTTCCGTTTCTTGTGGCGTGAACGTCACAGCCGTGGTTTCCATCAAGAACCACCAGGTAGGCTTGACCGCGTAATATCCATCAAGGGGATAAGCATGCACCGTGCGCCCTAACGGTGCCCGGAGCCGCAGCGTCACAGGCGTAACGCCTAATTCCTCACTCACTTCTCGAAGCGCACAGGCTTCGGGCGTCTCTCCCGGCTCACACTTCCCTTTAGGCAAATCCCAGCATCCTCGCCGGTGAATGAGGAGCACTTCTGGCGTCTCTCTTCTGCGCTGCACAACACCACCGGCAGCCGGCACCGTGACCGGGGGCCGATAGGGTGTCCTGTTGCGAATTGCTGAAGCCGGTAAGGGTTGTCGCAAACGCCAGCCTTCTCCGTCAAAGCTGGCTGCTCCCGGTGGTACCTCAATGACCCACAACTGACCGTCCAGGCAGCATGCTGAAGCCTGCTCCGGGGTCTCCCAGAGCCGAATGCCTTCTGGCAACACCTCGGGTAGGCTGGCCGATGCCAGGCATACGACAAATACCTGAGGAGCAGTATCCGACAAAAGCAGAGCGCCTTTACTTTCCACGTTACTTTTCCTTACAGACGAAAGGAAAGCCCCAGGCCACCTATTATCAACGGGGATTCCTCCCCATCAAGAGGAGCATAAAGCGTAAGTTCCGGCCGAATGCTTAACTGCTCTCCCAGCCGTCCTCCAATTGTTATTCCCAGCAGGGATCCAGTGCCCACTTTGTCCGAGTCGGTCGTTCCCATGGTCACCAGAATCATTCGGGTGCCCACAAACAGCCGAGGCGAGCCAATCCAGACAGCCGGATAAAGACCAACCGTGGTAAAAGATCGACTATTGAACTCCAGGGCATAATAGGAAACTCCCATACCGACAGCCACAAGCGGCCGGGTGGGAATTAGCTGATACTTTCCTTCTACCATGAGGGCTCCAATAACTATCCCTTTTACTGCAATAAATCCGGTCGTGCGCGCGCCCACCTCGAGCCGTGGAGCAACTCCTTTGCGTCCGTATAGCTCGAATACTCCCAGACTTCCCTCTCCCTCTTTCAATGTCCCTCCTCCCAAAATCCCCATTCCTACCTCAGTTCTTCCTTCAGGCAACACGTCAGGCCCTTGAAATACACCCAGCGAAATGCAGCCAGAGAGCCACAGTGCCAGGCCTGTCAACGCGATAACAGTACGGTTCATGGCAAGAATAAGTCTGGTAAGTGGTTTAACCCAAACGCCAGGTCACGGTCCTATCGTCCACGGCAGCCATTCAATCTGGACTTCAAGGCCCGCCGGTGCTTCTTCCAGCGCCTCCGGTAAATGAATCAGGCAGTTGGCCCGGACCATCGAGTGGTACAGGTTAGATCCCTGAGGACCCGTATCGCGCACGTGCAGACGTCCGTCTGCGCCGGCGCGGACTATGCCTCGCGTGAAGAAATGCAGGCCAGCCTTCTTGGGAGTCGGTGCTTCCAGAATCGCTGGAAATCGCGGCCGCAATACCTCCTGTTGCCCTTGCATGCGGCGAAGTGCCGGCACCACATACTGATCGAAGCAGAGCGCCGACGAGACCGGGTTGCCGGGCAGGCCAAAGACGGGCTTCCCCTCCAGCAGACCAAAAGCCATGGGCTTGCCCGGTCGCTGCCGGATCTTCCAGAAAAGCCACTGCGTGCCCCGAGCGTCAAGTACCTGCCGAACCAGATCGTACGCTCCTACCGAAACTCCTCCCGAAAACACCAGCACATCTGCCTCCAGCGCCTGCTCGATCGCCTGTTCTAAAGCACTGTGTTCGTCAGGTACGCGCTGGCGCACCACGACCTCTGCACCCACCCATTGCGCCTGCGCTGCCAGGCCGGGTCCGGCTGAATCTCGAATGTGTCCGGGCAAGAGGGACTGTCCGGGATCAATCAGCTCACTGCCGGTCGCCACAATCGCTACCCGAGGCCGGCGAAACACAGGCACTTCAGCCACACCTAGCGTAGCCAGCATGGCAACCACAGGGGGCGTAATGCGCTGACCTACTTCAAAAAATCGCTCACCGGCCTGCACGTCCTGCCCGGCAGGACGAATATTTTCACCTGCGGTCGGCGCCTGAAGGATACGCACCGTCCCATCTTCGCTGGCCTCTGTCCACTCTACAGGTACTACCGCCTCAGCCCAATTCGGAACCGGGGCCCCCGTCATGATCCGGATGCACGCGCCGGCAGGAATTTCCTCCGGGGGCAACTGCCCCGCTCCTACCTCCGCAACTACGCGCAACGAAACAGGTGCAGCGTGCACGTCAGCCAGCCGCACCGCATAGCCATCCATAGCTGCGTTGGGAAACGGTGGAATGTCGTCCTGGCTGACAATCGCTTCTGCCAGCCAGCGTCCCAGTGCCTCGGCCAAAGGTACGCGTTCGACCGGCAACCGGCCGACCTGCGCCAGAATCAGGCTTCGGGCCTCTTCGACCGAGATAAATTCGCGCATTTTTTTGGTGGGAATTTGGAAAAAATCAGATCTTTTCCTGCAAGATACAACCAACAGGCCACCCCCTGCACCCCATGATCCGCTACGATTTCTCCCCTGCACTCTCTTTTCTTGAAGCGCACGATTTGGACGCACTCCGCCCCCGGGTAGAAGCAGCCCACCGAATGCTGCTGGAACGCACCGGCCCGGGCAGCGAAATGCTTGGCTGGCGAGATCTGCTGCGAGAACCAGACGATGCTCTCCTGGAAGATATTGACGCCACAGCTTCCGAGATTCGAGAGCAGGCAGACGTTTTCTTATGTCTGGGAATCGGTGGCTCTTACCTGGGAGCACAAGCCGTCATTGAAGCGCTGGCCCCTCTGTTCCGTCCGCCTGTCGATACCGAAACTGGCCGTCCCCTCGCTCCAGAAGTGCTGTTTGCGGGCCATCACCTGAGCGGCGGCTACTTGAAAGCGTTGCTGGCCTATTTAGAAGACAAGTCGGTATACGTTAACGTCATTTCCAAGAGTGGGACCACACTGGAGACTATGCTGACCTTCCGCATACTGCGGCCCTGGCTGGAAGCGCGCTTCCCGGATGTTGCTCGCCGCATAATCGTTACGACCGATCCAGCCCGCGGACGCCTGCGTGAGATGGCAAGCATCTGCGGCTACCGGCGCTATGCCATCCCCCCTGATGTCGGAGGCCGCTTCTCGGTGCTGACACCGGTCGGCTTGCTGCCTATCGCAGTAGCAGGCGTCGACATCCGCACGCTTTTCTATGGCGCGGTCGAAATGTGCGAGCGTCTGAAAAACCATCAAGACAATCCAGCCCTCGACTATGCTGCCCTGCGTTATCTCTTCCATGAACGCGGCTACGCGTTGGAACTACTGGCGGTCTTTGAACCACGCCTACGTGGCATTGGCGCCTGGTGGCAACAACTCTTTGGTGAAAGTGAAGGCAAGGCAGGCAAAGGACTCTATCCCGATACGGTCCAGTACACAACCGATCTGCACTCCCTGGGACAGTACGTACAAGAAGGCCGTCGACACCTGATCGAAACATTTCTCATGGTAGCGCGCGAACCCGAACCGCTAACCATTCCGGACACAGGCGACGATCTGGACGGCCTGGCCTACCTGAGTGGACGCTCCCTGCAAACCGTCAATCATAACGCCTACGAAGGAACACGCCGGGCTCATACCGATGGGGGTATTCCGGTCTCAACAATATGGATGGATCGATTGGCGCCGGGCCCACTTGGCGCCTGCCTTTACTTCTTCATGCATGCCGTAGCGGTCAGCGGCTATCTGCTTGGCGTCAACCCCTTCGACCAGCCGGGTGTAGAGGCTTACAAGCGGGAAATGTACCGTTTACTGAGAAAAATCTGATTTTTTCTCCTCCTTGTGGATTGCCTGTGGATTACGGGGGATAACCCGGGGGATATTTCGAGGAAAAAATCCACGCTGTGAATGCTCGTGGATAACCCGGTCGCTTCTCCCCAGCTTTCCCCCTGTCTTCCACATTGTGGATAGTTGTGGACAACCAGTAGCTGAACTCTAATCATTATCTGTGGATTGGTGTGGAAACGTGAATAGAGGCCCGCTAACCAGCCGCTCTTTCAGCGTAAATGATGCTTTTGCGACCTGCTCCCTGTGCATAACCCGGTGGAATACCCTGGCTCTTTATCCACATCGACCACTTTTGCTGTGCAAAACGACGAAATCCACATTTCCACAGCCTTCTACTAACCAGAACGACGACCTTTTTTAAACAAACCTGTTGTGGATGATTTGTCCACCAGCGGCCAGGTCCGTTTGTGCAGCATCAGGAAAACTCGTACCTTTAGCTTCACAACCGGAACCCAAGTTGTTCAGGTACCCATGATTCGGCGCATTCTCGTAGCTCTTGACCCGGACACAGATACCCGCACTGCTGTTCAGTATGCCGCGGAGCTAGCTCGCCAGCACAACGCCAGTGTCACCGGTCTGGCTGTTGTAGATACCGGCCACATCGAAGCCAGCGCTCGTGGCGGTGGTATTGGAAGCATGTACTATGCCGAAAAGCTGCGCGAGCAAATGACGGAAGAGGCGCGTGCCGTAGCGCGCCGGCTGATTGAGGAGTTTGATGATATGGCCGAAAAAGAAGGGCTGCGCCACCGGAATACGGTAGCTGAGGGCGTCCCCTTTCGACGTATCCTTGAAGATATGAAAGTGCATGATCTGCTCGTAGTAGGCAAAGAGCCACACTTCTTCTACAGCCATCCAGAGGAAAAAACCAAAACACTTGTGCGCGTTGTCCGAGAAAGTGTTGGGCCCGCCTTCATTGTAGGAGCCGAATATCGGCCCATTTCGCGCGTGCTGATCGCTTATGATGGAAGCGATACCGCAGCGCGTACGATGCAGCGTTTTGCTCAGCTTAGACCTTTTGGGACGGACGTAGGCGTCGAAGTGCTTACCGTCTATGACGGAGAGGACGCCGAGGCCCGACTGATGCTTTCGCTGGTGCAGGAATATCTGCAGGAGCATGGATTTCGAGTAACCACGACGGCGCGAAAAGGGAATAGTCCCGAAGAGGCTATTGTGCAGTTTGCTCAGGAAATCCAGGCGGATCTGATCGTAGCCGGTGCCTACGCAACAACTGGCCTGAAAAAGCTACTATTTGGATCATCCACATCGGCGCTCATTGAGAAAACGATCGTACCGCTATTTCTATATCACTGACGCGATGCGTGCCAGGTAACCGGCCAGATCCGGTATCCATCGCTTCGGAGCCACAGGGCGCCCGACTGACTGGTGAGCCAGAGTTGGGCACCCTGCTGCTCCCATCGCTTTCGAACCAGGCCGCTGACGCCTCGCCAGCCGCTGCTAATTACAGCCCAGGCAGAGCGGTCAGGCGCGGCCACAAGGCGTACCAGCTCAGGAATACTGCTGGTTTGCGAGCCGTGATGAGCAACTTTGACTACGTCGCTCTGAAGCAATGTGCCGTAGGCCTGGACAAGCTGGTGTTCCAGCTTGCGTTCGGCATCGCCCAGAAATAGCCAGCGCGTCTGGCCAAAGACCATCCGGAGCACGACGGAGCGTTCGTTGTCGGAGTCGTTATCTGAACCCGGAGCAGGGGCCAGTACCTGTAGCGACAGGGTCGGGTCCAGATCAATCGTATCGCCAGCCTGAAGAGATTGGTGCGGAAGCCGCAGGCTATCAAGCAGATGCGTAATTTCTCGCGAAAGCGCAGAAGAATCGGTGGTGCCGCTGTCCAGCACGCGACCTACTTTAAGCTGACGTAACAGCAGCGGAAGACCTCCAGCATGGTCGGCATCCGGATGCGTAAGCACAATAGCGTCGAGTCGATGGATTCCGTATCGCCGAAGGAAAGGCAAAATGCTCCAGCGCGCTGCTACGTCTTGTGCGTAGCGGCCCCCTGTGTCGATCAGCAGGTGTCGGCCGCCAGGCGTTCGAATTAATATGGCGTCGCCATGTCCTACGTCGAAGAAGAGAACGTCCAGGTAAGAGGAGTTCGGAATAAGCCAGAGACCGGCCGTTAGACATCCGAGCAGTGTTAGACCAGACCAGCGGCGCAGGCGTGCAGAGGTGCTCAGGAGACCTAGCAGGGCAAGTGGGAGTGCAAGAAGCCACCACGGGGGATCAGGCAGGCGCCATACAACAGGCGGAAGCACACGAACTCCCAGATTACCAAGTTGCAGCAATAAGGAGGCGCACAGAGAAGCCGCATGGCCAAAGAGATGGGCCAGCGTTGCGCTTACTGGAGCGCTCAGCACGGTAAGCAGACCGGCTGCTAGCGCACCGGCTGCCAGCGGAATGCCGGGAAAGTTTAATAACAGACCGGCCAGCGATACATATCCAAAGTGGTAGAGCATAAAAGGAGCAGTGGCCAGCGTAGCAATCAACGTAACCAGCGCTGTCCCGACCAGATAGCGTGAGATTGGCCGTCGAAAGAAAAGCGGCAGACGCGCTTGCAGCGGAGCCCAGCCCAGCAGCAGTCCGGCCACGGCAGCGAAAGAAAGTTGGAAGCCTGGTTCAAAAAGCTGCATCGGATCCTGCAACAGTAGCAGCAAGGCTGCAGCTCCCAGCGCATTCAGGGAATGCGGGGGAGCCTGGCAGAGCGTAGCGCCGAGAAGAAGTCCGGTCATCACAAGAGCGCGAACGGCAGAGGGAGGCATGCCAGCCAGCAGTACGTAGCCACTTAAGACAAGCAGCGTGAGAAGCGTGCGTGTCCATTCCATGGCCCGCCATCCCAATCCTATGCGGAGGAGTAAGGACCGAAGGAGGCCATGGAGTACCAGGCCGACCAGCATTACGTGTAAGCCCGAAATGGCCAGTAGGTGAGCCAGTCCGGCGCGACCCAGCCGGTCACGCACTTCCGGTGAGAGACCAGAACGATCCCCTAGCAGCAGTGCCTGCACTACGGGTCGGGCCTCCGGTAGAGGGATATGCTGCTTTAATACCTGGGCGATGGTGGTGCGGAATTGGGCAAGGCGTGCAGCGTAGCATTGGTCAGAGGCCAGCACCTGTACGAGCCGGGCATCGTCGATCGTAAGCCGAGCCCCAATGCCCTGCCGCCGCCACTGAGCGGTTCGATCGGGCAGTCCGGGATTGCGAGGGGCACGTAGCGGCTCAAGGCGGCCTCCCAGTAGGACGCGATGACCACATGCGGGTGCAGGAAAGCTATCGGCCACCAGGCGCACGTCCAGCAAGAAGCGGGCAGCTAGCGTATCTGAGCCAATAAGCACCTGTCGCGTGCGCACAAGAAAGCGTTGACCGTACGAAGTAGACGTCGGTGTTTGTTGTACGTCGCCCAGGACAATTGCTAGTGTGTCAAGTGGAATAGAAGGCGCAACGGGTAGCTGGAGTTGATAGCGGGCAGCTCCGGTGAATACTACACTCAGCAGCAGAGGAACAAGCCACAGTAAATTTGAACATTGCTTTTTTTGAGCCATCAACAGTGCTCCAGAGGCCAATGTTATAAGAGCACCTGCGGCTACCAACCATCCGGTAGCGGGTACGTGCTGGGAATCGGCCAGTAGAATACCGGCAATCAGGGCCAGTGCTGTCCAGAAAAGCGGAGCTGTTGATAGGGACGCCATGAGAGCAGGAGCGTTTGCTGAATGGCAAGACACCGAAACCTGTGAAAATGTAACCGAGAACAAACATGCAGTGAATCCCGGCGGAGCGCAGAACCTTCTGGCCCCTTGCGAATTGGACCAGCGCCAGTAACGCAAAGCGAAAGTCCTTTGATACCTGGACGATGCACAGCCGAAGGGAAGTACGGGAACGGGTGCTGCAAGCACTGTATGCCTATGAAGTAGGGCATAATACGGCTGAGCACGTGATAGAGACCGTGCTGCGGCCTGTATTGAAGGATGATCGGGAAGCGCTTCGCTTCGCTACCCAGCTTTTTCTGCGAACGCTGAACTGTAGCGAAGAGGCTGATCGTCTGATTGCTGATCATGTAAAAAACTGGGATCTGACGCGCATTGCTTTAATCGACCGGCTCTTGCTGCGCATGGCCATCTGTGAGTTGCTTGCTTTTGAAGATATTCCTCCCAAGGTGTCAATCAATGAGGCGATAGAAGTGGCCAAGAAGTACAGTACAGAGAAGAGCGGTCAATTTATTAACGGAGTGCTTGACGCGGTGGTGCTGGACCTGCAACGGCAGGGACGATTAAAAAAATCAGGGCGTGGGCTGATCGGTATGGAGACGCTGCTGCAACGCCTGGCCGAACAGCAATCGTCGAAGTCATAGCCCATCATGGCACTGATTGCCATTGGCGACATTCATGGTTGCGCCCGTACGCTGGACGCCTTGCTTGACCGCCTGGCGCCTACGCGCGATGATCAGCTCATCTTTATCGGAGACTATGTCGACCGGGGGCCTAACGCTCGAGGTGTCATTGAACGTCTTCTGCAGCTTCGGGAGGAAATCCCCTGCATCTTCCTCCGAGGGAATCATGAAGCCCTGATGCTCAACTACCTTGACCATGGAGAAGCTGACCTCTGGTTTATCAATGGGGGGCTGACTACGCTCAATAGCTACCGGGAGGACGGCATCCATATTCCAGAAGCTCATGAAATATTCATTCGTGAAACGCTTCTCTACTACGAGACGCCGGACTTCTTTTTTGTCCACGGGGGGCTAAAACCCCACCTGTCTATCGCCGAAAATCTGCGTCGCTTTGCCCATACTGAACTGTTCCTCTGGGAACGAGAACATCTGAACGCTCCCCGCTTTGCCTGGGAAAAAACGGTAGTGTGCGGACACACGCCTGTTCCTGAACCGATCAACCGAGATAAGCTGATTGCGATTGACACGGGCTGCGTCTATCCGCATCCAGGCCTGGGACGCCTGACGGCCGTTCGACTTCCAGAACGCACGTTCATTTCGATTCCCCGTCAGGACCTGATCTGATTGCGGCCCGGGGCAGCGACCAGAACAACCGTGCTCGGATTTTGTAAAGGGATTCGCTGAAGCTACGATGTGGGGCAGCATGTTCGAAGCATCGACGGCACGATTCGGATCTTGGAGGTGAATATTCTGCCAATATCCGGCTTTCGTTCGTCTATTCTTGACATCCGCTAAGAATTCATTTATTAATTCAACGGTTGGCTGTTCAGGCAACGAAGCTTGAAGCGAGCCCATCATTACCTGTTGCTGTTCGTCGGTGACGTTCGTTTCGGGCGAGATGCTGTGTCGAATAACAGATTGCGCTTTTTGGTGTGCTGGTTGGTGGACGTTGGTGGGCGTGGTGCTGGGAGTGCTGAGTTGCCGAAGCCCTTCGGAGCCTCCGCCTCCTGCGCTCAACCCGAATATTGTCAAGGTGGGCGAGTATTATCGCATGGGTGTCTGGCCGCAACCGCACCTTCTTTATGCCACCCCGCCGCTGGATCGGGTTTTGCTTGATGCGCAGCTAAACGCCTTGCGCGACACCACGCTGATTCCCAACGGCACTCCGGCTCCGATTTTTATTGAGGCGAGCGATGATGGAGGCAAGCTTTTGTACGTAGAAACGCCGCTGTATCCTCGGCCGGGTTACTGGGGGCCGCTGTACGAGCTGGAGGTAGCGACGGGGCAGCGGCGGTTGTTGCGTGACAGCACCTGGGCGGTTTCCAGTGCCCGGTATCTGCCGGGTTCTGATCGTTGGGTGGTGTTTTACAGTTATGGTCGTTTGCCCTGGAACCCGAGTGGTCCGGTGGCGGGCTACTACGTGCTGGATTTGCAGACGCTGAAGGATTCACTGCTGTTTGCGTACGTGTCGCCGGCGGGTCCGAAGGAGATTTTCAACGGCTTTGACATCAGTCCCGACGGTCAAACCCTCCTGATTCCGCTGAACCACTATCCCATTGGCTACCCGCGTGCTCCTCAGATCATAGCGTTTGATCTTCAGACGGGTCGGGCCGATACGCTTTCGTGGCGTTTTAGTTACGATTTTCTCTGGTTGCGATTCAGTCCTGACGGTCGTCAGCTTCTTTACGGGACCTATCCGTTTGGTGTGTTTGACTACACGAGTGCGGGTTGGACGGAGATAGGCGTGATAGATATGCGGACGGGGGAGCGGCGGGTGCTGGAGACGACGACGTACTTTGCGTGTGCGTCGATGGATTTGTTTCCCCGGTGGAGTCCGGATGGTCGGCATATAGTCTACAGCAGCGCCCCCGTCCTCTGCCCCGAAGGAGCTATTGGGTATTATTCCCTCTACATTCTCAAAAACGTTAACTGAGATGCAGGGTGCGAGTGCTCCTCCTTGAACATGTGCCGAGTTGAAGGCGGTGCTCATTTCGAAGAACAAAAGGATTCGTTCTGAAGGCTTCTATTCCGTTCACCGTCAAAACCCTCTCTGGCCATGAAGACGATCACGATGCTCTTCGCACTGTGTGGCGCGCTGGTTTATTCCGCGCTTGCACAAAAGCAGGAGGCAATCACTTCGGGCTTGCCCAAGCTCAAGCCAGCCGTGGAGGTCACCGACCTGCGCATTCTGGGCACACCCACGAAAGGCGCCACGGTAACGCTCCAGGTTCGTTTTCGAAGCCATGTGAAAGGCTCGGGTATCATCATGCTCCGGTATCCTGGGCATCTGGCTCCGCCCGGCCGTCGACCGGAAGAAAAATTCCGCACGCAGCCGCTTTCCCTGGAAGCCGGTAGAACCTATGTGCGGACGTATCCGCTGCGGGTCGAGAGCGCCGGGGCCGCCATGGTAGAGGTGATCATTCAAGCTGAAGATCCACCGGAAGGCTATAACGCCAGCGCCTCCGCCCACCTGGAGGTATTCAGCGGGACCGATACCTATCAGATTTTCGCTCCGGGCGACACCCTACGAAAACGGGTTTGGGCGACGAAAGGCATGGCCCGAAAAAGCACACCGCAGACCCAGGCTTACTACACCGTTTCAGTGAATGGAACGGTAAAATTCTGGGACCAGCACGAAGTTCCACTCCGATCAGAAGGTCTTTTTGGCAACAAAGTGGAGCTCTGGTTCCGCAACAGCAGCAATCCGTACATGCTCTATCATCCGGTGCTGGGAGAATACGAGCATGTTCACTATGATATTATCGAAGAAGACGGTCAGTATCACTTCAATTTCAGCTTCAGTGGCGACCTCAGCGGTTATGATGAGCTGCTGATTCTGGTCAGTACCTCCAACCAGGCGGCCTCGCTGTATGTAACGCAGGGCGCCTGGATCGTTGACGCCGGCAACGGTATCGAAGTATTCTTTGGCCCGTCTCAGGGCGTGGTATATGACATCAGCAACATGGGGACCAGCATTTCCATTTCGAATGCCGATATCGAAGTAAACTCACAGGATGGTGCGATTCTTCGTAATATGATGTTGGCACGTAACTTCTTGGAATCTTTTTACAACAATAATATCCCTTTTGAGTTACCTGTCGTCCGGGTTTATAAGAAAGATATAGAAGCTGCCGGACAATTCTGTCATAATAATTCTCCACACATAGAAATAGATCCTTATGCAACAGAGATCACCACAACTACCCACGAATACGGCCATTATGTTATGTACCGTATGTGGAATACAGATTGTGACTTTAATAATGCATCAAGACAACTTGTAGAAGGTTGGGCTATATTTTTCTCATTTGTTGTACGAAACTATGTAAATAAAATGTATGGTGATAATCTGATAAGTTACGATGATAATACTGAAGAATCATCTTTTAGAATAGGAATTAAAGATGGGTATATTTATAGATATAGAGGAATTCGCTATGCGGATTATGGAAAACCTGATATTGCCGCCTTTGCCTGTTATCTGTGGAATCTGTACGACAGTTATAATGGGAGTATTTTTGAAGCAGATCTTTAT
Organism: Rhodothermus profundi; assembly: GCF_900142415.1. Taxonomy (NCBI): domain Bacteria; kingdom Pseudomonadati; phylum Rhodothermota; class Rhodothermia; order Rhodothermales; family Rhodothermaceae; genus Rhodothermus; species Rhodothermus profundi. The sequence continues at coordinate 171,476 of NZ_FRAU01000007.1, forward strand.
GATCCCGGCGACAATGATGACGTGAGCGGCTATGCATTGCGTGTTTTCGAAGTAATGCGTATGGGGAAGCCTACTTCTGTAAGTAGCTATCATTTACAGTTCAAGCAAAGTCTACCTTATAGCCTTCAGAATTCTGTACAGCAAGTCTTTGATTTTATGATGGACAATCTTGTCAGCATACCGGGCACACCGATGTATTCAGCTCAGGTCCGCAATGTGACCATTCAGAAAAACGGAACCCAGCTTCAACTTGCCTGGCAACCTCAGAGCTATCCTCCCGGACGGTTCTATGGGAATTACGAAAGCGGCTATCGGATCTATGAAAAGGACGGAAGCACCTGGACCCTGCTGGCAACAGTAAGCGCAGGCACTACCCGTTACAGTTTTACCGACAGCAGCCCGGCCAGCCAATACAAGATTACCGCCTACAATGCGGCCGGTGAGTCGTCGAATCCACCTGTTATACCGGGGGTACTTACCGTCTCCCTTACAGGACCGTCCATACTTGGCTACAAGGAAAGAGGATCTTGGACGGCTACAGCTTCGGGCGGAACGGGTGATACGTATCGTTTTCGCTGGTACAAACGCAACTTTGGAAGCAGTGACTGGGGCTGGCCCGTACGTGACGTGACGCTGACGACCCACACCGATACCTATTCAACGACCATGCTGAGCACCTCCTTTGAATTGAAAGTAGAAGTTACCCGGGGGCTGGAAACGGCGGCGGCTACGCAGGTTGTGTTCTACAGTGGAGGATTCTGCCAGCCCGGTCGCCCCTGTGAACCGGTTGCTTTGATGGACGAGTCCTTGCCTGAGACGTATGCCCTGGCGGCTCCTTATCCCAATCCGGCGCGCAACTGGACAACGATTCGCTTTGCGTTGCCGGAAGCCGCCCATGTTCGGCTGGTGGTCTACGATGCGCTGGGACGGGAAGTCGTACGCCTGGCCGACAGCTGGTATGAGCCGGGCTACTATACGGCGCGGCTTGAGGCCTCGGCGCTACCTGCCGGCCTGTATGTCTGCCGGATCGTAGCCGGGCCTTTCACGCAGAGCTATCCCCTGGTGCTGATCAGATAACCCCCGGGATCACGCGGGGCTAACGAGCTGGTCAGCTCGGGCCGGGCGGTGTCTTAGGAAGGCACTGCCCGGCTTTTCTATCTGACCGTATTCTGGCTTCGCTGAAAAATGCTGCAATTTTTTGCAGGGTAGGGTAGTACCGCTAGGGCCGGCCGGTCTGCTTCGGTCCTTCCGAGATCGAGCTTGAACGTGCCTTTCACCAGAGCGCGTCGCTTTCAAAGAGCGGGCTGTATGGGCTTAAAAAGTAATCCACAGCCCTGCCCGGAAGAACGGCCGGTGCAGTCCGACTTCGCCGAAGAAGAAATGGCGGGTGCCCAAGGCCGACGCAAACCGAAAGAAAGGCTCCAGAAACAGTCCGAACTGCTGATTTTTCTGCGCGCGCGTTTTGCCCTGCATGAGCAGCAAGCCGGGACCTAAGCGCATGCCTACGTCAAGGTCGTAGAGAATCGGGGCATTGCCTAGCGTGCGCAGCAGACCGGTAATGCGAAAAGCCGAACCAAAGGCCATGGAGAGCTGCGCATTGCCTTCCCCTCCGGCAAAAGAAGGGGCCACGTCCAGGTATAAAATGCTTTCCACTGTGTAGATGCTGCGAGGCGAGACGTAGCCAAGCTGCACGCCCAGGCCCGGGACTGCAGCAATGCCTGCCTGCAGCACGCGGCCATGATCGGGCGCAACGGGCTGCGCCCTCACCACGTCGAAAAGCACCAGCAGGGAGAGGATCAGGGTTGCGCGAAGGCCGTGCATGATGGTTCGAGATGGGTTGCGGAACAATTCGGACGTTGCCCGATTTGGGCCGGCTGGCTTTTACCTGCAAATAGCCGCGAAAGTTGTACCACCTTGAAACGAAAAGGATACAATGCCGCTGCGTTGTGGAATTGTCGGGCTCCCAAATGTCGGAAAGTCGACCCTTTTTAATGCGCTCAGTCAGGCCGGGGCAGAATCGGCCAACTATCCGTTCTGTACCATTGAGCCCAATGTAGGCGTGGTGCCCGTTCCGGACGAACGCCTGGCGCGTCTGGCTGAACTGGCAGGCTCCGCCAAGGTAACGCCAGCAACCATTGAGTTCGTAGACATTGCCGGACTGGTAGCCGGGGCCTCCAGAGGAGAGGGACTGGGCAATCAGTTCCTGGCGCATATCCGCGAAGTAGATGCTATCCTGCATGTAGTGCGGTGTTTTGAGGATCCCAACATCGTGCACGTAAGTGGCTCTGTCGATCCGGCCCGCGACATTGAGATCATCCAGACTGAGCTGCTGTTGAAAGATCTGGAGACGGTAGAACGCCGCCTTGAGCGCACCGCCCGGGCTGCTAAAAGCGGCGATAAAAAACTGCGTGAAGAGCTGGCCTTCTACGAACGTCTGCGCGGTCACTTAAGCAACGGACTTCCTGCGCGGCTGTTCGCGCTCCGTGATTCAGAAACCACCTGGCTGCGCTCGCTTTTCTTGCTCACCGTAAAGCCAGTGCTGTACGTGGCCAATGTCGCAGAGGCCGACCTGCCCGACGGCGAAGGCAATCCGCATGTGGCCACGGTTCGGGAAATTGCCAGGCGAGAAGAAAGTGCGGTGGTGGTGATCTGCGCCGAGCTGGAGGCCCAACTGGCGGAACTGGACGAGGCAGAACGGCAAGCTTTCCTGAACGAGCTGGGGCTAAAACAATCGGGACTGGAGCGGCTGGTGCGGGCAGCCTACGAACTGCTGGGGTTGATCACCTTCTTCACGGTCGGTCCCAGAGAGACGCGCGCCTGGACGATTCGACGCGGCACGCGAGCGCAGCAAGCCGCCGGCCTTATCCACAGTGACTTCGAGCGCGGCTTTATCCGGGCCGAAACGATCTCGTACGAGGACTATGTCCGCTATGGCTCGGAAGCAGCCGCGCGAGAAGCCGGGGCCATGCGCTCAGAAGGACGCGATTATGTTGTGCAGGACGGGGATGTGATCCTGTTTCGCTTCAACGTCTGAGCCCATAAAGGCGGCCAAACGTCAGGCTGATTACAGGCGTGCCAAAGAATCGCCGAGGAGTTGCCTGACCCTCCAGTAACTGAATGGGGCGCGGGAAGTAGTGAAGGGCATAGCCGAACCGTAATCCCTGGGTAGTCTGCAGGCTTCGGCCAAAGTAGGCGCCCAGCACAATCATACCCCCCACGCCGGTGCGAAGATGCCCTTTAGGAAGAGCCTGAAATACATCATAGATACGCTCGCCTATTTCCGGGTCGTATCGATTATTACCATTTTGATCCCGAAAGTATGGGTACACCCAGCCAAACGTAGGACCTATTGAAAACTGCAGATAGGGGCGAAAATTATCAGCAATCTGCTCGCGCCAGAGACGCCGCTGCAGACCAAATTGAACCGGAATGAGCAGCAGGTAATTGGCCTTGTTCTGAATGTAACTGGCTCCTGTGAGCGCATTATAAAACTTCTGCTCTCGCTCATCCTTGCCTGAACCAAGGCTGAAGTCAAACAGCAGCATTAGATCGCGACCTACAGCCCGATGGTAGTAGCCGCCCAGCCCAAAGCCACTATTCGTGAGGAGAATCTGCAAGCCAGCACCTGTGCCATAAGGATCCACCCTGCTGCTGTCCGCGGGCAATTGGGCCTGTCCGGTCCAGACCGGAACCAGCAGGACCAGCCAACACGTCCACCCTGCCCGTACGCAGCGCATGGCCTCCAGCGCGGCTATCCTAAAGTCGCAAAAGCTGATGGTCGCCCTGAACGCAGAAGGTATTGATTCGCTTACAAAGACTGTCAGGTGCGCAATACATGAGGTATGTTTTATAAAACAGTTAGTTTCTTAAAGGATGAAGTCACGGTGGAAAAAAGACAGAGGGAGGTGCACTGTCTTTCCTGTAGATAAAGAACTACAGTGTCATGCGGTTGGGATATGGACTGATCCTGGGTTTGCTGGTAAGCCTGACAGCTTGCCGGCCGCGCCAGTCAGCGTCTCCCGAAACGTCCCCGGTTGTGCTTCCGGTGCATACCCGAGCCGATTCGCTGGCGCTACGCGTCTATCAAGCCTATGGCGGACCAGAAGTCTGGCAGGCGCTGCCCTATATCCGGTTTGACTATGCCGTGGCACACGACGGGCCCCGCCGCCTGCTGGCGCATCATCTCTGGCACCGCCCCAGCGGACGCTATCGGTTGGAATGGGTTCGGGAAAACGATTCGCTCTATGTGGCTCTGTTCAACGTGCGTACGCGTCGCGGGCAGGTATACCATAATGGACGACCGCTGGCAGAGCCCGCCAATCGGCGACTGCTGGAAGAGGCCTACCGGCGTTTTGTCCATGATACCTTCTGGTTGTTATTGCCGGTGCAGCTCTTTGAGCCGGGCGTGCAGCGTTTCTATGAGGCCGACTCGGCTACCGCCGCCTACGAGGTGCTGCGTCTGGAGCTGACGCGCGCCGAGTGGCTGCCGGCGCGGCGTTACTGGGTGTATGTAGATCGGCAGGAGGCGCTGGTGGTACAACTGGCCTATTTCGTCCCGGGCAGTTCCGAAGCTCTGCCCGCCCGATACCGATGGGAAGGACACCAGACGTGGGAAACTCCTTTCGGTCCAGTGCGTCTGGCAACGCGCAAGATATTTCTCTATGCGCCATTGATTCTCTTTACTGACAATCTGGCTTTCCCGGCCACGTTGCCGGAGGCGCTGTTTTTGGATCCTCTGCCCCGTCTGGGCCAACCCCTAACCTCAGTCGCAGCGCGCTAACGATATGGACATTCGCCTACTACTGGCTCGCCGCTATCTGATGGCGCGGCATCAGGTAACGCTGATTGCCGTCATCACTGGCATTTCGGTGTTAGGCGTGGCGGTGGGCGTAGCAGCCTTGATTGTGGTCCTTTCCGTGATGAATGGGTTCTACCGCGTGGTGCGCGATCTGCTGGTGTCGGTGGATCCCCATGTCCGTATCGTTAGCGTAACCCCCGGCGGAATAACAGTTAATGATTCGCTGGAGCAGCTTTTGCGACGCCTGCCGCATGTGACGGAGGTGACCGCCTATGTGGAGGGGAAGGCGCTCCTGCTGTATGAAGGTGAAGGAGAGGTAAATAAGGTCGTAGTGGTTCGGGGCGTTGAGCCAGAGGCGCTGAGGGCTATGGGAGCGACGCAGGTTTTTGGCAGCGTGGATTTGCGGCGGCGTGAGGGGCGGCCAGGGATTCTCGTAGGTATGCCGCTGGCTCGTCGGCTGGGGTTGTTGCCTGCAAGCCAGACCGAGCCGGCCAGTCCGGTCGGTCTGCTTTCGGCACCTGCCCTTGAGCAATTGCTGACGCAGCCACTGGCACCGCCCCCTCTGGTCCGGTTTGAAGTGCGCGGGCTGTATCAACTGACTTCTGGCTACGATGAAAGCCATGTGTTTGTCGCGCTTGAAGAAGCGCAGCGCCTGTTTCGCATGGATCATCGGGTCGATGGGATTGCGCTGCGGCTGGACGATGTCTCCCGGGCCGACGCTATTAAAGCCTATCTGCAACAACAGCTTGATACTACCCGCTATCGGGTGCAGACCTGGTATGACCTTCAACGAGGACTTTACGACGTCATGCGCCTGGAAAAATGGGGCGCTTCGTTGATTCTGGCGTTGATTGTGGTGGTGGCTGCGTTTAGCATCGTAGGGGCTCTTACTATGGTCGTGATCGAAAAGCGAAGAGATATTGGCGTGTTGCAGGCCATGGGCCTTTCTCGAAAGCAAGTGCGCCAGGTATTTCTACTGGCTGGACTGCTGATCGGTGTAGCTGGCGCTGGCCTGGGACTCCTACTGGGCGTGGGACTGGCGCTATTGCAGCAGCACTTTCAACTGGTTCCGCTGCCCGGAGCCGAAGCCTTTCTGATTCACGCCTATCCAGTCGCCATTGAAATCGTAGATCTGATAGGCATTACGCTGGCGGCTCTTGTGCTCTGCGTACTGGCTGCCCTCTATCCGGCCGCTCGTGCAGCCGCTATTGAACCGGCTCAGGCAGTTCAGTTGGATGTTTGAACGCCAACGAGGTAGCAGGGCCCAGTCGTTTCAAGCTTTCCTCCTCCGAGTGGTGGCACAGGCTTTTCGGACGGCCGACCCCATGCTGCGATGTATTTTTGCGAAACCTTTGCGGAAGCCTGGGCTTAGAAGGGAAGCATTCGTGGACGGGATAGATTGCGCTCTCGGAGCGCTTTTTGCTAAATTAGCAGTCCTTAACATTCCGCAGCCTGGAATTATGGCACGTAGAGATCAATTGACGGGGAAAGGGCCGGTATCGGGGCATAACGTCTCGCACGCCAATAATAAGACGAAACGGCGTTTTCTTCCCAATCTGCAGAAGAAGCGGTTTTATATTCCCGAAGAGAAACGCTGGATTACGCTCCGCGTCTCGGCAAAGACCATAAAGACCATTAACAAGAAGGGGTTGAAAGCCGTACTGGATGAGGCGCGTCGCCAGGGGATTAAGATCTAAACCATAAGAGCAAACCATGGCGAAAAAAGGAAAAGAAGCCCGGGTGCAGGTCATACTGGAGTGTACGGAAGCGCCGGGCACATCGCGCTACGTCACCACTAAAAACCGGCGCAATACACCGGGCCGGCTGGAATTGAGAAAGTACAATCCGGTTTTGCGTCGCCACACACTCCATCGGGAGGTAAAGTAAGCCATGCCAAAGATTAGCAAGAATCAGCGGACAGACCGGGGCAAGAACCGCCAGCAGGTCAAAATGGCCAAAGTTATCGTGGCCGAACGAAAGCCGAACGGCCAGTTTCGGTTTCGCGAGCGCATCGTTCCGGTTGATGAGGTGAAACAGATCGCTCAGGCTAAATAGGATGGCAGGTCTGGGCGGAATTCTGAATCAGTTTTTCAGCTATGCGCCTCGGGGAATCCACCCGGGGCGCTTCGGTGTTACATGCGGTGAGCAAATTCGGGGCGTAGCGCAGCCCGGTTAGCGCGTCTGCTTTGGGAGCAGAAGGTCGCCGGTTCAAATCCGGCCGCCCCGACCAAGGGTAGTAAAGCCCCGGTAGCTCAACCGGACAGAGCAGCGGCCTTCTAAGCCGCCGGTTGCAGGTTCGAGTCCTGCCCGGGGCGCGGGCCCGGCATTCTTCCGGGCTTTTCTTTTAAGCGGAGCCCGTCTTTTCCTGCGATTTGCCCTGCTGGGGCGCCAGCAAGGGCCGTACCAGCTCTAGCGGAATGGGAAAGACAATGGTGGTATTGTTCTCTGAGCCCACTTCCACCAGCGTCTGCAAAAAACGCATCTGCATGGCCATGGGATGGGCTTCCAGCATAGCAGCTGCCTGGGCGAGCTGCTCGGCTGCCTGCAACTCGCCCTGCGCATGAATCACTTTGGCCCGGCGCTCCCGCTCGCTTTCTGCCTGCTTGGCCATGGCCCGCTTCATATGCTCGGGCAGGTCCACGTGCTTAATTTCCACTAGGGAAACTTTAATTCCCCAGGGATCCGACTGCTGGTCAATGACTTCCTGCAGTCGGCGGTTGATCTTCTCCCGTTCGGCCAGCAGTTCATCCAGTTCTACCTGGCCCACAATGCTTCGCAGAGAGGTCTGGGAGAGTTGCGTGGTGGCGTAGCGATAATCCTCTACCTCCAGCACGGCCTTCATGGGATCGACCACGCGGAAATACACCACAGCGTTTACGCGCACCGATACATTGTCCCGCGTAATCACATCCTGCTCGGGGACGTCGTGCACAAACGTGCGCAGGCTGACGCGCACCATGCGGTCAATGGGCCAGAACACCAGCACTATGCCCGGACCCTTGGGTTCGGGCAGCGCTCGGCCCATCCGAAAGATGACACCCCGCTGGTATTCATAGAGAATCCGAATACAACTGATGAAGTACAGAACAATCAACCCGATGACAATACCCGTCGAAGAAAGCATGGCCGCACCATCGCTTGGTTTTTAGGGGGAAGAAGCAACGGGAGTAACCCACAGGCAAAGTCCTTTCCGCTCCTCAACGCGGACAGTCTGACCCGCCCGCACCGGCTCCGAACTGCACGCCTGCCACCACTCGCCGTGGATGAACACATAGCCTCGGAAGTGGTCGCCCTCAGGGGCAAAGTCCTCACGGACTATAGCCTGGCGTCCAATCAGCGTCTCATCCCCCACGCGGGCTGGCCGGCGTTGAATTCGGAGCGCATGGCCCAGCAGAAACAGGGCAATCAAAGCAGTGGCTAAGGCAACGGGAACGACCAGCGCGGCCGAAACCCGCGGAAATCCCATAGGACTCTCGACGAGCATTAGCCCTCCTAAAATCAGGCATACGACGCCTCCTACTGTCAGCAGACCAAAACTGGGTACAAAGGCCTCGGCGACCAGCATGCCCAGTCCCAGCACCAGTAAGGCAAGCCCGACATAGTTGACCGGTAAAATGGAAAGCCCGTAAAAGCCCAGCATTAAAAAGATAGCCCCCAGCGTTCCTGGAATGCCCCAGCCCGGGGTGTACAGCTCAAACAGCAATCCATAGAAGCCCAGCATCAGCAGCAGAAAGGCGATGTTCGGATTGGACAGCGCCGCAAGGATGCGCTCGCCCCACCAGCGTTCAACGGTGCGTACCGTAGCGTCGGCGGTTTGTAGAATCGTGGTCTGGCCATCCAGGATCACTTTTTGTCCGTCGAGCAGAATCAGGAGCGAGTCGCGCGAAGGCGCCAGGAAATCGACGACGTTCCGTGCGACCGCTTCCCGAGCGGTCAGCGTCTGACTCTCTGAGACGGCCCGAGCAGCCCAGTCGGCGTTGCGTCCGCGATATTGCGCCAGCGCCCGCGCCCAGGCCACCGCATCGTTCAGGATCTTTTCAGACATCGGATCGACGCGGGCCGTGTCGGGTAGCGTAGCCGGACCTCCTCCGAGCTGCACGGGATGGGCTGCTCCGATGTGCGTACCAGGGGCCATCGCCGCCACATGCGCGGCCAATGTGATGAAGACCCCTGCCGACGCCGCTCGCGCACCTGGCGGGGATACATAGACCACTATAGGAATGGGACTGCGCAAAAACAATTGCACAATGTCTCGCGTGGCGTCAACAAGCCCGCCCGGCGTGTCCATTTCTATAACCAGACAGGCTGCTCCCTGGTCTACGGCTTCGCGCAAGCCGCGTCGGATAAACCGGACGGTTGCTGGCGTAATCGGTTCATCTTCCAGCACCAGCCAGTAGACTTCCGGTGCAGCGGTCTGCACCGGTGCTACCATGAGCCAGACCAGTAGGGGCCACATCGCAAGTGGATACCAGTTAACCTAAAGTTAATATAAGCGCATTCACACGGGAATCTGCGTACATTCCTCAAAACCCGGGGTTGAAGGACAGGGGTTGCTGGATATTTCCCCTGAGCGTTTGCCGGGTGAAACCCATTGGCAAAATCCTCGTTAGGGGAGCGGCCGGAAGGATCCGGTGCCCCGGTTCTGTCGTAAGACGAGACGTCAACGGTGACGTGGCCGAGTGGTTAGGCAGGGGCCTGCAAAGCCCCGTACGGCGGTTCGAATCCGCCCGTCACCTCTGCAATAGCCCCGGTGCAAAGTGACCGGGGCTTTTTTTGTGCTGTTCAAAAAGGCGCTTCGTCCGAAGGGCCAGAAGGCAGTACAATGTCGTCTGAAACGTCTGGCAACGGGTTAGGCTCTGGCTGGTAGAGCGTCAGGTTTTCAAAGCGAGCGTATTGGTTGATAAAGGCCAGGCGCACCGTGCCGGTCGGGCCGTTACGCTGCTTGCCGATGATGATCTCGGCAATGCCCTCCGTGGAGTTGCCGTTCTCGTCTACCGTGATGCCGTAGCGCTCAGGACGATAGATAAAAATCACCACGTCCGCATCCTGCTCGATACTTCCGCTTTCACGCAGATCGGAGAGCTGGGGGCGCTTGTCGCCTCCGCGCGTTTCGACAGCACGGCTGAGCTGGGAAAGGGCAACAACCGGCACGTTCAGCTCTTTGGCCAGCGCCTTGAGGGAACGGGAGATCTGGGCAATTTCCTGCTCGCGGTTGGCATTGCGGGGCATGTGCGAGGCCTGCATGAGCTGCAGATAGTCCACGATCACCAGCCCGATGTTGTGCTCGGCCTTCAGGCGACGGCATTTGGCGCGGAGTTCGAGCACGCTGAGCGCCGGGGTGTCGTCGATGAAGATCGGGGCATCTGAGAGGCGACCGGCGGCGCGGGCCAGTTGCCGCCAGTCTTCGTCGCGCAGCCGACCGGTCCGAGCAGCCTGGGCATCGACCCGGGCTTCAGCGGTCAGGAGGCGCTGCGCTAACTGATCAGCACCCATCTCCAGGGAAAAAATGGCTACGCCGGTCCCGTAATGTGGATGCAAGGCGGCGTTGCGAGCGCAGCTCAGCGCGAAGGCGGTTTTGCCCATCGAGGGACGGGCCGCAATGATGATCAGGTCGCCTCGCTGCCAGCCGCCCGTCAACGCGTCCAGTTGATGAAAGCCACTGGGCACGCCGGTGATGCCGCCCGGACGACCATGGATGGCTTCCAGCCGCTCCAGCGTCTCTTTAATGATTTCATTCATCGACCGGGCCGCCTTGCGCAGGTGCACGTCCGAGAGCCGAAAGATCTCGGCCTCTACTTCGTCCAGCAGCTCAAAAGCATCGGCTCCCGGGTCGTAGGCCCGGCCGACCAGGAGCGTCATGGTTTCAATCATGCGGCGCAGCAGCGCCTTTTCCGCAATGATCCGGGCGTGGTATTCGACGTTGGCAGCGGAAGCTACTCGGGTCGTCAGTTCGCTCAGGTAAACAGTATCGCCCGCCTGTTCCAACTCACCGGTGCGCCGCAGCTCTTCGGTAACCGTCAGTAGATCGACGCCACGATTCTGCTCAAACAATCGAATAATGGCTCGGAAAATGCGCTGATGACGGCCGTCGTAAAATGCTTCGGGCGTCAGAATCTCGAGGGCGCGGGGGATCGCCTCTGGCTCGATAAGCATGGCCCCCAGCACGGCCTGCTCTAGCTCGACAGCCTGAGGGGGCACGCGACCGGCCTGCTGGTGCAGCGCGTGAATCTGGGCCCGCGAGCGGCGGCGCCCTCCCATCAGCTTTTCCAGAGGATAGGGCGGTGCTTCCTCTTCACCAATGCTCAGCCGGGGACGTTCCTCAAATTCGGCCATCGGTTTGCTGCATTTTCAGGACGTTGCCATACCCATCAGCCGGTCATAGTGGGCGCGCAACAACTGGAGATCTTCCCAGGCCAGCCGTTTCCACTGGGGATTGCGAAGCAAGGCGGCCGGATGATAGGTCACGACCACCGGCAGCCCATAAAAGTCGTGTACCTTCCCGCGAAGGGTGCGCAGGGAACTATTCCGGTTCAGCAGGGCATTACCGGCAATCCGGCCCACACACAGGAGGATGCGGGGACGCACCAACACGATCTGTTTGTACAAAATAGGCAGGTGGGTTTCGATTTCGTCTGGCTGAGGATCCCGGTTATAGGGGGGACGGCTCTTCAGCACATTGGTAATGTAGACGTCGGCTCGCTCAAAGCCAATAGCTTTAAGCATTTTGTTGAGCAACTGGCCAGCGGGCCCTACAAACGGTTCGCCCTGGCGATCTTCTTCGGCTCCGGGCGCTTCGCCGATCACCATGAGGTCTGCCTCCGGGTTGCCGACCCCAAAGACCGGATGGGTGCGTCGCGCGTCGATAGGAATCAGGATAGTCTGGGCTACATAACGGGCCACCTCGTCAAGCGTTCGCATGGCCCGAAGGGGTGAGTCGGGCGGGATCAACGCTTCGATGCGGGTATAGGGATCCGCCGGCGCGGATTCGGCCGATGGCTGTGGCCGCCCAAACAGATCTCGCGAGGCAGGCGTAGAGGTCGATGCGGACATGGCGGTCGGGATTTTCCAGAAACCCAGGGGACCCAGCAGCGCGCGCTCCTGCCGCAACGCTTCCCGGATGGCAAGTAACACCTCCTGCATCATACCCGGCACAACAGGGTCTCCGCGTCCAGAAAGCTACGGGGTTTTCTCGCCCCGCACAAGGGCAAACAGGATTTTCTCGGCGCAAAAGCAACCCGGACGCAACGCAAACCGCCTGCCCGTATTCAGCCCCAGAACCGAAAAAGACCTTCCCGAAAGCTCCCCCATAGTGCCGGAGGCGCATCCGTTCGAAGAGATAAACGCGGACCGACTTTTCGATCCTGAGAGCTATTTACAAAGACTTAACATTTGAACTCTTGCTCCAAAAAAAAAAAAAAAAAGTTATACGGTTCCTGCAGCACATTTCCCACACCAAACCGGTCTATGTCATGCAAGGGATGGCTCGTTTTGGATCCGGACGCCCTGTCGTTGCGATCGGGCTTTTCACGCTGCTGGTGGGCGAGGGCTGGACACCAACGCCGAACCAGGAGGCGGTGCTGGATCCTTCGCGTTTTCGCCGAGCGCTGGTCGAAGAGCAGGAACGCCTGGCGCGTTTCGTGGTGCGCTATGTGCGGCGCCAGGAAGCGTTTCGGGCGGGCAAGCGGCTGGATCGTCAGGAAGTGGGTCGGTTGCTGGAGGCGGCGCTGGCAGCTTATGAGCGGGCCTATGGGGTGAAGGGAGTGGTGGCGGGGTATCGTCGGGCGCAGTTGGTGTTGGGGGAGGCTCGGTCGGGGGATCGTCTGACGGCCTGGTGGGACAGTCTGGGGTTGGACGCGGAGCAGCAGGTGTGGATGGAGCGATTGTGGGAGGTGTTTCGGACGTCGCATACGGTGGCGGAGTTGGACGAGCGGCTGGGTCGGTATGAGGCGGCGGTGGTGGCGGCGTTGGGGGCGGAGCGTTCGG